>NZ_JARAML010000017.1:0-109969 GCF_028807375.1 Marinovum sp. PR37 | reverse complement strand
CAACATTCGGCATGATGGCACCACAGAAATTGAGTCGGACCCACAATTGGATGCCGATTGACAGATCGGCTATATCTCCTGCGCCCCCGGCTTCACCGAGCCGCATCGGGTGCTGAACGGCGCATCGGACCTTTTTGTCGCGCTATGGGGCGAGGAAAACGGAAAACACGCCCGCGCCGCGCTGACCCAGCACGAGCTTGGCCTGAACGCCCCGGTCGAGGCCGACATCACGATCGAACTTCACGCCTGAGCCCCGCGCAGACGTTTCAATATCCTGGCGTCCAGTTTCTCGCTTTTCGGGAAATTGGACACCAGCGCATTGATAAAGGCCTCGCAAGCCGGTGATCGGCGCTGGTCGCGGCGCACGATGGCATAGATGAACCGGTGGTCGAAATCCTTGCAGTCGAGGTTCAGCGGCACCAGTTCGCCGGCCTCGACCTCGCGCAGGGCGGCCTGCAAGGGCACATAGACAATCGACGTGGTGTGGACGGCGTGCCGGATCAGGAAATGCAGCTGATCCGCCACCATGATCGGTTTCGGGCGCGCCGCGATCTTGCGAAAGGCGCGGTTGATCAGGTGATGGATGCCGAAACTGTCATCGGGCAGCACGCAGGCCGCCTCGACCAGATCGCCCAGGTGCAGCCGCCGCCCGTCGGCCAGCGGATGCGATGGCGGCGCCAGCGCCAGCAGCGGCTGCTGCCACTGCCCGACAATCTCGATCATCGGGTGCGTAAAATGGTCGTAGACAAAGCCGACCTGGCAAAGATGCTGTTCCAGCGCCTCCAATACCCGCTCGCGCCCGCGGATCCGTACCCGGAAATCGATTGCCGGAAACTTCTGGCGAAACGCCTGGATCTGTTCCGAGAGGAAGGGATCGGAGATCCCCTCGACGGTGGCGATCGAGACGCTGCCGGCCTTCAGCTTCAGCAGATCCGAGATTTCGCCCTTGACCAGATCCACCTGGTCAAAGATTGCCGCGAAATGCTCGGCCGCGACCTTGCCGGCCTCGGTCAGCTCGACCCCATTGGCGCGCCGCTCCACCAGTTGGCCATCGAATTCGCGTTCGAGCTTGGCCAATTGCCGGCTGATCGCCGACGGCGAAACATGCAGCCGATCGGCCGCAAGCCGGATCGACCCCAGCCGAACGACCTCGAGAAAATACCGTCATGCCGTCAGATTGACCATCGCTGCATCGCCTTGCCTGTTCCAACCCTTCGCGGTGCCGCCTTTGCCCCGGGAGTCATGCTAGATGCTGTCCTTGACCCGATCCCAGGTCTTTTTGAGGTGGCTCGCCATGGTCTCGCCGAGGCGCGGCCCGTCCCTGTCCTTCAGCGCGCGCACCATGTCCTCGTGATCGGCGACCGCGCCGGACCAGGAATCGGGTTTCTGATTGCCGATGTAACGAATCCGCTTGAGCCGGGCCTGGATATTGGCCTGCATCTCCACCAGCGTTTCGTTCTTCGACAATTCCGCCAGCCGCGCGTGAAATTCCTGGTTCAGCTTGTAATAGGGCAACCGCTCGCCGGTGCGGTAACATTCCATCATCCGGTTATGAAGTTCGATCAGGGCCGAGATTTCCGGGTCGCTCGCCCGTTCACAGGCCAGTTCGCCGGCCAGCTTTTCGAGATTGCCCAGCACCTCGAGCATGGAAAACACGTCATCCGGCGTCAGCTTGCGCACGATACTGCCTTTCGAGGGCCGCACTATCACCAGCCCCTCGGCGGCAAGCGTGCGCAACGCCTCGCGGAACGGTGTGCGAGAGACCCCCAGCTCGTCGATGAGACGCGCCTCGTCGATTCGGCTCCCCGGCTCCAATGTTCCTTCAATAATCAGATCGCGCACCTTGCTCACGACCTGGTCATGGAGAGAGCGATTGGTGATGGCAAGCGAGGAACCCATCCACTAGTCCTTTGATTCAACTGCAATATTCGCGGCAATTTGCGGCAGATTCATATTATCCAAAAAAAACCTGTTCGTCCATACTTGCGACATGTATACAAAATACATTGGACGGATATGCGATTTGCTGTCCGCAAGGGAGAGGAGACCAATCAATGAAAATTCTCAGAACCGGCATAACTGCCAGCCTGATGGCCTGTGTTGCGGCGCTGGCCGGCGCCCCGGTGGCCGCCGAGACCTATATCGTCGCGGTGGGTGCCGCCTCGAACAGCCTTCAGGGACGCAGCGCCGCCAAGTTCGCCGAAGACCTCCGGGCCGAGCTCGGGGATGCCCATAGCGTCGAATTCTATGCCGACGGCCAGCTTGGCGATGAAAAGGAGCTGATGCAGAAGCTGCGGCTGGGCACAGTGCAGTTCACACTGGTCTCCTCGATCATGACCAACGTCGCGCCGGAATTCGCCCTGTTCGACATGCCGTTCCTGGTGCAGGATCGCACGCATCTCAAGGCGATCGATGCCGAGATCGTGCAGAAACAGCTTGCGCCCAAGGCCGAAGACGCCGGGCTCAAGGTGCTGTCGACCTGGGAAAACGGCTTCCGCCAGATCACCAACAACTCGCGCCCGATCAACACGCCGGCCGATCTCGACGGGCTGAAGATCCGCACGCCGTCCTCGGAATGGCGGGTTGCCATGTTCAAGGAATGGGGTGCAAACCCGACACCGATGTCCTTTTCCGAGGTATTCGTCGCCTTGCAGACCGGCACGATGGACGGCCAGGAAAACCCGCTGACCAACATCACAGGGGCGAATTTCCAGGAGGTGCAGAAACACCTGAGCCTGACTGGCCACGTTTATTCGCCAACCTATCTGACCACCGGGCTTCAAACGTGGAACGCCCTGCCCGACGACGTGAAATCCGCCGTCAGCAGCGTTGCCGCCACAGTGCAGGACTGGTCTCTGGCCCAGGGCGAAGCCGCCGACAATGCCTTGGTCGACAAGGTCAAGGAAGCCGGCATGGAAGTCAATGTCGCGGACAAGAAAGCTTTTATCGCGGCCTCGGCGCCGATCTACGAGGCCTTTGCCAACAAGGTCGAGGGCGGTGCCGAACTGGTGAACAGCGCCCAGGCTCTGGCCAACTGATCAACCGCAACAGCGTCGGCCGGGTCCCCCCGGCCGACGGCTTTTGACTTGAGGGGAATTTGCGCGATGGTCGCGAAATTCGAAAAGGTGATCCTCTGGATCATCGAAACTATCTGCCTGGCCCTGCTCGTCACGCTGGCCGTGGCGGTGATCTATTCCACCACCATGCGGTATCTCGGGTCGTCGCCGTCCTGGTATGACGAGATCGCCAGCGTTCTCCTGGCCTGGCTGACCTATTTCGGCGCGACCTATGCGCTGTTCCTGCGCCACCACATGAGCTTTGGCGGCATTGTCGCCGCGCTGCCGAAACGGGCCGCCGTGGCCCTGGCGCGGCTGTCCGAGGTGCTGGTGATCGGCTTTTTCGCGGTGGTCGCCTGGTACGGCAATGCGGTTCTGGCGGTGGCGAAGTGGGATTCGCTGCTCTCGATCCGCTGGATGACGCTCGACATCGTGCAATCGGTGATTCCGATCACCGCCGTGCTGATGATCCTCGGCACCCTGCTGACCATGCCGCGCGCGCTGCGCTTTGCCGCCTCGGGGATCGATGCCGAACACGCCGAGATTGAACAGGCCATCGCCGAGGCCGAACGCGAAAACGAGAAAATGTCCGGAAAGGACACGACGAAATGATCCTTCTTGCCACCACGGTTTCGCTGATCGGGCTAATCCTGATCAACGTGCCGATTGCCGTTGCCATCGGCATTGTCGCCCTGGGCGGCCTCCTGCTCACTCCCGGCGGCGCCACGCTGTATGATATGGCCATCGCGCTCTACTCCGGCACAACGTCGTTTCCGCTGATCGCCATTCCGCTGTTCATCCTCGCGGGCAACCTGATGAACACCTCGGGCATTTCCGTGCGCCTGATCAACTTCGTCACCGCGCTGATCGGCTTTGTCCGCGGCGGGCTGGGCATGGTGAACATCGGCGTCTCGATGGTCTTTGCCGAGATCTCGGGCTCGGCCGTCGCCGATGTGGCCGCCACCGGCACCGTTCTGATCCCCGAGATGAAGAAACGCGGCTATTCCCGCACCCTGGCCGCGGCCATCACCTCGTCCTCGGCCTCGCTCGCGATCATCATCCCGCCGTCGATCCCGATGATCCTCTACGGCGCGATCGCCGAGACCTCGGTGCTCAAGCTCTTCATCGCCGGTGTCGTGCCGGGTGTGCTGGGCGGCGTGCTGTTGATGACCGTCACCTACATCATGGCCGTGCGCTACGACCTGCCCCGCGCCGAAGGGTTCGACCTCGGCCACGTCTGGCGCTCGTTCAAAGAGGCGCTCTGGGCGCTGATGATGCCGGTCATCATCCTGGGCGGTATCTTTTCCGGCCTAGTGACGGCGACCGAAGGCGCCGGGCTGGCGGTGTTGGCGGCGCTGGTGATCGGCATCTTCATCTACCGCGATCTGGATGTGTCGCGCCTGCGCAAGGTGATGCTCGAAGGGGTCAGCCAGACCGGCGTGGTCATGTTGCTGGTCGCCACCTCGGCCGCGCTGGGGCTGTTTCTGACCCAGGCGCAGGTGCCGCAGCAACTGGCGCAGCAGATCACCGAACTGACCACCAATCCGCTGATCGTGCTGGCGCTTCTGAACCTGCTGCTGCTGGTGCTGGGCATGTTTCTGCACGGAGCCGCGGCAATCATCCTGGTGGTGCCGGTGGTCATGCCGCTGGTCAATGCAGTGGGCATCGATCCGATCCACTTCGGCATCATGGTGACGCTCAACCTCGCCATCGGACAACAGACGCCGCCCGTGGCCTCGGTGCTGATCACATCGTGCTCGATCGCCAAGGCGGGCATCTGGGAAACCTCGCGCACCAATCTGCCCTTCATCGGCGTGCTCGCCTTCATCCTTCTGCTGGTCACCTATGTGCCGCAGGTGTCACTCGCTCTTACGGGGTTCATTCAATGACCGATCCGAAACCACGCATCGCCATCATTCCCGGCGACCCCTCGGGCATCGGGCCGGAACTGATCGCCCGCTTGCTGAACGAGGACGGCGTGCGCACGGCCGCCGAGATCCTGCTGATCGGCGATGCCCATGTCTGGCAACAAGGCGCCGAACAGGCAGGGCTTCCGCTGGATCTGATCGAAACCGGCGAGACCGAGATCGGCTCGCAGGAGGGGCTGGCCTGGCTGCCGATGCAAACCATCACACCCGACGAGGTGCGGATTGCCGAGGTGACGCAAGCGGGCGGAAGATGCAGCCTGCGCTGTCTCGACAAGGCGCTCGATCTGGCGCTGGCAAACAAGGTCGACGGCGTGCTTTTCGGCCCCTTCAACAAGGCGGCGCTGACCAGCGCCGGCCTCGACGCCGAGGATGAGCACCGCTACATGGCGCGCTACATCGGGTTTGACGGATATCACAGCGAAATCAACGTGTTGGGGGATCTGATGACCACCCGCGTCACCAGCCACATTGGCCTGCGCGACGTGGCCGAGCGGATCACCACCGAAGCGGTGGAAAAGGCCATCGGCCTGGCCGAAGACACGCTGAAACGCGCCGGCAACACCCGGCCGCATATCGCCGTGGCCGCGCTCAACCCCCACGCCGGCGACAATGGCAAATTCGGTCGCGAGGAGATCGACGTCCTGCAACCCGCGATCGACGCCGCCCGGGCCCGGCAGAAAAATGTCACCGGCCCCTGGCCCTCGGACACGGTATTCCTCAAGGCGCAACGCGGCGAGGTCGATGCCGTGGTCACCATGTACCACGACCAGGGACAGATCGCGATCAAGCTGATGGGGTTCGATCGGGGCGTGACCGTGGCGGGCGGCTTGCCGATCCCGGTGGCCACGCCGGCCCATGGCACCGCCTTCGACATCGCTGGCCAGCGGCAGGCCAATGTCGGCGCGACGCTGCAAGCCTTCAACCTGCTCACCCGCATGGCACGCAACCACCGCGCCGCACGCGCCGCGGCGTGACCTTCAAATCGGAAAAGGCCGGCACATCCTGGCCGGCCTTTTCCATGGTTTCTTGATTCAGGGCGGTCGCGCGCCCCTGGTCGTCAGATCAGCTTGACCTGCGTGCCCACCGGCGCCCGGTCATAGACCTCTTCGATCTGCGGATTGTAGAGCCCGATGCAGCCGCTGGAGGAGCGCCGCCCGATCTTGCGCGTATCCTGGGTGCCGTGGATGCGGTAATAGGTCCAGGACAGGTACAGCGCCCGCGTGCCCAGCGGGTTGCGCGGATCGCCGCCCTTGACATAGGCCGGCAGCGTCGGGTCGCGCTCGCGCATCGAGGGCGTCGGGCCCCAGCCCGGCATTTCCTTTTTCTCGATCACCTCGGTATAGCCGCGCTTGGTCAGTTCTTCCGAGATCGGCACCGAGGTGGGATAAATCCGCACCTCACCGTCCGACGTCCAATGTTGCAGCATCCGCGAATTGGTGTCGGCGATAATGATGCCCTTGCCCAGCCGGTCGAAATGATCGCGCCAGTCATGGGTCTGGAACGACGAGATATTGCGGCGCACGCCATCCGCCTGCCCCGCCGCCTGCGCGCGCAGCACCGCAGGCGCCGCGATCAGCGCCGCCGCGCCGGCGATTACCCCGCGCCGGTTCCAGGTGTTCGAGCCGTTTGAGGACATCATTCTGCTCCTTGCCAGATTGCCATTCTTGAGCCTCTAGATACCCCCGATACGCCGGGGGGCAAGGTTACAACCACGCGAGGAATGTAACGTATTGTATACTTGACACGTCCTGCATTCCGACACGCGGCAACAAGGGCCCGCACGGGCTGGGCCGCGGCGTCTTTTGCCGCCGGATGACCGGAACGGCGGGCCGTGACGACATGATACATAGCCGAGGCATATCTGCCACAGATGGCGTGCGCCCGAAGCTTCGGCGACAGAGGACCGGGGCGCCTGCCCCTGCCTGACCGGCATTGGCCAAAGCGATCAGGCGACAACCGGCCCAACCATCGCCCCGCGCTTGACAGGCCGGGCGGCCGGTTGCTGTAGTCTCGGCAGTATGGCCAGACCGCCCGCCCCGGAGGCGCCGGCCGTCCCCGGGTTTGCCCGTGCCCGGATGCGGCACCGCGCGTCGGCCTGATCATTGCCGGCACCGGCAGGACCGGCGGCACGGCACGACAAACGACGACTGCCCCGGAAACCGACTGACCCGCGAAAGGAGACCTTCTGATGGACCCGACGATCTATCTTTTCTTCAAGGGCGATTGCCTTCAGGCGATGACCCATTATGCCGACGTGTTGGGCGGCGAGATCAAGACCGTGTTTCGCAATGCCGACACCCCCGATCCCGAGAGCCGCATGCCCGGCGGCGACGACATGATCATGCATATGAGCATGGCACTGGGTCAGGCCGTGGTCATGGCGTCGGACAACACCGACGAGTTCTACGACACCCCCGCCGGCTTTCGCATCTCCATCGCGCCAAGTTCGCGGGAGGAGTTCGACCGGATCCATGCCGCCCTGGCGCAGGACGCGCGCGCGGTGGCGATGGAGCCGGCCGAGACCTTCTGGGCCGAGCGGTTTGCCATGTTCACCGACAGATACGGCACGCCCTGGATGCTCAGCTTTGAAGGGGCCAAGGCCCAGGGGATGCCGTCATGACCGATCTCGTCACCTGCATTTGGTTTGACCATGGCGAGGCCGGCAAGGCCGCCGACTTCTATGCCGCGACCTTCCCGGACAGCCATGTCGACCGGGTGAACACCGCGCCGGCCGATTTTCCCGGCGGCACCAAGGGCAGCGAGCTGACGGTGACATTCACCGTTCTGGGGCGGAAGTTCGTCGGGCTGAACGGCGGTCCGAACTTCACCCCCGACGAGGCGGTCAGCTTCATGGTGGTGACCGAGAACCAGGAGGAGACCGACCGGTACTGGGCCGCCATTGTCGGCAATGGTGGCCAGGAAAGCGCCTGCGGCTGGTGCAAGGATCGCTGGGGCTTTTCCTGGCAGATCACCCCCAGGGTGCTGCTCGAGCTGACCACCAGCGCCGACAGCGACAAGGCCGCCCGCGCCTTCGAGGCAATGATGACCATGCGCAAGATCGATATCGCGGCCCTCGAAGCCGCGGCCGAGGGTGAGTGACCAGCTTTAATGAGGAGAGAGAAAATGAGTTATATCGACGGATTCGTGATCGCGGTGCCCACCGCCAACAAGCAGAAGTTCATCGACCATGCGCAACACGCCGACAGCGTGTTCATCGATCTGGGCGCAATCCGCGTGGTCGAATGCTGGGGTGATGACGTGCCGGAGGGCAAGGTCACCGATTTCCGCGGGGCGGTGAAGGCCGAGCCGGAGGAAACCGTGGTCTTTTCCTGGATCGAATGGCCCGACAAGCCGACCCGCGACCGGGCGATGAAGACCATGACCGAGTGGATGGAGAATCCCGACACCGCCGATCCGCGTATGGACCCGGAAAAGAACCCGATGCCCTTCGACGGCACGCGGTTGATCTATGGCGGGTTTGCCCCGGTGGTCACGCTCTGAACCGCCGGCGCGCGCCGGGGGCCGATCAGCCCTCGGCGGCCAGATCGATTGCCTGGCCCAGCACGTCCGTATCGCCGATATGGTTGCACAGGATCAGCACCAACCGGGCGTTCAGCGCGTCGCTTTCCGCTTTGCTCCGACCCTCATGCGCGGCCAGAAGCCTGGCATAGAAGTCATCCGGGTTGGCAATGTTGGGCTCGGTGTTCAGGGGGGTCATCATCGTCTCTCCTCAGGCGCGTCTGGTTGCGATCTTCAGGGCGCGCGTCACCTCGGCCGCATCGAACCCTGGCCAGCGCGCGGCGACATGTTGATCGGGCCGCATCAGGTAGACCGCCGACGTGGCATCGCCCAGATAGCGCGCCGCCAGATCGGGGTTGCCCTTGGCCGAGAGCGCCACGCGGGTCACGGTAATCCTGTCAACCTCCAGGCGCTCCGGCGCCTCGGCATCGATGGTCATTAGCCGGAAGTCGCCCCCCAGCAGCCCCAGCAGCCAGTCATCGCCCGCCGGCGCATCGACCATCGGCGCGCCGACGCGGGTGCGCGCGGGGCCGCCGGTCAGGGCGTCGGGGCCGTTCAGTGACAGCCCGTCATAGACGCAGGGCACTGACAGGCGACCGGAATTCACCAGCGGCCGGGCAAATGCCACCGTCCGCGCAAGCCCCAGCACCGCATCGCGGAATATCTTGCTGATCTCGGATTTCGGGGTGATGAAATCGGTCGAGCGGGTGGAATTCAGGATGTTTTCGTCGGCCCCGTGCACCCGTTCATCCGAATAGCTGTCGAGCAGTTTGGCCGGCGCCTTGCCCTGCACCACCAGCCCCAGCTTCCAGCCGAGATTGTCGGCGTCCTGCATGCCCGAATTCGCGCCCCGCGCGCCAAAGGGCGAGACCTGATGCGCCGCATCGCCGGCAAAGATCACCGGCCCGTGGCGAAAACGCGCCATCCGCTTGCTCTGAAAGGTGTAGATCGAAGACCAGACGATCTCGTAGCGGACCGGGCCGAGAAAGGCATCGAGACGGCGGCGGATGTTGTCCTCCTTCATCTCTTCCTTGCGGTCGATGTCCCAGCCGATCTGGAAATCGACGCGCCAGACACCGTCGGGCTGCTTGTGCAGCAGGGTCGAGGCGCCCTGCCCGTGCGACGGCTCGAACCAGAACCAGCGTTCGGTCGGAAACTCGGTGTCGCCGGTCATGCGGATATCGGCAATCAGGAAGCTGTCCTGAAAGACCTTGCCGGTGAACTCATGGCCCAGTCGGGTGCGCAGCGGCGAATTGGCGCCGTCGCAGGCCACCAGCCAATCGGCTTCGAGACTGTAGGGGCCGTCCGGCGTCATCACCTCCAGCACCACATGATCGTCATGCACCTCGATCTCGTCGACCCGGTTCTTGCCACGCAGCTGGATCGGCGCACCCGCGGCCTGCAACTGCCGCAACCGGTCGACCATGAACCGCTCGAAATAGGGCTGCTGAAGGTTGATGAAGGCCGGATACTTGTGGCCTTCCTCGGGCAAGAGATTGAATTCGAACACCTTCTCATCGCGGTGAAAGACCTTGCCGAGGTTCCAGACCACCCCCTTGTCGATCATCGGCCCGGCACAGCCATAGCGATCGGCAATTTCCAGGCTGCGCTTGGAAAAACAGATCGCGCGGCTGCCCTGGCCGATGCCTTCGTGATCGTCGAGCACCAGCACCGGCACGCCCTGCTGGCCGAGGTCGAGTGCCGTGGCGATGCCCACCGGGCCGCCGCCCACAATCACCACCGGGTGGCGCACCGCGCTTGCCTTGTCCTGATCAGGCGATCTTTCATAGGGATAGATCTTGTGGGCCACGGTGTATCTGTCGTCGAACATGTCTCTCGTCTCCTCCGCAAGAGGTGTCTTGCGGTGCCGCCCGCCGGTCTGTCGGGCATTGCCGGGCGGCACCGCGCTGCCGGTCAGTCTTGCAGCGCTTCCCACATCGCGACGTCGCGCTCGGCGGTCCAGATCCGCGGCGTGTCGATTCCGCGGGCCTCGTCATATGCGCGCGAGACGTTGAACGGCAGGCAATGCTCGTAGATCGCATAGTCCTTGAACTTCGGGTCGCAGGCCTCGCGCACCGCATCCCAGGCGTCCTTGAGGCTGCCGCCCCGGGCCGCGACCTGTTTGGCCGGCAGATAGGTGGACTCGACGAAATCGCGGGTCGAGGCGATGGCGGACTCCACCGCCTCGCGCCCGATCAGCGCAGCGCCACGGCCCGGGGCGATGCTTTGCGGATCATAGGCCTTGACCGCGTCCAGCGTGCCGCCCCAATCCTCGAAATGGCCGTCGCCGCAATAGCAGGCCGAGTGGTCCTCGACGATGTCGCCGGTGAACATGCATTGCGCGTCCGGCACCCAGATCACACTGTCGCCGGCGGTATGGGCGCGGCCGATCTGCTTGATCTCGACCTTGCGGTTGCCGAGGTAGACGGTCATCTGGTCGTTGAAGGTGGTGGTGGGCCAGGTCAGGCCGGGAATGCTCTCATGTCCCTCGAACAGGCGCGGGAAGCGCTGGAATTCGCTGTCCCAGTCCTCTTGCCCGCGTTCCACCACCATGGCGCGGGCCTTGTCGGACATGATGACCTGCTGCGCATCGAAAGCCGAGGCGCCAAGCACCCGAACCGCGTGATAATGCGTCATCACCACATGGGTGATCGGCTTGTCGGTGACCGAGCGCACGCAATCAATCACCTTGTTGGCCAGCCGCGGCGTGGCCTGGGCCTCGACGATCATCACGCTGTCGTCGCCGATGATCACACCCGAGTTCGGATCGCCCTCGGCGGTAAAGGCAAAGAGCCCCTCGCCGATCTCGGTAAAGGAAATCTCCTTTTCGCTGGTGTCGCCCTGGGACGCGAATGCCTTGGCCATGTCTCTCTCCTTGAACCTCTGGTCTGCCGATGTCGTGCCGGAACAATGCCCCGGATGAATCGTTGCAGCCGAAACAAATTCTTTATCGTTGCAATCGAAACGAATGTCAATATCATTGCACATGAAACAACCCTGAAGCTGGACCATGCCCATGGAGTCTTTTGACCTTTCGACCTTTCTTCCCTACCGCCTCGCCATCCTGTCCGAGCGGATCAGCCGGCGTCTGGCATTGGAATATGGTCGATCGCACGGCATTTCGGTGCCGGAATGGCGCGTGCTCGTGCATCTGGCGCGCAGCAAGCAGGCCTCGGTCCGCGAGATCCACAGCTATGCCAATCTCGAGAAACCCAGGGTCAGCCGCACCGTGGCGAAACTTCAGGCCGCGGGGATGGTGCGCAAGGTCACCGGCAAGCAGGACAGCCGCCTGGTCGAGATCTCGCTGACCGAGAAAGGCCAGACCGTGCTGGGGGAAATCCTGCCGGCCGCGCTGGAGTTCGAAGACCGGCTGGTTCAGGCGCTGAGCGCGGAAGAGCATGCCATGTGCATCGAGATCGCCGAAAAGCTGCACGCCGTTCTGGACGACGACCCGCTGGCGCCGATGCGGTCGCAACTGGACACGCCCGACTGACCGGCTGCGCCCGGTCAGCCGTGTTCCACATATGACGCGCCGATGGTGCGCGCCGCGGAAAAGGCCGATCCGCATCCGGTCGATGGCGCCTTCATGCAGGCACGAATGTCGCAGGCGTTCTGCGACGACACCGCCAGGACCCGGGTGCTGACCGCCTGTATGGGCCTCATCAAGCAGCGCGACGACCAGATCGGCCGGCTGATGGCCTTTGTCGAGGATCAGGGCATCGCCGATGACACGATGATCATCTTCACCTCGGACCATGGCAATTATCTCGGCGATCACTCGCTGGGCGAGAAAGAGCTGGTTCACGCCGCCTCGGCGCGGGGGCCGCTGATCATCGTGGCCCCCAGCCCCGAGGCCGATAGATTTTTTTGGCGGCGCCGCGGTGCCGCATATCCTCGAAGGCCACGCCTTGCAGCCGAACACGCCCGGCTGACGATGATCTTTGACAGCCGGTGAAAATACATCTTTGCCGAAGGCGTCCGGCCGATGCTTCTCGATCTCGAGACCGATCCCGACGAGCTTGCCGCTCTGAGCGGCGATCCGGCCCATGCGCAGGTGCTGGTGCGGCTCGAAAGCATGTTCTTCGACCGGTCCCGGCGCAATTCGCAACGCCAGCCTTGGCGAGGCCAAGGCCGGTATCCTGATCGGATACCGCAACCAGAAAGAGTTGCGCGCGGTGCTGGATCCCGAAGCCGGGACCGCCCCCCCCGGATGACATCCTGATCTGCCGGAGCGAATAGCCGCAAAACGCGCGGCATTCGCGGCCGCGGCACCGGATTGACTGGAATGAGATGGTACCCAAGGTCGGACTCGAACCGACAAGGCCGCTAAGCCGGGGGATTTTGAATCCCCTGCGTCTACCATTCCGCCACTTGGGCACGCTCCCCTCGCATATCGCCCCGCGCGGCGGGCGTCCAGAGGGGAAATCGCGGTTTTGTGGGCTCTTGACCCGGCCCGCGCCGCATGCTCTGAGGCTGGCATGCTGCACAGGCTTTATACCCGCACCCTGGCCATGGCCGAACATCCGAATGCCCTCTGGGTGCTCGCCGTCGTGTCCTTTGTGGAAAGTTCGGTCTTTCCGATACCGCCGGATGTGCTGATGATTCCGATGATCATCGCACGGCCGTCGCGGGCCTGGCTGATCGCGTTGGTGGCGCTGGTGTCTTCGGTGCTGGGCGGGCTTCTGGGCTATGCCATCGGCGCCTTTTTCTACGAGGCGCTGGGCCAGCCGATCCTCGAGGCGCTGGGCAAGGGCGACGCCATGGCGGCCTTCAACACCCGGTTCAACGATTTCGGCTTCTGGGCGGTGCTGATTGCCGGGATCACGCCGTTTCCCTACAAGGTCATCACCATCATGTCGGGCTGGACCGGCATGCCCCTGATGACCTTCCTCGTCACTTCGGTCATCGCCCGCGGCATCCGCTTCTTCCTGGTCGCCGGGCTGCTCTATTTCTGCGGCGCTCCGATCCGCGATTTCATCGAACGGCGGCTGGGTCTCGCGCTCAGCGCCTTCATGGTCACCCTGATCGGTGGCTTCGTCCTAGTGAGGTATCTCTGATGACCCGCACTTCGCTTGTTCTGCTCGCCGCCGGCGGCTCGTTCCTGCTTCTGGCCGGGGCCTTCCTGTTTCAGGCGCTGGGCTGGGCGCCCTGCGCCATGTGCCTCTGGCAGCGCTGGCCGCATGCCGCCGCCGTCCTGATCGGCGCCTTGGCGCTGGCCCTGCCCGGCCGCCTGCTGCCGCTTCTGGGGGCGCTGGCGGCGGCAACCACCGCCGGGATCGCCGTCTTTCACAGCGGCGTCGAGCGCAAGTGGTGGCAAGGCCCGGCAAGCTGCACCGGCAGCGGCGAAGACCTTGGCAGCCTCACCGGCGGCGATCTGCTGCCGGGCGGTTCAGAGGCGCCGGCGCTGGTGCTCTGCGATAGCTTCACGCCTTTCCTGTTCGGGCTGACCATGGCCAATTGGAACGCCTTGTTCTCGGCGCTGCTGGTTCTGGTCTGGCTCAAGGCGGCGCGCGCCGCCGCCTGACGATCGGACCGGCCGCCTCAGCCGGATTTGCGCGTCGAAAGCAGCAGGCTGGTCTCTGACCGGGCCACGCCGTCGAACCGGCGAATCTGCGCCAGCACCGCATCGAAGGCCTCGAGCGTCTCGGTGCCGATTTCGGCGATCACGTCCCAGCGGCCATTGGTGGAATGCAACGCCCGCACCTCGGTCAGCCCCTGAAGCTGGCGCAGGATACGATCGGTGCCGCGCCCCTCGATGCCGATCATCATCAGCCCGCGCACCGGGTCGCGCGCCGCATCCCCCTTGAGCACCACGGTAAAGCCGAGGATCTCGCCGCGGGCCTGAAGCCGCTCGATCCGGGCGCGCACGGTGGTACGCGACAGCCCGAGACGCGCCGCCAGATCGGAGAGCGAGGCCCGGGCGTCATGACGCAACGCCGCGATAAGCCGCTGATCGGTTATATCCATTTCGGTCAATTCTCCCGTCGATCTGTCAAATCAACCCCCGAACCGGGCAGTTTGAGCGCTGCACTCCGTCCGTTCTATCCGTCATAGTGTCTGTGGATCAAGTCACCGGGAGCGATGGATGAAACCGAAAACCTGTCTTTTGATCGGCGCGCCAATGGACAGCGGCAAACGCCGCGACGGCTGTCTCATGGGGCCGGATGCCTATCGTACCGCCGGCCTGGCGCGGGCGCTGCGCGATCTGGGCCTCAAGGTGGTGGACGACGGCAACCTGACACCGGCCAGCCACAGCCCCGACGATGCCAGCGGCCGGCTGCACAGGCCGCAGGAAACCATCGCCTGGACCTATCGGCTGATCCGCGAGGCGGAACAGGCGATGGCGCGCGGGCTGCCGATCTTTCTCGGCGGCGATCACGCGATCTCGCTCGGCACCGTGCCGGGCGTGGCGGCGCATGCCGCCTCGAAAGGCCGGCCGCAATTCGTGCTCTGGCTCGATGCGCACAGCGATTTCCACACTGCCGAGACCACCACTTCGGGCAATCTCCATGGCACGCCGCTGGCCTATGCCACCGGCCGCAAGGGCTTTCCCGGCTTTCCCAAGGTGACCGCGCCGGTGCCGGAAGAGAACATCTGCATCATCGGGCTGCGCTCGGTCGATCCGGCGGAGCGCGCGATGCTGCAAGACAGCGGCATCCATTACCACGACATGCGCGAGATCGACGAGACCGGCATCGCCACGCCGCTTTCGGCCTTTCTGAGCCGGGTCGAGGCGGCCGATGGCGCGCTGCATGTCTCGCTCGACGTGGATTTCCTCGATCCCTCGATCGCGCCGGCGGTGGGCACCACCGTGCCCGGCGGCGCGACGATCCGCGAAGGCCATCTGGCGATGGAACTGATCTGTGACAGCGGCCGAATGACCTCGATGGACATGGTCGAACTCAACCCCTTTCTCGACGAACGCGGCCGCACCGCCCAGGCGATGGTCGACCTGGCCGCCTCGGCGTTGGGCCGGCGCGTCTTTGACCGGCCGACCCGGTCCTATATCTGATGGAGCCCCCTGTGAAACCGCTGAAACCCGCCGAACTCGCGCCGTCGGACAAGGCGCTGGTGCCCTTTGTCTCGGTCGATCACATGATGCGGCTGATCCACCATATCGGCGTCGAGGCGATGCTGCGCGACCTGGCCGGCTATATCGAGGCCGATTTCCGCCGCTGGGAGCTCTTCGACAAGACGCCGCGCGTCGCCTCGCATTCCGAGGTCGGGGTGATCGAGCTGATGCCGACCTCGGACGGCGAGGCCTATGGCTTCAAATACGTCAACGGCCATCCCAAAAACACCAAAGAGGGGCTGCAAACCGTCACCGCATTCGGTTTGTTGGCCGATGTCTATACCGGCTATCCGGTGCTTCTGACCGAGATGACGCTGCTGACCGCGATGCGCACGGCCGCGACCTCGGCGATGGCGGCGAAATACCTGGCGCCCAGGGGCGCCCACTGCATGGCGATGATCGGCAATGGCGCCCAGGCGGAATTTCAGACCCTGGCGATGAAGGCGCTGCTGGGCATCGACAGCGTGCGGCTTTACGACATCGACAGCCGGGCCACCGAGAAGGTGGCGCGCAACCTGGCGGGCCACGGGCTGACCGTTGTCTGCTGCGACACGGCGGAAGAGGCGATCGAGGGGGCGCAGATCCTGACCACCTGCACCGCCGACAAGCAGAATGCCACCATCCTGACCGACAACATGGTCGGCGCCGGGGTGCATATCAACGCCATCGGCGGCGATTGCCCGGGCAAGACCGAGCTGCACCGCGACATCGTCGCGCGGGCCGAGATGTTCGTGGAATATCCCGAACAGACCCGGATCGAGGGGGAATTGCAGCAGATGCCGGAGGACCATCCGTTCACCGAGCTCTGGCAGGTGGTCAGCGGCAGCGCGCCGGGGCGCCGCGATGCCCAGCAGGTGACGCTGTTCGACAGTGTCGGCTTTGCGATCGAGGATTTCTCGGCCCTGCGTTTCGTGCGCGACCGGATCCGGGGCACGGAATATTACGCCGATCTCGACCTGCTGGCCGATCCCGACGATCCGCGCGATCTCTTCGGCATGCTGATGCGGTCGGTCTGAGGGCGGGCGCTTGGGGGCGCTGCCCCCGGCCGGCTGCGCCGGCCTCCCCCGAGGGTATTTTCGGCAAGAGGAAGATCAGCCGGGCCAGGCGGTCAGGGCGGACACCTCGATCACGCCCCGCAGGGCGTTGCAGAGGCGGATGCGCGGGGCGGCACGGAGATCGGCCTCGGTGATGCCGGCGACGCGCAGGCCACCGCCGGCAAGCAGCTCGGCGCGCATCACCCCGGGCAGCACGCCGTCGGAGAGTGGCGGGGTGATCCAGACGCCCTGCCCGGCATCGATCATCAGGTTGGTGATCGTGCCTTCGCAGACCCGTCCGCCCTGATTGAGGAAGATCGCCTCGTCGAGATGCTGCGGCAACAGCGCGCGGGCGCGGTCGTAGAGCGCGCGGTTGCTGGATTTGACCGCGCGCCAGGGATCGGCGCTGTCGAGCCGGTCGGGGGCGATGGCAATGCGCCAGCTTGCGGCCGGCGCCGGCGCGGGGGCAAGGCCCGCTTCCAGCCGGCCGGTGGCGTCGAGGGTCAGCCGGAGGCGCATGGGCGCCGCTTCGGGTATCGCGTCAAGTGCGGCGTCGAATGCCTTGGGATCAAACGGATATCCCAGCGCCTTTGCGGCCAGGCACATGCGGTCGCGGTGGCGCTTGGCCAGGACGACGCCCTGGCCCGGTTGCCAGAGCATGGTCTCGATCAGACGGGTTCCGGCAGGGGCGTCGCGAAACGGCTTTTCCACAGGGCTTCCTCGTATTCCAGCTCGGCACGGCTGTCCCAGACCAGACCGCCGCCGACATTGAACACCGCCTGGCCATCTTCGACCAGCAGCGTGCGGATCGCCACGTTGAACTCGGCCCGCCCGTCCGGCGCCGCCCAGCCGATGGCGCCGCAATAGATCTCGCGCGGGGTCTCTTCCAGCGCGCGGATGATCTCCATGGCGCGGATCTTCGGCGCGCCGGTGATCGAGCCGCAGGGAAACAGCGCACGGAAGATATCGGCCAGCGTGACCTCGGGGCGGAGCTGCGCCTCGATCTGGCTGACCATCTGGTGCAGTGTCGCATAGGTCTCGATCTTGAACAGCTCGGGCACCGCGACCGTCCCCGGCTCTGCCAGCCGCGACAGATCGTTGCGCAGGAGGTCCACGATCATCAGATTTTCGGCCAGGGTCTTTTCGTCGCCGGTCAGCGCGTCGCGCAGCGCGCGGTCCTGCGCCGGCGTGGCGCCGCGCGGCGCCGTGCCTTTCATCGGCCGGGTGGCGATGCGGCCCGAGGCGTCGGTGCGAAAGAACAGCTCGGGCGAGCGCGACAGCACCGCGGGCCGGCCGGGATCGAGGATCAGCGCGCCATGGGCCACCGGCTGGCGGGCGCAGAGCGCGGCATAAAGCGCCGCCGGGTCACCCCGGGCCTCGGCGCGCAGCGGGAAGGTCAGGTTGGCCTGATAGATATCGCCGGCGCCGATCCAGTCATGCACCTTGCCAAAGGTGCCGGCATATCGCGCCGCCGTCCAATCCGGGCGCACCGGCGCCAGCCCGGCAACACCCTCGGGCAAGGCGCGCGCCGGCGCCGGCGCGGTGAAGGCACCAAAGGACAAGAGCGGCATGCGCCGACCAGCGGGCATCAGCCCGGCAAGCCGTGGCTCGAGCGCATAGCCCAGCTCGTAGCTGGCAAAGCCCGCCAGCCACAACCCCTGGCTCTGCGCCGCCGCCAGGGCATCAAACGCAGCCGGCACATCGGCGGCCTGCCAGGCCTCGATCCGCGTCACGGGCCGGGCGAACTCGGCCCCGGCCCCCATCGGCCCCCGATCAAATCTGATCTGCATCGCTTGTCCCCGGTCGTCCCGTCTCACCCGTGGAAAACCACGTTCCGGCCCCGGTCAGCCGAGGTAATCCGACCTTTGCAGGCCATATTTGGCCATTTTCTCGTTCAATGTCCGCCGCGGCAGGCACAATTCGTCCATCACGCTGGAAATCGAGCCCTTGTGGCGCCGCATGGTATTGTCGATCAGCATGCGCTCGAAGGCTTCGACATATTCCTTGAGCGGCTTGCCCTCGGTGGTCATCACCGGCTGCATTTCCTCGTGGTCGCTCATCAGCAGCGAGGCGATGGTGCCGGAGCCGCGGCGCGATTGCAGCACCGCGCGCTCGGCCATGTTGATCAGCTGGCGCACATTGCCCGGCCAGGGCGCCTGCAAGAGCTGCGCCGCCTCCTGGGCCGAAACCTCGGGCGTTTCGCAGCCGTATTCATCGGCAAATTGCTCGCTGAGCCGGGTAAAGAGCGTCAGGATATCCTCGCCCCGCTGGCGCAGCGGCGGCACGGTGATCCTGAGCGCCGCCAGACGATAGAACAGGTTCGGCTTGATCGCATCCTCGGGCGTGCGGTTCTGCTCCTGCATGTTGCAGATTGCCACGATGCGGGTTTCGGCCGGGGTGCCCTGTTCATTGATCGCATTCAGCAACCGCGCCTGATTGGCCTCGGAGAGCGACTCGATATCCTCGAGCACCAGGGTGCCGCCGCGGGCCTCTTCGATCGCCGGCAACCGCGCCTCGTCGGGCTGAACCGGGCCGAACAGCCGTTGCGCCAGCGCCTCGTCCTCATAGGCGGCACAGCTCACCAGCACGAATTTCTTGCCGGCGCGCGAGCCCACCGCATGCAAAGCATGGGCCACCAGGGTCTTGCCGGTGCCTGTTTCGCCATCGATCAGCACATGGCCGTCGGCCTGACCCAGATCGAGGATGTCTTCGCGCAGCCGCTCCATCACCGGGCTGGCGCCGATCAGCTTTCTCATCAACTGGCCGCCGTCGGAGAGCTCGCGCCGCAGCTGCCGGTTGTCGAGCGTCAGCCGGCGGGCATTCACCGCCTTTTTCGCCAACTGGCTCATCTGGTCGGGCTGGAACGGCTTTTCCAGGAAATCGAAGGCCCCGAGGCGCATGGCCTCGACCGCCATCGGCACGTCGCCGTGACCGGTGATCATGATCACCGGCAGCGCGCTGTCGGTCGACATCAGCCGTTTCAGAAATTGCATGCCGTCCATGCCGGGCATGCGGATATCGCTGATCACGATGCCGGGATAATCCGGCGTCAGCGCCTTCAGTGCCTCTTCGGCGCTGGCAAATGTCTCGGTGTCATAGCCCGAAAGTGCCAGCCATTGGCCGATTGACTGGCGCATGTCCTGTTCATCATCGACAATCGCGATCTTCATGAGCTTGGCCATGGTCTTACGCCCTTACCTTCATATTGCTACTCCGCGGCCTGATGGTCCGCGGCTTCGTTCAGGATCGGCAGCTGCATCTCGAACACAGCCCCACTGTCTTCGCCGTTGCGCGCGGTCAGCCGTCCGCCCAGATCGCTGACGATCCCGGAAGAGATCGCCAATCCAAGCCCCACGCCTTCGCCCGGCTGCTTGGTGGTATAGAACGGTTCGAACAGCGCATCGAGATCCTCGATCCCGTGACCGTTGTCGCGCACGGACAGAGTCGCGGTCTCGCCGCCCGACAGGATCACCTCGATCTGGGGATCCCGCAGTCCCTTGGTGGCATCTAATGCGTTTCGCAGAAGATTCACCATCACCTGTTCCACCCGCACCCGATCGGCCATCACCCGCACCGGCTGCGGCGGCAGAACCCGGGTCAGGTTGACGTGCCGCTGCTTGAGCTGCGGCTCCATCATCGCCAGCGCCGAGGACAGCGAATCCCCCATATCGACCGGGCTCAGCATCTCTCCGCCCTTGCGGGCATAGCTTTTGAGCTGCCGGGTGATCGCGCCCATCCGGTCGAGCAGGTCGTCAACGCGGGCAAAAGACGACAGAGCCTCGTCAGGACGGTTGCGGTTGATCAGCAGCCGCGCGCCGGCCAGATAGGTCTTCATCGCCGCCAGCGGCTGGTTCAATTCGTGGCTGACCGCCGCCGACATCTCGCCAAGCGCCGCCAGTTTCGAGCTCTGCGCCAGCGTCTGCTCGGCCACGGCGAGGGTCTTTTGCACCCGTTCACGCTCGGCGATCTCACGCTGAAGGCGGGTGTTAAGTGCGCGCAATTCCGCCGATTCCCGCTGGAACAGAGCCATGCGCACCGCCGTCTTGCGGCTGAGGAAATAGAAGGCCAGCGCAAAGAGCATGGCAAATCCCATGATCTCGAGCGCCAGAACGGCGTTCACCTTCTCGCGCACCGAGGCATAAGGCGTGAAGCTGACGATCCGCCAGCCGCGAAAGGCGATCCGGGCCTCCATCCGCATCACCGCCTCGCCCTTGAGATAGGCATCGGCCGGCACATGGGTCCAGTCCGAGGTGGCGCGGATGGCGCGTTCGATGGCGCTGTCGGCCGGCTCGCGGCGCAGCGCATCGGCCTCGGTCAGCCCGCGCCAGCGCGGCTCGGTGGCCAGAATGATCACCCCTTCGCTGTCGGTCACCAGCACCGCATCGGCGATCCCCACCCAGGCACGCTCGAATTTTTGCAGATCGACCTCGACGACGATCACGCCGATCAGCTCGCCATTGCTCTCGATCCTCCGGCTGTAGGCAAAGCGAAAGCCTCCGGCCTCGCGCGGCAGGGTCGAGAACACTGTCGAGTTCGAGCGCAGCGCGCCGATGAAATAGGGTTCCTGCCGGTGGGTCGACCCGAGGATATTGCGGTCGGTCGCGGCCACCGCGCGGCCGCCGCTGTCGAGCAGCATCAGCGAGGCGGCGCCGATCTCGTCGACAAAGGAAATCAGCCGCTGGGTGGATTGCGAGTAATCGGCGGAATTCAGCGCCCCGATCAGCGCCGGGTCGCGCGCCAGCAGCTGTGGCACGATGGAATTTCGGCGCAGTTCCGACAGCACGTTGCCGGAATAGAGCGCCAGCCGAAGCTCGGCCCGGTTGCGGGTGGTTTCGGTGAAGCGGTCGCTCAGCAGACGGTTGGTGAACCAGACCGTCGCCACCGCCATCAGCAGAAGTGAGAACAGCGCAAGCCGCACGCGCCATGACAGCGGTCCGCTGCGGCGCAACAACCGTTCGCCCGGACGGGCGCTTCTGCGGCGTTCAGGTTTCATCGCCCGACTCTACGCCGCCGAAGCCGCCCGCTCAAGCAACAGACCTGCAACCTCAGGCAAGGACACGCTCAAGCGCCGTGGCCAGCGCATCGAACACCGGCTTGCCATCGGTGTTGCCATGCGCATCCTCGGCGGCACGTTCGGGATGCGGCATCATGCCCAGCACCCGGCGGTTCTCCGACAGGATGCCGGCGATGTCGCGCGCCGAGCCGTTCGGATTGCGACCGTAGCGAAAGGCCACGCGGTCGTCCGCTTCGAGCCGGTCGAGCGTCGCGTCATCGGCAAAGTAATTGCCATCGTGATGGGCGATCGGGATCAGGATTTCCTGCCCCTTTTCATAGCCTTGCGTAAAGACGCTGTCCTCGGTCCCCACCACCAGCGGCACCGTGCGGCAGATGTACTTGAGACCGGCATTGCGCAGCAGCGCGCCGGGCAGCAGGCCGGTTTCGCTCAGCACCTGAAAGCCGTTGCAGACCCCAAGCACATAGCCGCCCGCCTCGGCGTGCTGTTTCAGCTCGCGGCAGATCGGCGAATTGGCGGCAATCGCGCCGCAGCGCAGGTAGTCACCATAGGAAAACCCGCCCGGCACGCCGACGATATCGACCCCCTCGGGCAGCGCGTGATCCTTGTGCCAGATCATCGAAACGTCGAAACCCGCCGCCTCGAAGGCCTTGGCCATGTCGCGATCACAATTCGATCCGGGAAAGACGAGGACTGCGGCTTTCATGTGGACACTCCTGAAAAACTCTTGGCTTTCAATGGCTCACGCCACTTACTGCATCTCGATCTGGTAGCTTTCGATCACCGTGTTGGCGAGCAGCTTCTCGCACATCTCGGCGACCTGTGCCTCGGTTGTGCCCGCCGCCAGCTCGAGGTCGATCACCTTGCCCTGGCGCACACCTTCGACACCGTCAAAGCCCAGCGCGCCAAGCGCATGGCGCACCGCTTCGCCCTGAGGATCCAGCACACCGGTTTTCAACATCACATGCACTCGTGCTTTCATGCCGTTCGTCCTTGTCACGCCCCGGGGCGTCCCACCCCAAGGGTCTTCTTCTCTTTTCAAATACGCAATTCTGCCGCAAGACCGAGGCGCATTCAGTTGATAAGTTTCGGCTTTTCCATAGGAGTCGCCTTGCGCGGCATGACCCCAAGACGGGTCGCCACCTCGGTATAGGCGTCGGTCAGATTGCCCAGATCGCGGCGGAAGACATCCTTGTCCAGCTTCTTGCCGGTCTCGATGTCCCAAAGCCGGCAGCTGTCGGGGCTGATCTCGTCTGCGACGATCAGGCGCTGGAAATCGCCGTCATAGACCCGGCCGATCTCGATCTTGAAATCCACCAGCTTGATGCCGACGCCATACATCAGGCCCGAGAGGTAATCGTTGACCCGCAATGCCAGGCTCAGGATGTCGTCCATGTCCTGCGGGCTGGCCCAGCCAAAGGCGGCGATATGCTCTTCGGTGACCAGCGGATCGCCCAGCTTGTCGTCCTTGTAGCAATATTCCACGATCGGACGCGGCAGCCGGGTGCCCTCTTCGATGCCCAGACGCTGGCTCATCGAACCGGCGGCAAAGTTGCGCACGATCACCTCGAGCGGCACGATCTCGCAGGCCTTGACCAGCTGCTCGCGCATGTTGAGCCGCTTGATGAAGTGGGTCGGCACGCCGATCTCGTTCAGACCGGTCATGAAGAACTCGCTCAGGCGGTTGTTGAGCACGCCCTTGCCGTCGACCACATCCTTTTTCTGCGCGTTGAAGGCGGTGGCATCGTCCTTGAAGTATTGCACGATGGTGCCCGGTTCGGGGCCTTCATACAGAATCTTGGCCTTGCCTTCGTAAATCTTCTTGCGACGCGCCATCTCGCAGCCTTTCATGTCTTGCGCGGCTCAGGGCCGAGTCCCGCCGCGCGTGCGCCCTCTTACGCCATGCTCCGCATTGTCGCAAGCGGACCTCACCTCTTGCGGCGAAGGCCGAGGGGCGGCATATCTGAATGACGAATACGGCACCAGAGGACCTGCCCATGACAACTTTCGACGACCGCGAGCGCGCATTCGAGAACATGTACGCGCATGACGAGGAAATGAAATTCAAGGCCGAGGCCCGCCGCAACAAGCTGGTCGGACTCTGGGCGGCCGCTCTGCTGGGAAAATCCGGTGACGAGGCCAATGCCTATGCGCTCGACGTGGTAAGGGCGGATTTCGAGGAAATCGGCCATGAAGACGTGGTGCGCAAGGTGGCGGCCGATCTCGAAGGCAAGGCCGATGAGGCCGAAATCCGCGCCAAGATGGCGGAAATGCTGATCGAGGCCAAAGGCCAGATCGTCAAGGAATCCTGAGCCCGGTTCCATGGTTTCCAACGGGCCGCCCCGCCATCGGGGCCGCCCGCCCCCGGCGGTGGCCCCGAGATTGCGGCCGCGCGGCGCGACGCCGGCCCGGATCGGCCGACACCGCGCCAACCTCATAAAGATCATGCACATTATGAATTTGCGCACAGGTGCCGGCTGTGTCATCTGCCGCGAGACATCAAGACAGGAAGGCCCTCTCCATGACCGACGCGCTGAGCAAACTGCTGCAAGACCGCGACTGGCTGCTCGCTGACGGCGCGACCGGCACCAACCTGTTCAACATGGGGCTGATGTCGGGTGATGCGCCCGAGCTGTGGAACGTCGACGAGCCCGAAAAGATCCGCGCGCTCTATCGCGGCGCGGTCGAGGCCGGGTCCGACATCTTCCTGACCAACAGCTTCGGCGGCAATGCCTCGCGGCTGAAACTGCACGAGGCCCAGGACCGGGTGAGTGAGCTCAACCGCATCGCCGCCGAACTCGGCCGCGAGGTGGCCGATGCCGCCGGCCGGCCGATTGTCGTCGCGGGCTCGGTCGGGCCCACCGGTGACATCATGGAACCCGTCGGCACACTCAGCCACGCCGAGGCGGTCGAGATGTTTCACGAACAGGCCGAGGGGCTCAAGGCCGGGGGCGCCGATGTGCTCTGGGTCGAGACGATTTCCGCGCCCGAGGAGTTTCGCGCCGCCGCCGAGGCCTTTGCCCTGGCCGGCATGCCCTGGTGCGGCACCATGAGCTTTGACACCGCCGGGCGCACGATGATGGGCGTCACCGCCTCCGACATGGTGCAGCTGGCCCAGAGCCTGCCCAATCCGCCGCTGGCCTTCGGCGCCAATTGCGGCACCGGCGCCTCGGACCTCCTGCGCACCACGCTGAGCTTTGCCGCCCAGGGCCCCGACCTGCCGCTGATCGCCAAGGGCAACGCCGGCATTCCGAAATATGTCGACGGCCACATCCATTATGACGGCACGCCCGAGCTGATGGGCGATTACGCGGTCATGGCGCGCGATGCCGGCGCCTCGATCATCGGCGGCTGCTGCGGCACCATGCCGGAGCACCTGCGCGCCATGCGCGCGGCGCTGGAATCCCGCCCCAAGGGACCGCGCCCGACGCTGGACCAGATCGTTTCATCGATCGGCGGATTCAGCTCGGAAAGCGACGGCTCCGGCGAGAACGCGGTCGAGGCGCCCAGCCGCAACCGGCGGCGCCGGCGCGGCTGAGCCCGCCCGGGCCCCGGCCCGGCCCCTTTCATCACCAACCTTGGATCGGCCACACCCATGGCATGCCTTCCCCGTGCAAACAGCGGTCTCCCGGCACCGGGCTCAGAACAGCGAAAGCTGGTCGCCGGCCTGCCCGGGGCGGGCAAAGAGATCGCAGCACAGCGGCGAAACCTTTCGGTCGAGGCCCAGCGCCCGCGCCTGGCGCCGGAAACGGGCGGCGATGATCTCGGCATAGGCGCCCTCGCCACGCATCCTGTGGCCCCAGCGGGCGTCGTAATCCTTGCCGCCGTGCATCTCGCGCAGCCGCGCCATGACGCGGGCGGCGCGGTCGGGGTAATGTTCGGCCAGCCAGGCCTGCCAGAGCGGCGAGACCTCGCGCGGCAGCCGCAGCATGATCCAGCTCGCCGCATCGGCGCCGGCCTCCGCCCCAGCCTCGAGGATGGCCTCGAGCTCGGGATCGGTGAGCGCGGGCACCACCGGCGAGACCATGAGCCGCACCGGGATGCCGGCCTCGGTCAGCCTTCGGATGGTGGCAAAGCGGCGCTTGGGCGCCGGCGCCCGCGGCTCCATCTTTCGCGACAGCGTGGCATCGAGCGATGTCACCGACAGGCCGACCCGCGCCAGGCCTTTCGCGGCCATCGGCGCCAGGATGTCGATGTCGCGCTCGACCAGCGTGCCCTTGGTGACGATCGCCACCGGATGATTGCAATCGGCCAAGACCCCGAGACAGGCGCGCATCAACCCGCGGTCACGCTCAAGCGGTTGATAAGGGTCGGTATTGGTGCCGATCGCCAGCGGCGCCACCTGATAGCGCGGCGCCCGCAACTCGCGCCGCAGCACCGCCGCCGCATTGGGCCGCGCCACCAACCGGGTCTCGAAATCCAGCCCGGGCGACAGGCCCAGATAGGCATGGCTGGGCCGGGCGAAACAATAGATGCAGCCGTGCTCGCATCCCCGATAGGGGTTGATCGACCGGTCGAAGGGCAGATCCGGCGACCGGTTGTAGGTGATCAGGCTGCGCGCCTGTTCCTCGCGCACCTCGGTGCGCAGCACCGGCAGATCCTCCTCGATCTCCCAGCCGTCATGCGTGCCCACCCACGCATGGCGCTCGAACCGCCCGGTCTGGTTGCGGCTGGCGCCGCGTCCGGGGCGCTGGCGCGGGTCGATCTCGCAAGGCAAATCATCCATGGCCGCAGATTAGAACGAACGCGGAACATTTGCAATTCGCCGCTACAGGCGCGCGCCGCGGCCGCGGCATGCGTCGGTGACAGGACCGTCGATGTCGCAATCCGCCAACTTGGCCTGCGGCAATCTGGCCATAGCTGGAAAAAACCGGGCCCATATGCCCAAGCAAGGGAATCACGCAATGTCTGACGAAGAAGACGACATCATCCTTTCCGAACTGGACGACGAAGAACTTGTCCAGCAGATGCATGACGATCTTTACGACGGTCTCAAGGAAGAGATCGAGGAAGGCGTGAACATCCTGCTGGAGCGCGGCTGGCAGCCTTACGAGGTGCTGACCACGGCTCTGGTCGGTGGCATGACGATTGTCGGCAAGGACTTTCGCGACGGGATTCTCTTTGTGCCAGAGGTACTTCTGGCCGCCAATGCGATGAAGGGCGGCATGGCCATCCTCAAGCCGCTGCTGGCCGAGACCGGCGCGCCGCGCATGGGCAAGATGGTGATCGGCACGGTCAAGGGTGACATCCACGACATCGGCAAGAACCTTGTATCGATGATGATGGAGGGCGCCGGCTTCGAGGTGGTCGATCTGGGCATCAACAACCCGGTCGAAAGCTACATCGAGGCGGCCAAGGCCGAGGGCGCCGACATCCTCGGCATGTCGGCCCTGCTGACCACGACGATGCCCTACATGAAGGTGGTGATCGACACGATGGTCGAAATGGGCATCCGCGACGATTACATCGTTCTGGTCGGCGGCGCGCCGCTGAACGAGGAGTTCGGCAAGGCGATCGGCGCCGATGCCTATTGCCGCGATGCCGCTGTCGCGGTGGAAACCGCCAAGTCGCTGGTCTCGCGCCGTCACAACCAGATGGCCGGGTGACCGCGCGGCCGCTCAATGACACGACCCTGACCGAGGCCGGCCTCGCGCCCCGCGGTCAGGGCCGCATCCTGCTGATCGCCTGCGGCGCCCTGGCGCGCGAGATCCTCGATCTGAAGGCGGTCAACGGCTGGGATCATCTCGATCTCGCCTGCCTGCCCGCCAACCTGCACAACACGCCGGACAAGATCACCGGTGCGGTGCGCGCCGCCGTCGCCAAACACCGGGCGCAGTATGACCGGCTTTTCGTGGTCTATGCCGATTGCGGCACCGGCGGCCAGTTGCAGGCGGCCTGCGAGGAGATGGGGGTCGAGATGGTGCCCGGCCCGCATTGCTACAGCTTCTTCGAGGGCAATGCCGCCTTTGCCGAACGCGAAGAATTCACCGCCTTTTACCTGACCGATTTCCTGGTGCGCCAGTTCGACGCCTTTGTCTGGCAGCCGCTGGGCCTCGACCGCCACCCCGAGCTGCTGAACATGTATTTCGGCAATTACGACAAGCTGGTGTATCAGGCCCAGACCGACGACCCGGTGCTGACCGAAAAGGCCCGCGCCTGTGCGGAACGGCTGGGTCTGGCCTTCGAGCGCCGGTTGACCGGGTATGGCGATCTGGCGACGACGTTGGGCGGAATTTCGCGGTAGGGCCTGGGCGGCGAGTTTTCAGGGCGTTATCCTCGGGCCTGACCCGAGGGAGACGGTGCAGAAATCGCCCCGGGGAAACGGTCCCCTCAGCGGTCCGCCAATCCATCCCGCAGTACGGAGAGCACCGCATCGCCGGGTACGTCCGTGGCCACGAAGGCCTCGCCGATGCCGCGCGCCAGAATGAACCGCAGCTCGCCGTCCACCACCTTCTTGTCCTGCCCCATCAGGTCGAGCAACGCCTCGGCCGAGGGCAGGTCACCAGGGATATCCTTGAGGTCGCATTTCATCCCCATCGCCTTGATATGCGCCCGCACCCGGCTCGGGTCTTCCTGCGCACAGAGCCCCAGCCGAGACGACAGCTCGAAGGCCAGCGCGCAGCCCACCGCCACGCCCTCGCCGTGCAACAGCCGGTCGGAATAGCCGGTCGCCGCCTCGAGCGCATGACAGAAGGTATGCCCGAGGTTCAAAAGCGCCCGATCACCCTGCTCGGTTTCGTCGCGCACCACGATCTCGGCCTTCATCTCGCAAGAGCGGCGCACGGCGTGGATCCGCGCGCTCTCGTCGCCGGTCGCCAGAGCCGGGCCGTTCACTTCCAGCCAGTCGAAGAAATGCGGATCGCCGAGCAGCCCGTATTTCACCACCTCGCCATAACCGGCGAGGAAATCGCGCTCCGGCAGGCTGTGCAGCACATCGGTGTCGGCCAGCACCAAAGACGGTTGGTGAAATGCGCCGATCAGGTTCTTGCCCTGCGGCGCAT
This sequence comes from Marinovum sp. PR37, assembly GCF_028807375.1. Taxonomy (NCBI): domain Bacteria; kingdom Pseudomonadati; phylum Pseudomonadota; class Alphaproteobacteria; order Rhodobacterales; family Roseobacteraceae; genus Marinovum; species Marinovum sp. PR37. The sequence continues at coordinate 81,345 of NZ_JARAML010000017.1, read as the reverse complement.
TGATCCCGGTCTTGCCGCCGACCGAACTGTCGACCTGCGCCAGCAGCGATGTCGGCACCTGGATGAACCGCACCCCCCGCCGCAGCACGGCCGCGGCAAAGCCGGCAAGATCGCCGATCACCCCGCCGCCGAGCGCCACCACCACATCGCGGCGCTCGATCTTCTGATCGAGCAGCCATTCCACCGCGCGGGAAAATTGTGGCCAGGCCTTGGTGCCCTCGCCCGGAGGCAGCGCCAACGCCACCATCTCGACGCCTTCGGCGGCAAGCCCGGCGCGCAGCGCTTCGAGATGCGCCGCCGCGACGTTCTCGTCGGTCAGCACCGCCACCCGGGGCCGCGCCAGGAACGGCAGGAACTCTTCGCCGGCGCGGGCCAGCAGCCCGCCCCCGATACGGATGTCATAGGCGCGGTCGCCAAGGGGCACATGGACCGTTTCGCGCATCACAGCTTCTCCAACACGTCGGGGCGCGCCTCGAGCTCTTCGATCACCCGGCGCGCCATCTGGTCGATCGAATAGGATTTATCGGCCGTCACATGCACCTCGGCCTTGGCATATTCCGGCACCCGCTTGTCAAATAGCGTTTTCAGCGTCGCGAAGGGATCGGCGGTGCGCAGCAACGGCCGGGTGTCCTTGTGCCGGACCCGGCTCCACAGCAGGTCGAGATCGGCATCAAGCCAGACCGCCACGCCCTTGTCGGCGATCATCTCGCGGTTGGTGCCCGACAGGAAAGCGCCGCCGCCGGTCGAGAGCACGCAGCGCTCGGTTTCCAGCAGCCGGCCGATCACCTCGGTCTCGCGGGCACGAAAGAACGGCTCGCCGTCGCGGGCAAAGATCTCGGCAATGCTCATATGCGCCGCCTCGACGATCTCGGCATCGGAGTCGAGGAAGGACACACCCAGCTTTTGCGCCAGGGCCCGGCCGACGGCCGTCTTGCCGGCCCCCATCATGCCGACCATCACTATGGTCTTCTTCACCTGCCACTGCATGATCTTGCCGATTTCGGTCTCAACTGCTCAAAAGTTTGTATCTTGGACGTGAATGACGTGAACTTGCAAAAAAGGCCAGATATAAGAGGAAAAAAACCACCCCAATGCGGGTATGATGAAGAGCAAGGCAGAGGCAGCACCCGATGGGCCGATTGATCAAATACCTCTTTTATCTGGCGGTTCTGGCAGGGATCGCGCTTGTGGGCTATGCCTACATCGGGCCGTTTTTCGGCGCCGATTTTTCGCCGCCCGCCGAAGAGATTCGCAAACCGGTGGTGCTTGATGCGGGCTGACGGCGCTTTTCTTGCCGTGCTGCTGCATGTCGCGATGGCCGCGCCGCTGGCCGCGCAGGATCCGCTGTCGGCGATCGACTGGCTCGACCAGCAGCCGCAGGAAGACACCGATTTCGGGCTGGTCCCCGATGCCGCCGCACTGGCACCGCAAAAGCAGGAGCCGCCGGTCACCCGGGACGCCAGCCGCCCCGAGGTCAGCGTTCGGCCGCTGGATGCGCCCAGCGTCGATGCGGTGGGCCTCCTGCCGCCGCATGTCACCGGCTTTCCGCAGACGCTCTGGCAGGCCAGCGACACCGCGCAGCTTGCCGATCTGCTGATCGCGCAGAACGTCGATGGCCAGCCGGCGATGCAATCGCTGCTTTTTGCGCTGCTGCTGGCCGAGGCGCTGCCGCCCGAGCCGGCCGACGGCGGCTTTCTGCTGGCGCGGATCGACCGGTTGATCGCCATGGGGGCGATTGCCCAGGCGGCCGAGTTGCTTGCGCTGACCGATGCCAAATCCGATCCGGCGCTGTTTGCCCGGGTGCTTGACCTGTCGTTGCTGGCCGGGCCCGGCGTCGCTGCCTGCGAAGTGCTCGCCGGGCAGCCGAATCTCGCCCCCGGCACCGATTACCGGGTCTATTGCCTGGCCCAGACCGGCAATTGGGATCTGGCGCTGACCACGCTGACCACGGCCGAGGCCCTGGGCGACATCCCCGCGACAAAGGTCAACCTCCTGCTCGGCTTTCTCGATCCCGAACTGGCCGGAGAGCTTGCCGTACCACCGCCCTCGCTGCGCATGAGCCCGCTGGAATACCGCCTGTACGAGGCGCTTGGCGAACCGGTGCCGACGCATACCCTGCCGCGCGCCTTCGCCAATGCCGACCTGCCCGGCGACAGCGGCTGGAAGGCGCAGATCGAGGCGGCGGAACGTCTGGTCCGCGCCGGCGCGATCTCCGAACAGCGGCTGTTCGCCTTCTATGTCGCCAACCAGCCCTCGGCCTCGGGCGGGGTCTGGGACCGGGCGGCGGCCGTGCAACGCTTCGAGCGGGCGCTGGACGGCGGCGACCCCGAAGAGATCGACAATGCGCTGCGCCAGGTCTGGACGGTGATGGCCGAAGTCGGGCTGTCGACGGCCTTTGCCAAGGCCTATGGCGCCCGGCTGGCCGAGGTCGACCTCGCCGGCACAGGGGCCAGCCTGCAAATGCAGGCGGCGCTGCTCTCGCCCGAATACGAACGTCTGTCGCGACGGCTCGAGCCGCGCGGCCTGAGCCAGGAATTCGCCGTGGCGCTGGCCCAGGGCACGCCGGAAGCGGCCACCGCCCCCGACCCCCACGCTCGTGCCATTGCCGAGGGCTTCGTCAATCCGCCGCCGCCGCATCTTCAGGCGCTGCTCAACGGCGGGCGTCTGGGCGAGGTGATCCTGCGCGCCATGTCGCTGGCCTATCAGGGCCATCTCGGTGATGACACGGCGCTCTCCGAGGCGCTGGCCACCTTCCGCGCCGTCGGACTCGAGGACACCGCCCGGCGCGCCGCGCTTCAGTCGCTGCTGCTGACCGCCGAGGGCTGACACCGATGGACGACGCCCATATATCCGCCTTTCTCGAAGCCCAAGCCGCCGAGCTTGGGGCCGCGCACAATACGCTTCTGGCTTATGGCCGCGACCTGCGCGATGTCGCCGACTGGCTCGCCGCCAAGGACCGGAGCTTCGAGACCGCCGCGCGCGCCGACATCGAAAACTATCTGGTGCATTGCGAGGCGCAGGGGCTGGCCCGCGCGACCCGGGCGCGCCGGCTCTCCGCGATCAAGCAGCTTTATCGCTTCGGCTTCGAGGAAGGCTGGCGGATGGACAACCCGGCGATCCAGATCGCCGGGCCCGGCAAGGAGAAGCGCCTGCCCAAGACGCTGTCGGTGGATGATGTCGAGCAGTTGTTGCAGGCCGCCGAGCGCCATGGCCGCACGGCCGCCGACCGCGCCCGCAACCTCTGCCTGATGCAGGTGCTTTATGCCACCGGCCTTCGGGTGACCGAGCTTGTCTCGCTGCCGGTGGCGGCGGTGCGCGGCGATCCGCGGCTGATCCTGGTGCGCGGCAAGGGCGGCAAGGAACGCATGGTGCCGCTGTCACCGCCGGCGCGCGAGGCGCTGACCGCCTGGCTGGCGATCCGCGATGCCGCCGAGGAGGAGGCGCGGCTCAAGGGCAAGCCCGCCTCGCCCTTCCTCTTTCCCTCGCGCGGCAAGGCCGGCCATCTGACGCGGCATTGGTTCTTCAACCTTATCAAGGCGCTGGCCGTCGATGCTGGCCTGACGCCCGCGGATGTCACCCCGCATACCCTGCGCCATGCCTTTGCCACCCATCTGTTGCAGAACGGCGCCGATCTGCGGGCGATCCAGACGCTTCTGGGCCATGCCGATGTCGCCACCACCGAGATCTACACGCATGTGCTGGAAGAGCGCCTGCGCGAACTGGTGCTGGAGCATCATCCGCTGGCGCGCGAGTGAGATCACCCACCCACCCTGTCATCGCCTTGATCACCGGCCCGTTCCGCCGCATAACCCGGCGCAGTTCAAATGAAAGTCAGACGTAATGGACCCCTCGCCCAGCCTGCTTGACGGCGCCTTCTGGATCACCTCTGCGGCCATCCTGCTGCTCCTTGTCCTCTCCGGCTTCTTCTCCGGCTCGGAAACCGCGCTCACCGCCGCCTCGCGCGGCAAGCTGCGGGCACAGGCCGACAAGGGCAACCGCGGTGCCGACCGGGCGCTGACGATCACCGAAGACAACGAGCGGCTGATCGGTTCGGTGCTGCTGGGCAACAACCTGGTCAATATCCTGGCCACCTCGCTGGCCACGGCGCTGTTCACCCGGCTGTTCGGCGAAAGCGGCGTGGCGCTGGCCACGCTGATCATGACGCTGCTGGTGCTGATCTTTGCCGAGGTGCTGCCCAAGACCTTTGCCATCACCAATGCCGAACGCGCCGCCGCCTTTGTCGCCGCGCCGATCGCCCTTGTGATCCGCGTCTTCGCCCCGGTGGTCGGCGCCGTGCGCATCCTGGTGCGCGGCATTCTCAGCCTGTTCGGCGTCAAGACCGACCCCGACAGCCATATCCTTGCCGTGCGCGAGGAAATTGCCGGCGCGCTGCATCTGGGCCATTCCGAAGGCGTGGTGGAAAAGGAAGACCGCGACCGCATCCTGGGCGCACTCGATCTTTCAGAGCGCACGGTGGAAGAGATCATGCTGCACCGCTCCGGCATCGAGATGATCGACGCCGACACCCCGCCGCGCGAGATCCTGACGCAATGCCTGGAGAGCCGGCACACCCGGTTGCCGGTGTTCAAGAACGACCCCGAGAACATCATCGGCGTGATCCACGCCAAGGACCTTCTGCGCGCCATGAACAAGCTGGTGGATGGCAGCGAGGACCAGACCGGCGTGCTCGAAGCCTTTGACATCACCTCGATCGCGATGAAGCCCTATTTCGTGCCCGACACCACCTCGCTCGACGATCAGATGCGGCAGTTCCTGCGCCGCCGCACCCATTTTGCGCTGGTGGTCGATGAATATGGCTCGCTCGAGGGGTTGATCACGCTCGAGGACATTCTCGAAGAGATCGTCGGCGAGATCACCGACGAATTCGACCCCGATGCCGAACATTCGGTGCGTCGCGGCGAGGATGGCCACTACCATGTCGACGGCGCGATGACGATCCGCGACCTCAACCGCGCCACCGACTGGAACCTGCCCGACGAGGCTGCCAATACCGTCGCCGGGCTGGTCATCCACGAGGCCCAGATCATTCCGGCGGTGGGCCAGGTGTTTTCGTTTCACGGCTTTCGCTTCGAGGTGACCGGGCGCAAGGACAACCGCGTGACCCGGCTCAAGATCCGGCCACTGGCCTGACGGGGCGCCATCGCGGATCGGCCGCCCCGCGCCATGTCTCAGCTCCGCAGGCCGGTATATTTCCCCTTTCTTCACAACCATAAAGCAGCGTGAGCCCGCTCACATTCATCTTTTCTTATCTCTTGACCGATTGGCGTTTCAGCGGCACTCTGTTCGCGGGTCGAGGTGCACAATTTTTCAATGCCCGCCAAATCTTTAACCGAAACGGCGGCCTGCATGTCGCTACGCTTCGTCGCTATTGAGAGGATTTTTCATGTCGGAACCATTTCTTGGAGAGGTCAAGCTGGTGGGCTGGAACTTCGCGGCCCGCGGCTATGCGCTTTGCGATGGTCAGCTGCTGCCGATCTCTCAGAACACTGCGCTGTTTTCACTGCTCGGAACGATCTATGGCGGCGATGGCCGCACGACCTTTGCCCTGCCGGATCTGCGCGGCCGAATGGCCATGCACTTTGGCCGGGGTGCCGGTCTGAGCGACCGGCGGATCGGGCAAAGGGGCGGCAGCGAGACCAATACTCTGACCGTCAACCAGATGCCCAGCCACAACCACACCGCAAGCCTGCATGCCGAGCTGGGCGCACCCGACCAGTCCAATCCACAGGACAACATGCTGGGTCTGTCCAATATCTATATCGCGCCAAACGCGGCGCCGAACCGGACAATGGCGTCTGAAACCATCGTGGTGAACAACAACGGCGGAAACCAGGCGATCAACAACATGCAGCCCTTTCTTGTGATGAACTATCAGATCGCCCTGGTCGGGCTTTTCCCGTCGCGCAACTGATGCGTTCCACAGGTATGCCCGCAGGAGAACACACATGAGTTCGGACACAGATATCAGCCGACGCGGCTTTGTGGCCACCCAGGTCGCCGGGGCCGCGGTTGTCGCCGCCTTGCCCGCGACCGGCGCCAGCGCCGCCACCGGCCTGTTGACAACGACAGAGTCCGCGCCGGCCGCCGGTCCGTTCAACTGGCTCAGCTCCGGTTCGGCCGAATTGAAGGCTCATATCGGTCGCCGTTTCCGGTTTCAGACCGAGGATGGCCGATCCGCCGTGCTGAAACTGGTGGCGGTGGAGCCGATAGACAGCGGACCGCATCGCCCCGCCGACCTGCCGCGCAGCAGCGGCGTCATCGCGGTCTTCGACGGGCACGACAAGGCGCCAATGGTCGAGGCCGGCAGCCAGACCTATCGGGTCTCGGCGCCGCGCATCGGCGCTGCCCGGCTGATGGCCGGACCGACCCGCAAGCGCGACGGCTCGGACGTGATCGAGATCGTCCTCAACTGATCCACCGTACGGGGCGTAGAGCACGCCCCGGCCCAAACCAACCGGACTTCAACATGCTCGACCGTCCCCGCGGACAGGTGGCATTCCGCCTCATCCACGACACCGACCGTCCCTTTCTGGAATATCTCCATGCGACAACGCGCGCTTGGGAATTCGAATTGGTGGCTTGGGAAGAGGCGGAAAAGGCGCGTTTCCTGAAACAGCAATTCGAGGCGCAGGATCTGAGCTATCAGCGCAGCTTTCCCAAGGCCAACCGCCATATCATCACGCTCGATGGCGTGGATATCGGCCGGCTCTATCTCGACCGGCAGGACGACGTGCTTTACATCATCGAGTTCTCGTTGCTCCCGCAGTACCAAGGGCGCGGCATTGGCACGGACATCCTGCGCAGCCTGCTGAACGAGGCCCATGGCGGCAAGGTGCCGGTCCGGCTCAAGGTCGAGCGGCTCAATCCGGCGCAGCGGCTCTACCTGCGCCACGGCTTCGTGCAGACCGGCGTGGTCGGGCATCATCTGGCGCTGGAATGGCGGCCTCAGCTTGGCCCGCGGGAGGTCTGACCGTGGCTCAGTTGAAGACCGCCTCATACAGCATGCAGGTCCGGTCTTGCCGGAACGGCGAGAGAAAGAGCCTCAATACGCCAAGCTGCGGATGGCGGATTTCGAACACCTGGCTGTCGAGCTGCGGCTCGCGCGGCCCCTCAAAGGTCAGGGCGAAGGCCTGGCGCGGCGGCAGGATGCGTCCGTCGATCTCGACCTCGTTGTCGCGGATCGACGACCCCTCGAAACGCTTCACGTTGTCGAGCACAAGGCGCACCGGATCGGGACGCGAATCGACCGCGAAGATATCGCCTATAAGGGAATCGAAATCTTCCGGCGCGGCGGCGGCAATATCGATGGTCATGCGGCTCCCCTGTAGGCCCAATTCCTCGGGAATGGTAAAGAGTTACAGCAATAATGTGAATATTTACTTTGTCCTTGGGCGAGCAATCGCGTTTCGGATTGTCCACGTCGGATATTGCTCGACCGAAAGCTGCGGATCGCTTAACGTTTAGGTAACGATGTTTCACTAGTAGACTTAGAAAAAGGAATTCAACATGGCCACATATACCGGTGACGTACACTTTTACTTCAACGGCAATCTCAACGCTGCAAATTTTGACAATGAGACAATTGCCGACAACCTTCTAGATGCAGAATTCACAGCCGGCGAGATCGTCAACGACGGAACCGGAAACCTGTTTGGCGACGGGTTGGGGACCTATGTGGGTTCCATTGATATCGGCGGTACCCTTTACCCGATCTTCTCCGACGAAAATGCCGGCACGTTGGCAGATCCGGCGCTTTTCCTCGTGACCCCGACAGGTTTTTTCACCGCTGCGAATCTGCCGGCCGATCTCAGCTCGGCGACGACTGCGTCTACCACCGAATGCTTCCTCACCGGCACCCATATCGCCACCCCCGAGGGTGAAGCCCGGGTCGAGGAGCTGAAAATCGGCGACGAGATCCTGACCGCCGCGGGCGAGGCCATCGCCATCAGGTGGATCGGCGTGCAGCGCGTCTATACCGCCTTCCGTCCGCCGGAACGCCTCCGCCCGGTCCGTGTCAGCGCCGGGGCGCTTGGCGATGGTTTGCCCAAGCGTGACCTGCGGCTGACCGCCGATCACGCGCTGGTGGTGGACGGGCTGTTGATCAACGCGGGCGCGCTGGTCAATGGTGCCGGAATCGACTGGGCCTCGGCCGAGGAGATGGGCGAATTCTACACCGTCTATCACATCGAGACCGAAAACCACGAAGTGATCCTGGCCGAGGGCACCCCGGCCGAGACCTACATCGATTATATCGGTCGCAGCCATTTCCACAATTATTCGGAATATGTGGCGCTGTACGGCGAAGAACGCACCATCGCCGAAATGGACAGGCCGCGGATTTCCACCCCGCGTCTGGTTCCGGCGGCGATCCGCGCCAGATTGGCCGCTGACAAGGCGGCCTGAGCCCGACTGAACGACCTCACCGGTGTGGCAGACCCCGGCTCCGCCTCTTTCGGTGGAGCCGGGGTTTTCCGTCGGGCAGGCCCCGCTTTTGCGCCCCGACCAGGCGGCCCTTCCCCCTCTGCGCTTGTCACCCGGCGAATGGCGCGCGATAGGGGGCACAGTCCTGTCACCCATACCCGGATCCTGCCCGATGTTGCGAAGCGGCCCCTTGCTGATGACGGTCTCGATGGCGCTCTTTGCGGTCGAGGACATGTTTCTGAAATCCGCCATGCAGGAGATCAGCGTCGGGCTGGCGCTCAGCGCCTTCGGACTGGGCGGGATGAGCGTCTTTCTGATCTGGGCGCGCCTGCGTGGCCAGCGGCTGTTTCACCCGGCGATTGTCACCCGCCCGCTGTTGCTGCGGTCTACGTCCGAGGTGCTGGGGCGGCTGTTTTATACCCTGGCCTTCGCTCTCGCCCCGTTGTCGCTGGTGTCGGCCATCCTCCAGGCGACGCCGCTGGTGGTGGCGCTTGGCGCGGTGGTGTTCTTTGGCGAGGTGGTCGGCTGGCGCCGCTGGCTGGCCATCGCCCTGGGCTTTGTCGGCGTGCTGATGATCCTGCGGCCGGGGACCGAGGCCTTTGCCGCCACCAGCATCTTTGCGGTGCTGGGCATGCTGGGCTTTGCCGGGCGTGATCTGGCGACGCGGGCCAGCCCGCCGTCGATGTCGAATGTGCAGCTCGGGGTCTACGGTTTCCTGATGCTGGTGATCGCCGGTCTGATCATGATCGCGGTGACCGGCCCCGGGCCGCTGCCGGGGCCACGGGCGTCGGTCGAGCTCGGGCTTGCGGTGGCGGTCGGCGTGCTGGCCTATACCAGCCTGACCGCGGCGATGCGGGTCGGCGAAGTCTCGATCACCGTGCCCTTCCGCTACACCCGGCTGCTCTTTGCCATGATCCTCGGCATTGCGGTCTTTGGCGAACGACCCGACCTGATGACCTGGGCGGGCAGCGCGGTGATCGTGGCAAGCGGGCTTTATACCATCTACCGAAGCCAGCGCGGCGCCGCGCCGCTGGCGAAAAAACCTGTCTGATCGGCGCCCGCGCCCCCTTAACATCCCGGCCCGTGCGCCCTATATTCAGCCTTGTCCTTCGGGACTATGGACATAAACGCGCTCGTAATAAGCGGATCGGACCCGGGGGCGGTACCCGGCGGCTCCACCAACCATCCTTCGTTTGGGGATCATGGGGCCGAAACAGGATCGACGAACGTCTAAAGGGGTTAGCTTTGTCCCGGTGAGTTACCACCGTTATCGGTACAACTAAGCTAGTTGCAAACGACAACAAAGCTCCGGTGGCAATGGCTGCGTAAGCAGTCGGATCTACCGAAATCTTAAGTCCTAGGGCCTAGCAGCTTTAGGCGGGGTTCGCAGGTACCTGGCAACAGAAACCTGCATTCCTCTCTTCTTCTGCATCGGCCCCAATCCTCTCGGTTCCGGAGGCGATCCGGCAATCGTGTTCAAGCATTGAAGGGTTGGCGGTCCCGGATCATGGCGGTGACGTCGATCAACGGCTTCGGGGCGACGGCCACGCCAGCGCCAGGTAGGATCCACCGCGCCGAGCCACGCACCACAGCCCGACTGCCGGCGATCTCGCATCGCACACCACCCGGCGCCGGGCGCCGCCCGGCGACCGGCTCACCTCATGCCCTGGCCTTCTTCTTTTTCTTCTCCGCCACGACCTTCTCGGCCAGATCGCGGGCGATGGCAAAGGCGCCCTTGATCTTGTCGGCGTCACTTTTCCAGTCGCGGCGGACGACGATCTTGTTGTCCTTCACCTTGGCCAGCCCCTTCTGATCCTTGATGAATTCCACCAAACCCTGCGGCGAGGCGAACTTGTCGTTGTGGAACTGGATCGTCGCGCCCTTGGGCCCGCCGTCGAGCTTGGCAATGCCGGCGCGTTTGCACATCGCCTTGATCCGCACCACCAGCAGCAGGGTGTTGACCTCCTTCGGCAGCTTGCCGAAACGGTCGATCAGCTCGGCGGCAAACCCCTCCAGCTCGACCTTCGTCGTCAGCTCGGACAGCCGGCGGTACAGCCCCAGCCGCACATCGAGATCGGGCACATAGTCCTCGGGGATCAGCACCGGAACGCCGAGGTTGATCTGCGGTGCCCATTGATCGTCGGCCTCGGTCAGCCCCTCCATTTCGCCCGCACGGATCTTGGCAATCGCCTCCTCCAGCATCGACTGATACAGCTCGTAGCCCACGTCGCGCATCTGTCCCGATTGCTCCTCGCCCAGAAGGTTGCCGGCGCCGCGAATATCGAGATCCTGTGACGCCAGGGTAAAGCCGGCACCTAGGGTATCGAGCGAGCCCAGCACCCGCAGTCGCTTTTCGGCGGTGGCGGTCAGCCTGGCACGGGGTTTTGTCGTCAGATAGGCATAGGCCCGTGTCTTCGACCGCCCTACCCGGCCACGGATCTGATAGAGTTGCGACAGGCCGAACATGTCCGCACGGTGCACCACCATGGTGTTGGCGGTCGGGATATCGAGACCACTTTCGACAATCGTCGTCGCCAGCAGCACGTCGTATTTGCCGTCATAAAAGGCGTTCATCTTGTCGTCGAGCTCGCCTGCCGGCATCTGCCCATGCGCCACCACGTAAGAGACCTCGGGCACCTGATCCTTGAGAAACTGCTCGATCTCGCCCAGATCGCTGACCCGCGGCACCACATAGAAGCTCTGGCCGCCGCGATAATGTTCACGCAAGAGCGCCTCGCGGATGGTCACCGCGTCGAACTCGCTGACATAGGTGCGGATCGCCAGCCGGTCGACCGGCGGCGTGCCGATGATCGAGAGATCGCGTACGCCGGAGAGCGACAATTGCAGGGTGCGCGGGATCGGCGTCGCGGTCAGGGTCAGCACGTGGATATCGGTGCGCAGCTGCTTCAGCCGCTCCTTGTGCGAGACGCCGAAATGCTGCTCTTCGTCGATGATCAGCAGCCCGAGGTTCTGAAACCGGATGCCCTTGGCCAAAAGCGCATGGGTGCCGATGACGATATCCGCCGTGCCTTTGGAAATGCCCTCGCGGGTGAGCGCCGCATCGCGCGCCGAGACGAAGCGCGACAGCGGCCGGACATTGACCGGGAAGCCACGGAAGCGCTCGGCAAAGCTCTTGTAATGCTGCCGTGCCAGCAGCGTCGTCGGCGCGATCACCGCCACTTGCATGCCCGACATGGCGGCCACGAAAGCGGCGCGCATCGCCACCTCGGTTTTGCCAAAGCCCACGTCGCCGCAGATCAGCCGGTCCATCGGCTGGCCGGAATGCATGTCGTCCATCACGTCGGAAATGGCGCGCAGCTGGTCGTCGGTCTCCTCGTAGGGGAAGCGCGCCGAGAAATCCTCGTAGGCGCCATGCGGCGGGTCCATCACCGGCGCCTTGCGCAGCGCACGCTCGGCCGCGACGCGGATCAGCCGGTCGGCCATCTCGCGGATGCGTTCCTTGAGCTTGGCCTTCTTGGCCTGCCAGGCGCCGCCGCCCAGCTTGTCGAGCAGACCGGCCTCATGGCCGTATTTCGACAAAAGCTCGATGTTTTCAACCGGCAGATAGAGCTTGGAGGCCTCGGCATATTCCAGCGCCAGGCATTCATGCGCGGCGCCGGCGGCGGTGATCACCTCGAGCCCGAGATAGCGGCCGATGCCGTGATCGACATGCACCACCAGATCGCCGGGGCTGAGCGATTGCGTTTCGGTCAGGAAGTTCTCGGCCCGGCGCTTTTTCTTCGGTGCACGGATCAGCCTGTCGCCCAGCACATCCTGCTCGGACACGACGGTGATCCGGGCCTCTCCCCCCGTCTTGCCGCCGCCCCAAGGCCCTTCAAACCCGTGCTCCAGCGCCCAGACCGCCAGATGCAGCCCGTGCCGGCCGATGCTGCGGGCATCCTTGACCAAGATCGTCTCGGCCAGCCCCTCATCCTCGATCAGGCCGGAAAGCCGCTCGCGCGCGCCCTCGGAATAGGAGGCGACCACCACCGGACCAAGCTCAAGCTTTGCCTTGATATGATCCGCCAATGCGCCAAAAAGGCTAATGTTTTCCTGCTGACGCTCGGGCGCGAAATTGCGCCCAATACGGCCACCGGCATCCGAGACGCCGGGGCCCGAGGCCTGGGCCAGCGGATGGAACTGCAACACCCGGCGGCCGGAGGTGGCGGCCTGCCAGGCGGCATCGTCGAGATACAGCGTCTCGGGGGGCGCGGGTTTGTAGACCGTGTCCATCCGCGATTTGCTCGCCATCGCGATCTTGCGGGTCTCGTATTGATCCTCGATCATCTCCCAGCGGGCCAGCCGCGAGGGGGTGACCTGATCGTCCTGGGTGATGGTGGCCTCGGGCAGATAGTCGAACAGCGTCTCGAGCCGCTCGTGAAAAAAGCCCAGCCAGTGCTCGGCGCCCTGGTGCTTGCGGCCGGCGCTGATCGCCTCGTACAGCGGATCGTCGGAACCGGCGGCGCCGAATTCGATGCGGTAATTCTGCCGGAAGCGGGTGATCGCCGCCTCGTCGAGGATGACCTCGGAGACCGGCGCCAGCTCGACCATGTCGAGCTTTTCGGTGGTGCGCTGGCTGACCGGGTCGAAGCGGCGTGCGCCGTCCAGCGTATCGCCAAAGAGGTCGAGCCGTACCGGGCCGCCTTCTCCGGGCGGATAGATGTCGATGATGCCGCCGCGCACCGCGTAATCGCCAGGCTCCATCACCGTCGGCGCCTGAACGAAGCCCATCCGCACCAGGAAGGCGCGCAGCGCCTTTTCGTCGATCCGGTGGCCGACCCGGGCGGTAAAGGCCGCCTCGCGCAAAACCTCGCGGGCCGGGATCTTCTGCGTCGCCGCCGACAGGGTGGTCAGCAGCACGAATTGCTGCGGCATGCCATGTACCAGCCCGGCCAGCGTCGCCATCCGCGCGGCCGAGATATCGGCATGGGGCGAGACCCGGTCATACGGCAGGCAATCCCAGGCCGGAAAGGTCAGCACCGGCATCTCTGGCGCAAAGAAGCCGAGCGCCGCCTGCATCGCCGCCAGCCGCTTGTCATCGCGGGCGACATGCAGCACCGGGCCGCCGCTTCTGGCGGCCTCGTCGAGGATCAACCGGGCGTCAAAGCCTTCCGGCGCGCCACCGATGATGCGGGTCTGAAGGTCTGGCATGGCGTCTCACTTGCGGCAGCGGAAGGATCGGGTCAATGGCGCGGCTCAGAGTCCCAGAACCTGAACCGAGAAATTCTGGTACATGCCCCACATGGCGGTGACAAAGATCGACAGCACGCCGATCACCTGGACATAGAACCGGTGGCGGATCAGCCGGCGTTGCAGCGCCTCGCCATGCAGGCCCATGTCATTGATCCGGCGCGAGGTCGAAAGGCTGAGAAGGCCGACGAGGCTCATCGGAAAGAGCAGCAAAAAGACCGCCTGGGCGAATTCGACCCAGTAGAAAAAGCCCAGCACCGCCAGCCCGCTGAGCAGAAAGCAGATCAGGCCCAGCAGCCAAATGCCCGCCACCCGGCCGATATAGAGCAGCCGCGAGGTGTTGATCCGCACCAGTTCCTCGAGATCGCCCTGCGCCTGGCCGCCGTACTTGCGGGCGTGGGTGACCATGTCGAACGGCACGCCGATCACCCAGTGACTCGCCGTCGACCACATCACCGCCAGCGCGATCCAGAACCAGAGATTCGAGAAGGACCGCATGTCGATATGTTCAAGAATGACGAGTTGCAGATCGGTCACCGCGTGTTCCCCTGAGGCATCTCGGGCCTCCTTACCGCAAGCTCCGGGCATTGCCCAGAGGCCGCCGCCGCGGCGGCCTGCGGGTGCGCTTCGGGCTGGACTTGGCGCAACAGGCTTGGCAGGTACGGGAGAGAATTTCGGAGAACGCCATGCCCCTCGCCCCCTTTCCCGACGCCCGCTTCCGCCGCACCCGCAAATCCGCCGCGCTGCGTGATCTGGTGCGCGAAAACACCCTGACGCCCGGCGATTTCATCTGGCCGATCTTCCTGCGCGATGGCGAGGGGATCGAAGAGCCAGTGCCCTCGATGCCCGGCGTGGTGCGGCGCTCGGTCGACCTGGTGGCGCAGGCGGCGCGCGAGGCCCATGCCCTGGGCATTCCGGCGATCTGCCTCTTTCCCTATACCGACCCGAGCCTCAAGACCGAGGATTGCGCCGAGGCCTGGAACCCCGAGAACCTGTCGAACCGCGCCACGCGGGCGATCAAGGCGGCGGTGCCGGAAATGGTGGTGATGACCGATGTGGCGCTCGACCCCTACAACATCAACGGCCACGACGGCTTTGTGGTCGATGGCGAGGTGGTAAACGACGCCACCGTCGGCGCGCTGGTGAAACAGGCGCTGAGCCAGGCCGAGGCCGGGGCCGACATCATCGGCCCGTCGGACATGATGGATGGCCGCATCGGCGCGATCCGTGGCGCCCTGGAAGCCGGCGGCTTTCCCAACGTGGCCCTGCTCAGCTATTCGGCGAAATATGCCAGTGCCTTTTACGGCCCGTTCCGCGATGCGGTGGGCGCCTCCGGCGCGCTCAAGGGTGACAAGAAGACCTATCAGATGGACCCGGCCAATTCCGACGAGGCGCTGCGGCTGGTGGACCGCGATCTGAGCGAGGGCGCCGACATGGTGATGATCAAGCCGGGGATGCCCTATCTCGACATCTGCCGCCGGGTGAAAGACCGCTTCGGCGCGCCGACCTATGCCTACCAGGTCTCGGGGGAATACGCGATGATCCAGGGCGCCGCGCAAAACGGCTGGATCGACGGCGAACAGGCGATGATGGAGAGCCTGATGGGCTTCAAACGCGCCGGATGCGACGGGGTGCTGACCTATTTCGCGCCGGCGGCGGCGCGGCTTCTCAACGGCTGAGCCGCTCCCGCGCCGGCGCGGCTTTGCCACAATCCCGGCGCCGGGTTTTCGCGGCGTGACACCCCGGGCCAAAGCGCCTATACTGCGCGCGACCGGCGACAAGACCGGCCCCCAAGGCAATGCGAGCAGAGACCCAAGATGACCCAGCTTCCCCGACGATCCTTTGTGTTTTCCGGCCTTGCCGCAACCACGCTGGCCGCTTGCGGCAACGGCGTCGGGTCGCGCGGCCCGGCCACGATCGACGCCCGTGTCGACAGCACCTTGGCGCAGCTCTATTCGGATTTTCCCGCCACCCGCGAAGTGGCCGAGAAATCCGTCGGCATGTTGATCATGCCGCTGGTGACCGAGGCCGGCCTGGGCCTGGGCGGCGGCTATGGCCGCGGCGCCATGCGCATCAACGGCGCGACGGTGGATTACTATGCCATGACCAAGCTCTCGACCGGATTGCAGATCGGCGCGCAACAATATGCGCATGTGCTGTTCTTCATGACCGACGAGGCCTTGCAGAATTTCCGCCGGTCGCCCGGTTTTGCCGCCGGCGCCGGCGCGACCTATGCCATCCCCGACAGCGGCGGCAATCTGAGCGCCGAGACCACCACCTCGCTTGCGCCGATCATTGCCGTGGTCTTTGGCCAGGCCGGGCTGCGCGTCGGCGCGACGCTGGAGGGCGTGAAATACACCCGGATCATTCCCTGACGACGAGGCGTTGATGCGCAGGCCGGGCTGGGGGCGCTGCCCCCGTCGCCCCGGGCGACTCCCCCGAGGGTATTTTCGGCAAGAGGAAGATCAGGGCGATCTGGTTGCGACCGGGGGTCCAAGGGCCACAGCGGTCAGTGATAGGTGAATTCGCCGACCAGGTTCTGCCATTCGCCGGAGGCCAGCATCTTGCGGTGCGAAAAGCGCACCGAATGCAGCGGGCCCTCGATCTCGTCCTGCCAGAACTCGATGAAGCGGAAGAGCTTGGGGTGATCCGGCGCGGTGTCATATTCCTGCCAGATATAGCTGTTGAGCACATGGGTGTAATCCGGCATGTGATAGAAGAATTCCGCCGTGGTCAGCCCGTAGCCGCGCAGCATCATTTCGGTCTCCGACATCTGCATCTTGCACCTCGTCTTTTTTTGCTGTGCGGGAATCGTGCCAGAAATCTGTTGAAAATCAACAAATACAATCTGTTAGCCACCTGACGTGATGGCTGCCAAATCGACGGAATCCAAGGATTGCACCCCATATCCTGTCTCTGATATAGTTTGCCTCAACTATATATAGAAACCGACAAAAAGCGGTGAAGACGACGTGAGCGACACGCCCCAACCCCCTGAGAACGATGAACAAAAACCGGACCGGCCCGAGCATCACGGCCCCACGGTCTCGATCACGGACGAGATGCAGTCGGCCTATCTCGACTATGCGATGTCGGTCATCGTGTCCCGCGCGATCCCGGATCTGCGCGACGGGCTGAAACCGGTGCATCGGCGCATTCTTTATGCGATGCATGAAACCGGCAACAGCCATGACAAACCCTATCGCAAGTCGGCCCGCCCTGTGGGCGACGTCATGGGGAAATACCACCCGCATGGCGACAGCGCGATCTATGACGCGCTGGTGCGCATGGCGCAGGATTTCTCGATGTCGCTGCCGCTTCTGGACGGTCAGGGCAACTTCGGCTCGATGGATGGCGACAATGCCGCGGCCATGCGTTACACCGAGGTGCGGATGGACAAGCCCTCGTCGTATCTGCTGGCCGATATCGACAAGGAAACCGTCGATTTCCAGGACAATTACGACGGCAAGGACCGCGAGCCCAGCGTGCTGCCGGCGCGCTTTCCCAACATGCTGGTCAATGGCGCCGGCGGCATTGCCGTCGGCATGGCGACCAACATCCCGCCGCATAACCTCGGCGAGGTGATCGATGCCTGTTTGGCATTGATCGAGAATGCCGATCTGACCTCGGAACAGCTGATCCATTATATCCCCGGCCCGGATTTCCCCACCGGCGGGCTGATCCTCGGCCGCTCGGGCGCGCGCAAGGCCTATCTCGAAGGTCGGGGCAGCGTCATCGTGCGCGCCAAGACCCGCGTCGAGGAGCTGCGCAAGGACCGCTATGCCATCGTCGTCGACGAGGTGCCCTATCAGGTGAACAAGGCGGCGATGATCGAAAAGATCGCCGAGGCCGCCCGTGAAAAGCGCATCGAGGGCATTGCCCATGTGCAGGACGAAAGCGACCGCAACGGCGTGCGGGTGGTGATCGAACTGAAGCGCGATGCCACGGCGGAGGTGGTGCTGAACCAGCTGTTCCGCTTCACCCCGATGCAGACCTATTTCGGCTGCAACATGCTGGCGCTCAATGGCGGGCGGCCCGAGCAGTTGACCCTGCGCGCCTTCCTGACCTCCTTCCTCGATTTCCGCGAGGATGTGGTGGCGCGGCGCACCGCCTATCTGCTGCGCAAGGCGCGCGAACGCAGCCATATCCTCTGTGGTCTGGCGGTCGCGGTGTCGAATGTCGACGAGGTCGTGGCGACGATCCGCGCCTCTGCCGATGCGGCGGAAGCGCGCGAGAAGCTGATGACCCGGCGCTGGCCGGCGCAGGAGATCGCCGCCTATATCAAGCTGATCGACGATCCGACCCATACGATCAACGAGGACGGCAGCTACAACCTCTCCGAGGCGCAGGCCCGCGCCATTCTCGAGCTGCGGCTGCAACGGCTGACCCAGCTGGGCGTCAAGGAGATCACCGACGAGCTCGAAGAACTGGCGGCGAAGATCAAGGATTACCTCGATATCCTGTCCTCGCGCGAGCGGATCATGACGATCATCTCGGACGAACTGACCGAGGTGAAAGAGCAATTTGCCGTGCCGCGCCGCACCGAGATCACCGACTGGGCCGGTGACATGGACGACGAGGACCTGATCGAACGCGAGGACATGGTCGTCACCGTCACCCAGGGCGGCTATATCAAGCGCACGCCGCTGGCCGATTTCCGCTCGCAGAAGCGCGGCGGCAAGGGGCTGTCGGGCGGTGCGCTCAAGGATGACGACGTGGTGACCACGCTGTTTGTCGCCAATACCCATACGCAACTTCTGTTCTTTACCACCGACGGCATGGCCTACAAGCTCAAGACCTGGCGGCTGCCGCTGGGCGGGCGCACCTCCAAGGGCAAGGCAATCGTCAATATCCTGCCGATCCCGACCGGCGTGTCGATCGCGGCGATCATGCCGGTCGATCGCGACGAGGGCGAATGGGACGATCTGCAAATCGTCTTTGCCACCGACAAGGGCACCGTGCGGCGCAATCGACTGTCGGATTTCACCAACGTGAAGTCGAACGGCAAGATCGCGATGAAGTTCGAGGACGAGAACGAAGGCATGTCGTTGATCAATGCCCGGATCTGTTCCGAAGACGACGACGTCATGCTGGTCACCGATTCCGGCCGCGCCATCCGCTTTCCGACCACCGATGTGCGGGTGTTCAATTCGCGCAATTCGGTGGGGGTGCGGGGCATCCGGCTCAACAATGGCGACAAGGTCGTCTCGATGTCGGTGATCCGCCACTTCGAGGCCGAGGCGGAGGAACGCGCCGCCTATCTGAAGCAGCGTCGCCTGATGGCGGGGATCACTGATGACCCGGAGACCGACGAAGAGGCCGCCGCCCCCGGCGCGCTCTCGCCCGAGCGCTATGCCGAGATGTCGGCGGCCGAGAACCTGATCCTGACAATCACCGCCAAGGGCACCGGCAAGCTGTCGTCGTCGCATGACTATCCGGTGCGCGGCCGTGGCGGCCAGGGCGTGGCGGCGATGGACAAGGCGATGCGCGGCGGGCCTCTGGTGGCCTCTTTCCCGGTGGAACTGGACGATCAGATCATGCTTGCCACCTCGCGCGGGCAATCGATCCGGGTGCCGGTCGATGGCATCTCCTTCCGGTCGCGCAGCGCCGGCGGCGTGCGGGTGTTCAACACCGGCAAGGGCGAGGAAGTGGTCAGCGTGGCCTGGATCGCCGAACAGGCCGAAGACGAGGGTGAGGCCGAGAGCTGAGGCGCCCTGCAAATTCGCACAAGACTTGTGTGGTTTGCCTGAATTGATCGTGGATGCACAGATCGAATAGTCCTTCCGACAGAAACTCGGAAGGACACTTCACATGACCTACACTCTTCAAAATGCCGGCCTGCTGGTCGCGCGTATCCTGCTCTCGGCAATGTTCATTCTGGCGGGCATCGGCAAGCTGGGCGATGTTCAGGGCTTTGCCAGCTACGTGGCCTCGGGCGGCCTGCCCGGCTTTCTCGCCTGGCCGGTGATCGTCCTGGAGATCCTCGGCGGCCTGGCGCTTCTGGTCGGCTTTCAGACCCGGCTGGCGGCGCTGGCGCTGGGCCTGTTCTCGGTGGCGACCGGCGTACTCTATCACTTTGCCCCGGCGGACCAGATGCAGATGACCATCTTCATGAAGAACCTGGCGCTTGGCGGCGGCTATCTGGCGCTGGCGCTGGTCGGCGCCGGCCAATGGTCGGCCGATGCGGCGCTGGGCCGGAAATCGGCCACGGCCACCGCGTAAGCACAAGGCCATCGCCCGGTCTCGGCCGGGCGATGGCATGTTTCGGGGGCTGTTGCGTTTTGTCAGTCGGTGCCGGAGCTCGACCCGCTTTCGTCGCCGAGCAAGGCCAGCCCGAGCAGCGCGATGCCCACGGTCGCCGGCAGCGCCGCGCCGCCGTTGGTCTGGAAGGAACTCAGCCTGCGGCACAGCCGGGCTGGTGTGCCGTCCGGCAGCGTCGTCAAGGTGTCGCGGCACCAGTATTGAATGCCGTTGGCTTCCACGTACAGCGGATAGTCCGGGTCAGGGCTCAGCCCCGGTGCGGCACCCTGCGCCAGCGCCGATCCGGCAAGACCCGCAATGATACCCGCGGAAAGTAATAACTTTTTCATAGTCCAATCCTCTCCCGTTCTTCGTAATGCCTGTCGGACAAGATTACACCGTTTCCGGCCTTTGCGCTATCGGTCTGATGATCCGGGCCCGCACCAGCCCGCCCGGCCGCCGCACCCATCGGCGCAACCGGCTCCCGAGCGGCAAAAGCGGCCTGTCAGGCGGGCCAGGTGCCTGATTGGCGGGGTTTTTCAGAGATCGTAGAGATCGGCGAACTTCTGCTCAAGATAGCCCAGCAGCGGCGCCTCCGAGGGGGCGAATCCACAGGCCTGCTCGATCACCGCACGCGGCTCGTAAAGCCCGCCGAACCGCTGCACATTGGCATGCAGCCAGCCGGTGGCCCCCGAAAGATCGCCCCGCGCCAATTGCCCGTCGAGGTCGGCAACATCGTCCTGCAACGCGAGATAGAGACAGCCGGCATAGACATTGCCCAGGGCATAGGTCGGGAAATAGCCCAGCAGCCCGGCGGCCCAATGCACATCCTGCAACACGCCGTTCGACGGCTTGTCGACCGGATAGCCGAAATCCTCGGCAAAACGCGCGTTCCACGCCTCTTCGAGATCGGCCACGTCGAGCTTGCCCCGTGCCATGTCGCGTTCGAGGTCAAAGCGCAGCATAATGTGAAGGTTGTACTGCACCTCGTCCGCCTCGGTGCGGATGAAGCCGCGCTGGACGCGGTTGACGGCCGTGTAAAACGCCTCTTCGCCGGTAACCCCCAGATCGCCAAAGGCATCCCGCATCTGGCCATAAAGCCAGTGACAGAAGGCGCGCGAGCGGCCCAGCTGATTTTCGTAGATGCGGCTCTGGCTTTCATGCACCCCGAGCGACACGCCCTGCCCCAGCGGGCTCAGCGCATAGCCCGCATCGATGCCCTGTTCGTAACAGGCATGGCCGACCTCGTGGATGGTGGAATAGGCGCAGTTGAACGGATCGTCGGCCGCGGTGCGGGTGGTGATCCGCACATCGGCGCCGCTGCCCGAACTGAAGGGATGCACCGCCTTGTCGATCCGCCCGCGATCGAAATCATAGCCAAAGACCTCGGCCAGACGACGTGACAGCACCATCTGCGCCGCCGGATCAAAGCTGCCCGAGACCGGATCGGGTGCCGGCCGGTCCAGCACCGCGGCGCGCAGCGCCACCAGACCGGGGCGCAGATCATCGAACAGCGATGCCACCTCGGCCCCCGTCGCCCCCGGCTCATAGCCCTGGAGCAGCGCGTCATAGGCATCCCCCGCGCCCGCGATATGCGCCGCCTCTTCGCGGCGCAACGCCACGATTTCCGACAGCACCGGGGCGAAGGCGGCGAAATCCTCGTCAGCCCGCGCCCGCGCCCATTTGCCATAGGCCACCGACGTGGTGCGGGCGATCCGCGCCGCCAGCGCCGCCGGCACCCGCACCGCGCGTTCGTAATTGCGCCGGATGTGGCGCATCTGCGCCCGGCCCACCGCATCCAGTGTCGAATCCTCGACCGCCGCCAGCCATTGGCCGACCTCTGGCGCGGTGCGCCGCGCATGCAGCATTTCTTCCATCGCGCCCAGCTCTTCGCCGCGTTGTTCGGCGGCGCCCGGCGGCATCATCGTCTCCTGATCCCAGCCCAACCGGCCGGCAACCTGGGCCAGCGCCTCGGTCTGGCGCTGGAACGTCATCAGCTCGTCATAAGCGCTCATCGCACCGACCCCCGAATGCTGTCGGCGGTGGGATAGCCGGCAATGAATCGCGCCCGCAGGATCAGCACCCAGAGCACCACCGCGCCAAGTTGATGGGTGATCGCGATATGCAGCTGCGCCGAATAGAGCACGGTGACGACGCCTAGCACCACCTGAAGCGCCATCATCGCCAGCACCGCGTTAAAGGCGAAACGGGTCTTGCCATGGGGCGATCTGCGCGCCCGAAGCCAGACCACCACGCCGAAGATCGCCAGCAGATAGCCCGCCATCCGGTGCATGAACTGCACCAGCCCATCGTTCTCGAAGAAGTTGCGCCAGAGCGGCTCGATCTCGAAGGGGAACGGCGGAAAGAACCCGCCCGCCATCAGCGGCCAATCGGTATAATTGCGCCCCGCGTCGATGCCGGCCACCAGCGCGCCGATCAGGATCTGCAAGAAGGCGAAATGCGTCAGCCCGGTGCCCATCGAGAACAGCTTCGCCTCGCGGTTGCGGCGGCATTGCATCAGCTCGCGTTCCTCGCAGCCGAGCAGGAAAATATACCATGACAGCACCCCGAGGATCACGAAGGCCAGCCCCAGATGCGTCGCCAGACGATAGCTCGCCACGTCGAGCATGGTGCCGGTCAGCCCGGAGGAGACCATCCACCAGCCGACGGCACCCTGCACCCCGCCGAGGAGCCCGGGGATCAGCAGCCGCCCGGTCCAGCCCGGTGGGATTTTCCGCAGCATCAGGAAGCCCGCAAAGCCCAGCGCCCAGACCAGCCCGACAAAGCGGCCCAGCTGCCGGTGGCCCCATTCCCACCAGTAGATCACCTTGAATTCCGAAAGCGTCATGCCCTGGTTTTGCAGCTCGTATTCCGGGATCGCCTGATATTTCTCGAATTCGGCGGTCCAGTCGGCTTCGGACATCGGCGGCAGCGCCCCGGTCACCGGCTTCCACTCGGTGATCGACAACCCGCTGTCGGTCAGCCGGGTCAAACCGCCGACCAGGATCATCGCCACCACCAGCGCGAACAGCATCATCAGCCAGACCCGGATCGCGCCACGCGCGCCGCGCCGGCCGCGGTCGATCATGCCGGTCCGGGCCGGGGTCTCGGGGCGTTTGGCCTCGCCCACCTCTTCGAACAATTTGCGTTTCTCTGCCATGGGCCTCTCCGTTTGCGCGGACAGTAGTGCGCGCCCCGAGGGGCTTCAAGCGCCACCCTTTGCCGCAGGGCGCGGCGGTCGCCTTCAGTCGCGCGGGCTGCGTTCGGCGGTCTCTTTCCAGCGCACCATCTGCCGCATCACCCCGTGCAGCATCTGTACATCGGCGCGGGTCAGCCGCATCCGGCTCCAGAGATTGCGCAGGTTGATCTTCATCCCCTCGGCCTTGGTCGGCGGAAAGAAGAAACCGGCCTCCTCCAGCCGCTCCTCGTAATGCGCGGCCAGTTTCTCCATCTCGATGCCGCTGGCCCAGTCAGTCTTGGCCATCTCCACGGTCTCATGGGTGATTTCCGCGCCGGCGCGGCGCCATTCATAGGCGGTCAACAACACACATTGCGCCAGGTTGAGCGAGGCGAACTCGGGGTTCACCGGCACCGAGATGATTGCATTGGCCAGCGCGATATCGTCGTTTTCCAGCCCGGCGCGCTCCGGCCCGAACAGCACCGCCACCTTTTCGCCACCGGCGATCTTTTCGGCGGCCATCTGCATCGCGCGTTCCGGGCTCACCACCGGCTTGGTCAGCCCGCGCTGCCGCGCGGTGGTGGCAAAGACAAAGGAACAATCGCCCACCGCCTCGGCGGTCGTGGCGAAATGCCCGGCCTCGTCCAGCAGCCGCCCGGCGCCCGAGGCCATCGCCACCGCCTTCTGGTTGGGCCAGCCATCGCGCGGCGCCACGACGCGCATCCGCTCCAGCCCGAAATTCCACATCGCCCGCGCGGCGCCACCGATGTTTTCGCCCATCTGGGGGCGGACAAGCACCATGGCGGGCTGCGGGCGGTATCTGTTGCTCTCACTCATGGCCGCCCTGTTACGGCGCCGCCGGCAAAAGCGCAATTCCCCTGCTGCATCCTGGCCGATAAACTGCACCCTGACGGCGCCCCCGCCGCCCGCCTTCGCGGAGTTCCGACAATGGCCTATGATCCCGGACATGAAACCCTGCTGCGCGAGGACATGGGCGAGGCGCTTGGCCCCCGCGTGGTGGAACTGTCCGAACGCAAGATGTTCGGCGGGCTCTGCTTCATGCTCAACGGCAACATGCTCTGCGGCGTGCACAGGGACGGGCTGATGTACCGCGTGGGCAAGGACAATGCCGATCGCGCCCTGGCGCTCGAGGGCGCGCACCCGATGGCCTTCACAGGCCGGCCGATGGGCGGCATGATCGAACTCTACGAGGATGACCTCGACCGCGACACCACCCGCCAGGGGCTGATGGCGCTGGCGCTCGACTTCGTCGATGCCCTGCCGCCGAAATGACCGGGGGTCTCGCCAGTGATGGCCATGGCCGAAATTTGCCGCTATAGGGAGCGCAGCCACCTGAATGGAGCCCGAAATGGCCGATATCGAGCACCCGCAAATCTACCTCATCACTCCAGCCAGCTTTGAATTGTCAAGCTTCGGCAAGGAGTTGGAACGGGTCCTCGATGCCGTGCCCGTGGCCTGCCTGCGGCTCGCCATGGCCAGCCACGACGAAGACCGGATCGCCCGTGCCGCCGATATGCTGCGCGAGATCACCCACCGCCGCGACATTGCCATGGTGATCGAATCCCACGTGCTGCTGGCCGAACGGCTGGGCCTCGATGGCGTCCACCTCAAGGAGGCCCACGGCGTCCGTGCCGCGCGCAAGACGCTGGGCGAGGATGCCATTGTCGGGCTGCATGCCGGCAGCTCGCGCCACGACGGCATGTCGGGCGGCGAGGCCGGCGCGGATTACGTCTGTTTCGGCCCGGTGGGCGCCGCCGGTCTCGGCGATGGCGACCTGGCCGAGCGCGATCTCTTCGACTGGTGGTCGCAGATGATCGAACTGCCGGTGGTCGCCGAAGGCGCGCTCGACGAGAGCCTGATCCGCACGCTCTCGCCGGTGACCGATTTCTTCGGCCTCGGCGAAGAGCTCTGGTCTGCCGAGGATCCCGCCGCCCGCGCCCGCGCCTGCCTGGCGGCCATGGGCGGCTGACAGCTCCAAAGGCCGCGACACAGCGCCCACCCAGTCCTTCTTCTGGCCAAAAATATCCTGGGGGGAGGCCGAAGGCCCGGGGGGCAAAGCCCCCCTATCTCGACCCTGCGAGCAAAGCCCCCCTGTCTCGACCCTGCGGGCAAAGCCCCCCCTGTCTCGACCCCGCGGGCAAAGCCCGGCTTTTTGCAGAACTGGCCCCCTCCTCCGGTCCCGCCGGGGCGCAGCCCCGGCCCCCCGTCGACACGCGCAGGCGTGGCGAAATCCCGAAGCGTCGCTATCCCCGCAGCGCCGAGTGATGCGCCGCGCGCACCGTTTCTTCGAGCGTCCTGGCCAGCGCCTTGCGATCGGCAAAATCCGCGACCTTCAGCGGCGGGTGAAAGATCACCTCCGCCGAGCCGTGCCGCCGTGCCACCAGCATCGCCAGCATATGCGCACCAAATCCCATCTCGCCCCACCAGCCATAAAATCGCGGGTCGGTGCCGGCGGGCGCGTGATAGACTAGGGTCACCGGCTGGACATGCAGCGCATCGCGCAGTGCCGGGTCGAAACAGGCGGCAAACAACGTCGGCTTGAACGGCAGCACGCGGCGCGAATCCGTCGAGGTGCCCTCGGGAAAAAACAACAGGTGGTGCCGGCCCATCAGCCGCGTGCGGAACAGCTCGGTCTGTGCCCGCGCCTCGCGCCGGTCGCGGGCGATAAAGACCGTGCCGGTGGCCCGCGCCAGCAGGCCGATACCGGGCCAGCCCGCCACCTCGGCCTTGGAGACGAAATAGACATCCCGCGCCGCGTTCAGCACGAAGATATCCAGCCAGGAGGCATGGTTGGCGACAAAGGCGCCATGGTGGCGCATCGGCGCGCCCTGCAATCGCGTGGCAAGCCCCAGGAGCCGCAGCACGCCGCGACAGACCACCACGGTGATATAGGGCGTGACCGGGCGGCGTGCCCCGAAAAGCGGCCATTCCACCAGCCGCACCAGCAACAGCAGCGCCAGGCCGAGCCCCAGCAGCACGAGGATCGGCACCCCGCGCCGCAGCACCCGCAGCCAGTCGCGCAGGCCGTGTGGCCGGCCCAGCGGCGGCGCCGGCGTCTCGTCGGTCCAGGTCGGGGTCATCGCCGCGCCCCCGAGCCGGCATAAAGCTGGCGCTGACGGCTGTTCATCCGGGCGGTGTCCATCACCAGACAGACATCGGTGGTGTTGAACTCATGGTCGATCCAGGCGCCCTCGCCGACAGTGCCGCCCAGCCGCAGATAGGCCTTGATCAGCGCCGGCGTCTGCAACATCGCCTGCTTGCGGTCGATCCGGTCGCGCGGCAAGAGGTCCATGCGCTGATATTGCGCCGGCCGCGCCCGCACCCGAAGCTCTTCCGGCGCCAGGTGGTTGTGATAGAGCGAGGACAGCGGCTGCGCCAGAGCCGCGGCATCGGTGCCGTGAAAACTCGCCACGCCGAACAGCACCTCGATGCCGTGCCGCTCGACGTAATCGGCGAGCGCCTGCCAGAGGTGAAACATCGCCGCCCCGCCGCGATAGTCCGGGTGCAGGCAGGAGCGGCCCAGCTCCATCAGCCGCCGGCCCGAGGCGCGCAGCGGCGCGAGGTCGTATTCCTCGTCGGAATAGAACTGCCCGATCGCCGCCGCCTGATCGTCGCGCAGCACCCGGTAGACCCCCACCACCGGCGCCGTGTCGCGGGCCCGGTCATAGAGCAACAGGTGATCGAAATAGGGGTCGAAGCGGTCCTTCTCGAGGCCGGTCGCATGATCCACCAGCGCGCCGCCGCCGCCCAGTTCCTCGACAAAGACCTGATAGCGCAGGGCCTGCGCGGCGCGAATCTCGGCCTCTGTGTCCGCAAGCCTGACAGAAAACTCCGGTGTGCGCATGGATATCCCGCTTCGCTTGGCCGTCGCGCGTGTCATAGTGCCGTCGCCGCGCAAAGACAACGTGTGGCCCCGGATTGCGCCGCCCTGCCGCACCGTGTTTAACAGGGCGTTAACCCCGGGCCGCGTAGCCTAGGTCTCGAAGACAGGTTCCAGAGCGATCCTGTTGCCATCTATGACAACTTTACCCGCTTCACGGAAATTCACTGTGATCCTGCCTGCGATATTCGATTGCACCTGCCCTACGCCCCAATCCGGGCGCTCCGGGTGGCGCACCAGATTTCCCGGTTCGAGCAAGGCGTTCATGTCGGTCATCCGTGGCACCTCCGGAGTAGATTGATGACCTCCTATACGGCAAAGCTCGCCTCCCTGATAGCCTCGCGCATCTGCCATGACCTGATCTCGCCGGTGGGCGCCATCGCCAACGGGCTGGAGCTGATGTCGCTGGGCGGCGCAAGCAACGGCGGGCCGGAGCTGGCACTGGTGACCGAGAGCTGCGACCACGCCAGCGCGCGCATCCGGTTCTTTCGCATCGCCTTTGGCGCGGCGACCGACAATGCGATGGTCTCGCGCAACGAGGTTGTGGCCGTGCTTCAGACCCTTGGCGCGGCGGGACGGGTGTCCTACGACTGGGCCCCCGGCGGCGATCTGCCCCGGCGCGAGGTGCAGCTTGCGCTGCTGGCGCTGCAATGTGTCGAGGCCGCCCTGCCGCGCGGCGGCGAGATCTGTATCGAATACCAGCCCGGCCGTTGGTCGGTCACAGGCCTGTCTGACCGGATCGCCCCCGACCCGGCGCATTGGCAGCAGATGGAGCGGATCGCGGCCGCGCCGGTGCCGGAAGCCGAAGAGCCCGCGGTGGCGCCCAACCATGTGCAATTTGCCCTGCTGCCGCTGCTGGCGCGCGCGCTGGACCGGCGGCCGACGATGGACGAGGCCAGGGGGCGGCTGACGCTGACGGTCTGACGCCCCTCTTTCGGCGCGCTTATGGCCGGGTGGTGCCGTTGCCGTCGACCAGATACTTGAAGCTGGTGAGCTGCGCCGCGCCGACCGGGCCCCGGGCGTGCATCTTGCCGGTGGCAATGCCGATCTCGGCCCCCATGCCGAACTCGCCGCCATCGGCGAACTGGGTCGAGGCGTTGCGCATCAGGATAGCGCTGTCGACCCGTTGGAAAAAGCGCTCGGCGGCGGCATCGTCCTCGGTGAGGATGCATTCAGTATGCGACGAACTGAACTGCCGGATATGGGCAATCGCCGCGTCGAGATCCTCGACCACCCGCGCCGCCAGGATCGAATCGAGGTATTCCTTGCCCCAATCCGCCTCTTCCGCCGCCACCGTGCCGGCGATCTTCCGCAGCGCGGCATCGGCCCGCACCTCGACCCCGGCATCAATCAGCGCGCGGATCACCCCCTGGCCGATGGTGTCGACAATCTCGCGGTGGATCAGCAGACATTCGGCGGCGCCGCAGATGCCGGTGCGCCGGGTCTTGGCATTGAGCACCACGTCGAGCGCCTTGACCGGATCGGCCGCCTTGTCGAGATAGACATGCACGATGCCCTCGAGATGGGCAAAGACCGGCACCCGCGCCTCGCGCTGCACCAGTCCGACGAGACCCTTGCCGCCGCGCGGCACGATGACGTCGATGAAATCGGTCATCGTCAGCATTTCGCTCACCGCCGCCCGGTCGCGCGTGGGCACCAGCTGGATCGCATCCGCCGGCAGCCCGGCCGAGGTGACGCCGGCAACCATCGCCGCATGGATCGCGCCCGAGGAATGAAAACTCTCGGAGCCGCCGCGCAGGATCACCGCATTGCCGGCCTTGAGGCAGAGCGCGCCGGCATCGGCGGTCACATTGGGCCGGCTTTCGTAGATCACCCCCACCACGCCCAGCGGCGTGCGCACCCGGCGGATGTGCAGCCCCGACGGCCGGTCCCATTCCTCGAGCACCGCGCCCACCGGATCCGCCTGTTCGGCCACCGCGCGCAGCCCTTCGACAATGCTGCCGATGCGGGCCGAGTCGAGCTTCAGCCGGTCGAGCATTGCCGGGCTCAGCCCCTTTTCGCGGCCAAATTCCATGTCCTTGGCGTTGGCAGCGATAATCGCGTCGCGGGCGGCCCAGACCTCGTCGGCCGCGGCGGTCAGTGCGGCCTGTTTGGCCTCGGCCGGGGCATAGGCCAGTTCGGCGCTGGCCGCCTTGGCGCGGGCGCCGATGTCGGCCATCAGGGCGGGGATATCTGCGAGGTCTTTCATGTCGGGTGCCTTTTCTCGGCCTTGGTCCAGAGACTTTATGCCTCCGGCGGCGGTATTTTCAAACAGAAGAAGTGCGGATCACAGCGCCATGTCATCGCGGTGGATCAACACCGCGCGGCCCGGATAGCCCAGCAGCGCCTCGATCTCGTCCGAGCGGTGCCCCTTGATGGTGCGGGTCTCGGCCGCGGTGTAGCGCGTCAGCCCCTGCCCCAGCACATGGCCCGCCCCGTCGAGAATTGCCACCGGCTGGCCCCGGCCATAGGTGCCGCTGACGCCGGAAACACCGGCCGGCAGCAGGCTGCGGCCCGCGCGCAGCGCCCGCACCGCGCCGGCGTCGAGCGTGACCTCGCCGCGCGGTTTCATCGCCGCGATCCAGCGTTTGCGCGCCGCCTGCGGATCGATATGGGCGGTGAACCAGGTGGCATTGGCGCCCTCTTCCAGCGCCTTGAGCGGCCGCAGCGCCTCGCCATGGGTGATTACCATGGCACAGCCCGCCGCCGTCGCGGTCTTGGCCGCCATCAGCTTGGTCTTCATGCCGCCCTTGGACAGGCCCGAGCCGGCATCGCCGGCCATGGCCTCGATCTCGGGGGTGATCTGGTCGATCACGTCATACCGCCGCGCCCGCGGATCGACCGCCGGATTGGCGCTGTAGAAGCCGTCGACATCCGACAGCAGCACCAGCACATCGGCGCCCACGGTGGCGGCGACCTGCGCCGCCATCCGGTCATTGTCGCCATAGCGGATTTCATCCGTCGCCACGGTGTCGTTCTCGTTCACAATCGGCACCGCGCCGAGCGAAATCAGCGTTTCCAGCGTCGCGCGCGAATTGAGGTACCGCCGCCGGTCGCTGCTGTCTTCCAGCGTCACCAGCACCTGTGCGGTGGTCAGCCCATGCGGCGCCAGCGCCTCCTCATAGGCGCGCGCCAGGCGGATCTGTCCGACCGCGGCGGCGGCCTGGCTCTGCTCCAGCGCCAATTCGGACAGCCCCAGCCCCAGCGCCCCGCGGCCCAGGGCGATCGAGCCGGAAGAGACCAGGATCACCTCGGCGCGGGTCTTGAGCCAGGCCACGTCCTCGGCCAGGGCGCGCAGCCAATCGGCCTTGAGCGCGCCGGTCCGCCTGTCCACCAGAAGCGCCGAGCCGATCTTGATGACAATGCGGCGGGCGTCGCTCAGGGTTGCCACGTCTCGGGCTCCTCGTCCTGCGCCTTCTGCCGCAGCTTGTCCTCGGAAATCTCGGCGCGCAGCGCGCGCAGCACCTCGGTCACCCCGTCGCGCGCGACGCCCGACATCAGCCTCACCGGCCCGCCGACCTCGGCCTCGAGCGCGGCCTTGGCTTCGGCGCGCTCTTCGTCATCCAGCGCATCGATCTTGTTGAGCACGGTCACCCGCGGCTTGTCGGCCAGATGGCCGCCATAGGCCTCGAGCTCGGTGATGATGGTCCGGTAATCCTCGGCCACGGTCTCGGAGGTGCCATCGATCAGATGCAGCAGCACCGAACAGCGTTCCACATGGCCCAGAAAGCGGTCGCCGATACCCCGGCCCTCATGCGCGCCTTCGATAAGCCCGGGAATGTCGGCGACGACGAACTCGGCGCCATCAACCCCGACAACCCCGAGATTGGGATGCAGCGTGGTGAACGGGTAATCGGCGATCTTCGGCCGGGCGTTCGAGGTGGCGGCCAGGAACGTCGATTTGCCGGCATTGGGCAGGCCCAGAAGCCCGGCGTCGGCGATCAGCTTGAGCCGCAGCCAGATCGTGCGTTCCACCCCCGGCTGGCCGGGATTGGCGCGGCGCGGCGCCTGGTTGGTGGCGGTCTTGAAATGCAGGTTGCCAAAGCCGCCGTTGCCGCCCTTCGCCAGCACCACCTGCTCGCCCACCGCCATCAGCTCGGCCACCAGCGTCTCTTCGTCCTCGTCCAGCACCTCGGTGCCGACGGGAACCCGCAGGATGATGTCGTCGCCATCCTTGCCGGTGCGCTGCTTGCCCATGCCGGGCTGGCCGTTCTTGGCAAAGAAGTGCTGCTGATAGCGGAAGTCGATCAGCGTGTTCAGCCCCTCGACCGCCTCGATGATCACCGACCCGCCCTTGCCGCCGTCGCCGCCGTCGGGCCCGCCGTATTCGATGTACTTCTCGCGCCGGAACGACACCGCGCCGCCGCCCCCGGCGCCGGAACGGATATAGACCTTGGCAAGATCGAGAAATTTCATGGCGTGGGCCTCATTGATTGCTGCACCGGCGATAAAGAAAATGCGCCCCGGCCTCAAGCCTTGGCGCATCCCCTGTTTCTTCTGTTTTCAAATGCCCTCGGGGGAGACAGCCCCCGCGAGGACGGGGGGCAGCCCCCCAGGCCCTACCTGAGCTTGCGCAGATAGGTCCAGGTCGGCACCTGGCTGCCGCGCGCCACCGAATAGCTCTCGGCGTCGCCGATGTAGTCAAAGCCGCAGTTGGTCAGAACCTTGGCCGAGGCCGGGTTGTCCTGGAACACCGAGGCGAACATCGTGTCATGGTCCATCGGGTTGGCCTCGACCAGCGCGCGCACCGCGTCGGAGGCCAGGCCGGTGTTCCAGAAGGCCGGCGCCACCCAATAGCCCACTTCCGATTGGTTGCGGTCCATCCGCTCCAGCGAGATCAGCCCCATCAGTTCCGGCCCGTCCAGCCGCGTGCCGTCCATTGCCCAGACATCCTCGTCCCGCTCGGCCGCCATGGCGCGGGTGACAAAGGCTTCGGTCACCCCGGGCGGCAGCGGATGCGGGATCGAGGTCGTCATGCGGGCCACCCGCTCATCGGAGGCATGCATTTCGATCAGCCCCATGTCGGACCGGCGCAGCGGGCGCAAATCCACGCGCTCGGTTTCGATCAGGGGTTGGGCAACCAGGTATTGCTGGGCGGTCATGCAGTTCCTCCTCAAAAACGGCAGTCTCGGGATCGGGCCGGTGACAGGCGCCCAAATTGGCGGATGTCAGGCCCAAAAGGGATTACTTCAGCGCGGTCCGGACAGGTGCGAGGCAAGCCGCCCGCAGTAGAACCCGTTCAGATTACTCCGAAAACATGGCAGAGACATGGCGATTGGCGGTTGATCATGCAAGGGGTCCACCCTCCTCCCGGGTGCGGCATCTGCCGAATGGAACACTGACCACTTGTCGATCTTCA
The DNA here is from genome assembly GCF_028807375.1 of Marinovum sp. PR37. Classification (NCBI taxonomy): domain Bacteria; kingdom Pseudomonadati; phylum Pseudomonadota; class Alphaproteobacteria; order Rhodobacterales; family Roseobacteraceae; genus Marinovum; species Marinovum sp. PR37. The sequence continues at coordinate 49,035 of NZ_JARAML010000017.1, read as the reverse complement.
TCTGGTATTTCTATCCGAAAAGCCGTCAATTCAGAAACACCAAATCGCCGCAGGCGCCGCGCCCTGCCGGTAGCAAAACGAAACGGGGACCGGCTTTCGCCGATCCCCGTTGTTTGTCGTGCAAACCTTTAGGTCGGCTTATTCGGCGGCCTCCGCGGCCGGCAGCACGGAAATGAAGGTGCGGCCCTTGAAGCCCTTGCGGAAGGTGACCTGGCCTTCGACGGTTGCAAAGATGGTGTGATCCTTGCCTTCGCCAACGCCTTCACCCGGCCACCACTTGTTGCCGCGCTGACGCACGATGATGTTACCCGGGATGGCGCGCTGGCCACCGTAGAGTTTCACGCCCAGCCGGCGTCCGGCAGAGTCGCGACCGTTGCGGGAGGAGCCGCCTGCTTTTTTATGTGCCATGGGGTACTCTCCTTATTTCCCGGCCAGTTCTTTGGCCTGTTGCGTCCATTCCGGCTTGATCTTGACGGCATCGAAGCTGTCAACGTCAACCTCTGCAAGCTGGGCGAAGCTGGTGATCCCGGCATCGTTCAGCTTTTTCGCGGCCGCGGGGCCCACACCGGTGATCTTGGTCAGATCGTCGCCCGCAGCGGCGTCGGCTTTCGGAGCCTCTGCCTTGGGGGCGGCTTTTTCGGCCTTGGGCGCTGCGGCAGCCGGCGCACCGGTGACGGAGCCCGCGCCGATCGCGGCCTTGACGCCCGACTTGTCGGCGCCTTCGGCCAGAATGTCGGTCACGCGGATCAGCGTCAGTTGCTGACGGTGGCCCTTGGTGCGCTTGGAGCTGTGCTTGCGGCGGCGCTTGACGAAGTGGATGACCTTGTCACCCTTGATCTGGTCGATCACTTCGGCCTGCACGGCGGCACCGCTGACCAGCGGGCTGCCCAGCACGGTGGTGTCCCCACCCAGCATCAGCACGTCGTTGAATTGAACCTTTTCGCCGGCATCAGCAGCCAGTTTCTCGACGCGAAGCGTATCGCCCGAGGAAACCTTGTATTGCTTGCCGCCCGTCTTGAGGACTGCGAACATTCTCGTCTTCCTTTGTTTCCGCGTTCTGTGGCCCCGGGTGCCCGGCGTTGGTGGCATCTGTCTTTCACATCTGCCGCCGCGAACAGCGCGCCCCGTTCCGGAGCGTCATGAATATCAAACCCCGCGAGGCCTGGGCCCGGCGGGGTGTGGGCCTTATTCAGAGGATGGCCCCGCGTGTCAAGCGATTTCCCACCTTGGCGCCCGGCAATCCTGCGGCGCGGGCCGCCCTACAGCTCCTGCGCGGTCATCTGCCGCGCCAGTGCCAGGCCCAGCGCATAGGAGATCTCGGCATACATCCGGTCGTAGCCGGCAAACAGCGCGCGGTTGAGCGCCCTGCCCTGCGCGCTCGACGCAAGGTCGACATAGTCGCGCAGCGCCGCCTCTTCCAGGGGCCGATAGGCCAGCATCATGTAAGAGAACAGCCATTCGCGGGTGTCGCTGCGGTTGTCGGCCTCGCTGTCCCAGACCACGCCGAGGATCTCCTCTTCGCTCATCTCGAAGGCGCCGCCATCGACCAGCCCGGCATAGAATTCATAGCTCGAATTCATCGCACCGACCACATTGGCATCGATCAGGTCGTTGGCCTCGATGAAATCGGCGATCAATTGCAGCCGCGGATCGCCGGCGCCCGCGTCGAGGCTGTCGCGATAGGCATCGCGCGCGGCCTCTTCGACCCCGGGATCGATCATCGCCTCGCGCGCCGAGATCTCGAGGCGGATCACCTGCTGTCCTTCCGCCGAGGCAAAGAAACCGGCAATCGCCTCGAGCGGCATGTCCTCTTCTTTCCAGGCCGAGGCAAAGCCGCGGCGCACGGTCTCCTCCATCCGCTCGACGTCGTAGATCCGCGCCACCACCTCGCTCCAGCTGCGGCCGCCGCCGCCGGGCAGCATCTCGTCGGCCAGCTCTTCGCCGTAATCGAGCCCCTCCTGGCGCATCACCGCCACCGTTTCCGGCAGACCGAGCTGGTCGAGCAGCGCGTCGGTGGCCCGCGTCGCCTGGGCCCAGACCGGCGTGGCCAAGGTTAGCGCCGCAGCGGTGGCAAGAGGCAGGAAGCGATGCAGCATAAGGAGGCTCCGATGAGTGGCTTTGCGCGAATCTAACCTCTGGCCGCCCGGTTTCCAAGCCGGGCAAAGGGGCAAAGGCTTCACATGCCGGTCACCGCCGAAAAAACCGCCGGCGAAAATTGCGGTGAAAAAGTTCGGTTTGCCGCTTGCACCCGGCCAAAAGTCGGATTAAACGCAGCCCCCAGACCCCCGCGGAGAGGTGCCGGAGTGGTCGAACGGGGCGGTCTCGAAAACCGTTGTCCCTTCACGGGGACCCAGGGTTCGAATCCCTGTCTCTCCGCCACTATCGTCCTGATAGTGCACACTTATCCCGATAGTTCCCCGGCCTGGCCGCGCGTGATTCGATGCCACGCGGGCGACTGGCGCTCACAGGCAATGTGACGCCGCAACCACCGGGATCAGCGTCCAGAGCGTGGAGACCAGCGCCACCACGCCCAATCCCAGGCTGATGTGCCGGATCACGGTGTTGCTTTCGGGCCAGACAGAGGCCCGCAGGGCCAGGATCAGCGCGACTTGCAGCAGGATCGCCAGCGCGGCGGCGGCGATCAGCAGACCGCGTCCGGGCAGATCGTCACCGGCCAGCGCCCATCGGCTCGAACACAGCAGACCGTGCAGCCCGTAGATCGCGGAAAAGCTGGCCAGCCAGAGCGTCAGCGGCAGGGCGATGCGCAGAAGACTGCTCATGTCAGCGCCCCCGGCAGCCCCACCGCCGCCGCGATCACCAGGGATATCAGCGCGGTGTAGCGGCTCCAGAGGTGCGACACGCGCTCGGCGCCCCGGGTGGTGGTGGCGGAATGCCCGGCCCGCCGGCGGGCGGCGACCACGGCGATCATCAGCAGACAGACGGCGTGATGCAGCAGCCCGTATCCCACCAGCACCCAGACCGTGGCGTCATAGGCATGGGCCGAAGGGTCCGGCACCAGGAACAGGGCCGCAATGCCGGCGGCGCTCAGCAAGAGACTGCCCACCGCCGCGACCCAGTGCCCCGCTCGCGGCCCGGCAAGCGCCAGGCCGGCGCCGAGCGCCACCAGAAGGAGCAGCGCCGGCCCCGGTTCGGCATAGGCCGGCGGCGGCCAGTTCGGCGCCACGGTCCAGAGGAAGGCATAGCCAAAGAGCAGCGCGCCGAAAAACGTGCCATCGGCCAGCAAGAGAAACAGTGACCCCCACCAGCCCGGCGGATCCGCCGCCTCGGCGGCAGTGGCCAGCGACAGCCCGCGTCCGACCGGCAAACGGCCTTCGGGCCGGCGGCGTCCGAGGCTCCAGACCCAGATCAGCGCGCAGATGATGACCCCCACGGCCGAGATCGGCACCAGCCAATAGGTCTTGAGCAGCAAGCCGAGAAAGAACAGCCCGGTGATCGCCGCCATCCAGATCGGCAGGAGGGTGTTGCCCGGAAAGACGACGATATGGCGCGGTTCGGCGCTGGCGACGTCGATCGCCAGCGTCTCGCGGCGGTTGCGGGCGGGATCGCCCAGATAGCCTTCGCCGCGCGCCAGCTGGGCCGGCAGATCGGGCGTGTCATACAGCGGATCACGTGAGCTCACCTGCGGCAGGCTGGCGAAATTATAGGCCGCCGAAGGGGTCGGCATGGCCCATTCCAGCGTGCCCGCCCCCCAAGGATCGCGCGAGCCGCGGATCGCCACTATGGCGTTGACCACCACGTCGACCAGCACCAGCGCAAAGCCGATCGCCATGACAAAGCCGCTGACCGAGGCGATCAGGTTGATCAGCTCCCAGCCCTGCCCCGGTTCGAAACTGTCGATCCGCCGCCGCATGCCCAGCAGCCCGGCCCAGTGCAACAGCAGAAAGGTGCCGTGAAAGCCCGTGAAGACCAGCCAGAAGGCCGTGGTGCCCAGTTTGAAATACGTCCGCCGGCCGGTGAAATGCGGCATCCAGTAATAAAGCGCGGCGAGCATCGGAAAGACAAAACCGCCAACCAGCACATAATGCAGATGGGCGACGATGAAATAGGTGTCATGCACCTGCCAGTCGAAGGGCACGATGGCCACCATCACCCCGGTCAGCCCGCCGATCACGAAGGTGGCGAAAAACGCCAGCAGCCAAAGCATCGGCAGATGCAGCCGCGGGCTGCCGGTGGCGAGCGTGCCAATCCAGGCAAAGATCTGCACCGCCGTCGGAACCGCCACCAGCGTCGAGGCGGCGGAAAAGAACGCCAGCCCCATATGCGGAATGCCGGTGGTGAACATGTGATGCACCCAGAGCCCGAAGCTCAGAACCGCCAGCGAGACCGCCGCCGCCACGATCCAGCCGTAGCCCATCAACCTGGTGCGCGCCATGACCGGCAGAATGGTCGAGATCGCCCCGGCCGCCGGCAGAAAGATGATATAGACTTCCGGGTGGCCAAAGAGCCAGAACAGATGCTGCCAGAGCAGCGCATCGCCGCCCGCCGCCACCTGAAAGAACGGCATGCCGAAGGCGCGTTCCAGCTCGAGCAGGATCGAGCCGAGGATCAGCGGCGGAAAGCCGGTCAGGATCATCACCGCCGTCACCAGCGCATACCAGGCAAAGATCGGCATCTGCGACAGCCTCATCCCCGGCGCCCGATAGCGCAGCACGGTGACGGTGATCTCGACCGCCGCCGAGATTGCCGAGATCTCGACGAAGGTGATGCCGATCAGCCAGAAATCCGGGTTGATCCCCGGCGCCCCCAGGGTCGAGGACAGCGGCGGATACATGAACCAGCCGCTGTCGGGCGCGATGCCCGCCAGCAGCGCAAAAATCATCATCGCGCCACCGAAGACATAGCACCAGAAGCCGTAGGCGGTGAGCCGCGGAAAGGCCAGGTCACGGGTGCCCAGAAGCTTGGGCAAAAGATAAACGGCGAGCCCCTCGAAAAACGGGATCGCGAAGAGGAACATCATGATCGTCCCGTGCATGGTGAAGATCTGGTTGTAATGCTCCGGTGCGAGAAAGGCCGAGCGCGGCGTTGCCAGCTGCGCCCGGATCAGCATCGCCAGAATGCCGCCGACCACGAAAAAAAACGCCGCTGTGGCAAGGAACATGCGGCCAAGGTCGGTGTGGTTGACGGTGGTGAACCAACCTTTCCATCCGGGATCGGAAGCCCAGATGCGCGTCAGGGCACGGTGGCGGCGCAGCGCGTTCATGGTGTTTCTCCTGTCAGAAAGGCCTGCCAGCCTTGGGCGTCATGGGCGATCACCTCGAACCTATGCGCACGATAGCCCGGGCCGCTGAACTCGGCGCTCACGCCGGCGTAACGGCCCGGCGCAAAGGCCTCGATCCGCAGCGTGTTGACATGGCCCGGCACCGCGTCGAGCTTGCCGGCCAGCCTGGGCACCCAGAACGAATGCACCACATCCACCGTGGTGATCGCCACATCCACCGGCCGGCCCGCCGGGATGTGCAGGATGCCCTGCGTCTCGCGCCCCGGCGCATCGTCATAGCCGAAACGCCAGGCCCATTGCCGCGCCTCGGCGGTCACCGAGACGACTTCGGGCGCGGCGCGCGGCAGCAACCGCTCGCCCACCACCAGCCCATACGCCAGAAGCGCCGCCAGCACCGTCAGCGGAAAGGCCAGCCCCAGCCCGATCACGTAGCGGCGCACATCGGCGGGGCCGGCCGGACGGCGCCAGGCCCAGGCAAACAGCCCGGCCACGAACAGGAAGATCAGCGTTGCGCCGATCAGCAGAACCCACCACAAGGTGGCAATCACCGCGGCCGCCGGCCCGGCCGGATGCACCGTGGACAAGGAATTTTCGCAACCAGACAGCGCCAGCAGCGTTGTCCCGGCAGTTCCCCATCGCAAGAGGACATGCGCATGCCGAAAAAAACCGCCGAAGACAACGTCGACCAGCTGCTCGATCCGATCGCCCAGACGCCGGGCTATGACGACACCGAAACCAATGTCGGCATCTGGGGCCATCCGATCCACGCGATGAGCGTGGCCTTTCCGGTGGCCCTCACCTTCTGCACCTTCGGCGCTGACGCGCTGTACTGGTGGTCGGGCGAGCTGTTCTGGGCACGCGCCGCTGTCTGGGCCGCCGGCACCGCCTTTCTGTTCGGCCTGGCCGCCGGGGCGACCGGCACCGCCGAATTGCTGCTGGTGCCCGGCATCCGCGCCCGTGCCCCGGCCTGGACGCATTTCGTCATCGCGGTGATGCTGCTGTCGCTGCTGGGGCTGAACTGGGGATATCGGATGCAGGGCTACGAGGCGGCGATCCTGCCCTATGGCATCCTGCTGTCGGGGGTCAACGTGCTGGTGGTGATGGTCACGGGCTGGCATGGCGGGAAACTCGTCTTCGATTATCGTCTGGGCACATCGAAAGGCAGCGGCTGACCGCGCGGCTCGGTCAGCCAGGCGGGCATCGGTATCTCGCCCAGCTCGGGCTTGGCCAGAACCAGCGTCAGGATGACCACGATCAGGGCCACCAGTACTACCGTCGCCCCGACCAGCCGCTTGGGTGTCTTGGGCACGCCGCGGGTTTCGGCCACGGCCACGACGGCATAGCCGACCCAGACGTGAAACCCGACCAGCAGCGCCACCGCCACCAGCTTGGCAAACATCCAGGTGACAAAGACCTCGCGCAGGAAGATCAGCAGCGTGCCCGAGGCAATGGCGATCACCGCTGCCGGGGTGACGCAGAGCGTATAGGCGAAATGCGTCGCCTGCCGCATCCGGGTGTAGTCGCTCTGGCCGACGGCCGGATCGTGCCGCGCCAGCATCAGCGGCAGCGCGAAGAGCCCGGCGCACCAGAGCAGCAGCATCGCCAGATGCAGTGCCTTGAGATGCGGGATCACCCCGACCAGCCAGCTCATGCGGCGCCCTGCCCGGCCGTGGCGCGCCAGCTCTGCCGCCCGGCCAGCGCGATCATCGCCAGATAGGGCAGCATGGCCGGCACCCACATGATCAGCCCGCCAAGCTGCTGATCGGCCAACGGCGTTAGCCCCCAGTCGAGCGGCGCCAGCGCATGGGCGGCATAAAGCGGCTCGGGCGCAAAGGTCAGCAGCGCGCCGAGCGCGCCCATCTGCATCAGCCCGGCCAGCGACCAGAGCACCGCCGCGATGCCGCCGCGGCTGCCCAGCACCGCGCGCCAGAACCAGACCGCAGAGCCGAGGAGTGACAACTGCATCGCCCAATAGACCGCCATGTCGGCCAGCGCGAGGTCGTAGGCCGCCGGCTGATGCCAGCCCCAGAGCACGGCGGTCGAGATCAGGAATGCCAGCCCGGTCGGCATCGCGCGGGCCCGCGGCAGGGCCGCGGCCAGAAGCGGCGCGGCGACGGCCACCAGCAGCACGTGATGCACCACCCGCGCCGAAAACAGCGCCACCGAAACCGCACAGAGCGGCGAGACGAAGGCCAGCACCAGCACCATGACCCCGGCCAGCCCCGCCGGGCTGCGCCGCAGGGCGAAGCCGAGGATCAGCAGAGCGACCAGCAGCAGCGGATCGAGATTCCAGGCGGACAGGGCCTGCGCCGGCAGGGGCGCGGCGCCGCAATAGCTTCCCGGTAGAATACCTACAGACATCAAAACGTTTGCTCCGGTTCGGGCCAGATCCTGCCGCGCGCATCGCAGAGGCTTCGGGGCATGTGGCAGGGTTTCGGGGAGTCCTGGTCGCTTGCCGCTCAGAAACTATTGCGGAAAGCGGATCGGTCAACAACCGCGCCGGCGGTTCGTTGCCTTCGCGCTCCCGCTCCGCGTTCCGAAAGCGACGCGATGTCGCAAACGAGCCAGACCGCAGGCGCGACTCAGGCAAAGCTCGGGTCACTTGGCGGGAGCGCGCGGATGACTGGCAGGGTTTGCCTACATATCATCACTTGCAGGACCATCGGCGCAGGCCGGGGTCGTGCCGCGCGCGGCAGGCCGGGCCGGGTCTGAGACCTGACCCCTTCCCTTTCCGCCGGAGCCAGAGATGAACGACCAGACACACCCGAAATCCGCCCGCATGGGCGGTCGCGCCGCGCGCCGTGCTGCCCGTGCCGCAAAGCTCGCCGACCACCTGCGCCCGATCCGCCCCGGCCTGACCGGCGGCGCCTTTCGCCCGCTGACCGAAGCGCAGATGCGCCGCATCCACACGGCCGCGTTGGAGCTGCTCGAAACCGTCGGCCTGGCCGATGCGCCGGCCAGCGGCATTGCCGCGCTGACCGCCGCCGGCGCCGAGCTGGGCGCCGACGGCAGGCTGCGCTTTCCACCGGCGCTGATCGAGGAGACCATCGCCGGCGCCAATCGCGAGATCACCCTCTGCGGCCGCGATCCGGCGCATGACCTGCACCTCGGCGGCAGCCGTGTGCATTACGGCACCGCCGGCGCCGCGGTGCACATGGTCGACGTCGACGGCCGCAGCTATCGCGACAGCACATTGCAGGATCTGCACGATGCCGCACGGATCGCCGACAGGCTGGACAATATCCACTTTGTCCAGCGGCCGATGGTGCCGCGCGATATCCCCGATCCCTTCGAGATGGACATCAACACCGTCTATGCCTGTGTCAGCGGCACCCGCAAACACATCGGCACCTCCTTTACCGAGGGGGCCTTTGTCGGGCCGGCGTTGGAGATGTTGCACCTGGTGGCCGGCGGCGAGGAGGCCTGGCGGGCCCGGCCCTTCGTCTCGAACACCAATTGCTTTGTGGTGCCGCCGATGAAATTCGCCACCGAAAGCTGCCTGGTGATGGAGGAATGCATCCGCGGCGGCATGCCGGTGCTGCTGCTCTCGGCCGGTCAGGCCGGCGCCACCGCCCCGGCATCGATCGCCGGCGCCATCGTGCAGGCCACGGCGGAATGCCTGGCCGGGCTGGTCTATGTCAACGCCATCCGGCCGGGCCATCCGGCGATCTTCGGCACTTGGCCCTTTGTCAGCGATCTGCGCACCGGCGCGATGTCGGGCGGCTCGGGCGAGCAGGCGCTGCTGACCGCCGGATGCGCACAGATGCATGGCTTCTACGACCTGCCGGGCGGCGCCGCGGCGGGGATCGCAGATGCCAAGCTGCCCGACATGCAGGCCGGCTGGGAGCAGATGTGCTCGAATGTCATGGCCGGGCTGTCGGGGCTCAACATGGTCTACGAAGCGGCGGGGATGCATGCCTCGCTTCTGGGGTTCTGCCACGAGAGCCTGATCCTCGGCGACGACCTGATCGGCCAGGCGCTGCGCTGCGTGCGCGGTATCGAGGTCACCGACGAGAATATCTCGGTCGAGGTGATCCGCGAGGTCTGTCTCGGAGGACCGGGGCACTACCTGGGCACCGATCAGACCCTGGGGCTGATGCAGACCGATTACGTCTATCCGACGCTGGGCGACCGGTCCTCGCCCAAGGAATGGGAGGAGCTGGGCCGGCCGGACCTGCTGGCCCGCGCGACGGCGCGCAAGGAGATGATCCTGGCGGACCGGGCCCCGGCGCGGTTGTCGGCCGAGATCGACCGGGAGATCCGGCGGCGCTTGCCGATCCGCTTGCCGACCTAGCGCTTTTGTGAGACGTCGGACCGGGGCTCTGCCCCGGACCCCGCGGTATTTTCAAACAGAAGAAGCAGGGGTGCGTCACAAGTTTCGAGGGGAGTTCCGTCCATGCCCGCCTATCTGGCCCTTGTCCTCGCCGTCGCGGCGGAAACCGTCGGCACCTCGGCGCTTCAGGCCAGCCAGCAGTTCTCGCGCTTCTGGCCCTCGGTGCTGGTGGTGGTGGCCTATGCGCTGGCGTTCTATCTGCTGGCGCTGACGCTGAGGACCATTCCGGTCGGCGTGGCCTATGCGCTCTGGTCCGGGCTGGGCATCGTCTTTATCGCGGTGATCGGCACGCTGGTGTTTCACCAGAAACTCGATCTGCCGGCGATCCTCGGGATGGCGATGATCATCGCCGGGATTGCCGTGATCCAGCTGTTTTCCGGCGCTGCGACACATTAGGTCTGGCATTTCGGGGCGCGCGGCGATAGGTGGCGCGCAACTCCGACATAAAGGTATCCCCGATGGACCTTCGCAATATCGCGATTATCGCGCACGTTGACCATGGCAAGACGACTCTCGTTGACGAGCTTCTGAAACAATCCGGCGCCTTCCGGGCCAACCAGGCGGTGGAAGAACGCGCCATGGACAGCAACGATCTGGAGCGCGAGCGCGGCATCACGATCTTTGCCAAGCCGACCTCGGTCGAATGGAAGACGCATCGGATCAACATCGTCGACACCCCGGGCCACGCCGATTTCGGCGGCGAGGTCGAGCGCATCCTGTCGATGGTCGACGGTGTTGTCCTGCTGGTCGATGCCGCCGAAGGCCCGATGCCGCAGACCAAGTTCGTGACCTCCAAGGCGCTGGCCCTGGGGCTGCGTCCGATCGTGGTGCTCAACAAGGTCGACAAGCCCGACGCCGAGCCCGACCGGGCGCTGGATGAATGTTTCGACCTCTTCGCCTCGCTCGATGCCAACGACGACCAGCTGGATTTCCCGCATATGTACGCCTCGGGCCGCAACGGCTGGGCCGATCACGAGCTGGACGGGCCGCGCAAGGACCTGACCGCGCTGTTCGACCTGATCGTCAACCACGTGCCGGCGCCGAAGCAGATCAAGAAGCAGGACGACGATTTCCGCATGCTGGCCACCACCCTGGGCGCCGATCCCTTTGTCGGCCGCATCCTGACCGGCCGGGTGGAGAGCGGCAAGCTCAAGGTCGGCGCCACGGTGCAGGCGCTGAGCCGCATCGGCCAGAAGATCGAACAGTTCCGCGTCACCAAGATCCAGGCCTTCCGCGGACTGGCGCAGCAGGACATCGAAGAGGCCCAGGCCGGCGACATCGTTTCGATCGCCGGCATGTCCAAGGCCACCGTGGCCGACACGATCTGTGCGCTGGCGGTGGACGAGCCGCTCGACGCCCAGCCGATCGACCCGCCGACCATCACCGTGACCTTCGGCATCAACGACAGCCCGCTGGCGGGCCGCGACGGCAAGAAGGTGCAGAGCCGCGTCATCCGCGAGCGGCTGATGAAGGAAGCCGAGAGCAATGTCGCGATCAAGATCGCCGACACGCCGGGCGGCGAGGCCTTCGAGGTGTCGGGCCGGGGCGAATTGCAGATGGGCGTTCTGATCGAAAACATGCGCCGCGAAGGCTTCGAGCTGTCGATCTCGCGGCCGCAGGTGATCATGAAGGAGGTCGACGGCAAGGTGATGGAGCCGGTCGAAGAGGCCACCATCGATGTCGATGACGAATATTCCGGCGCGGTGATCGAAAAGCTGACCGGCACCCGCAAGGGCGAGCTGGCCGAGATGCGCCCCGCCGGCGCCGGCAAGACCCGGATCATCGCCCATGTCCCCTCGCGCGGGCTGATCGGCTATCACGGAGAATTTCTGACCGACACCCGCGGCACCGGCGTGCTCAACCGGGTGTTCCACGGCTGGACCGAACACAAGGGCCCGATCCCGGGCCGCCGCGCCGGGGTGCTGATCTCGATGGAGAACGGCGAGGCGGTGGCCTATGCGCTGTGGAACCTCGAGGATCGTGGCAAGATGTTCATCGGCGCCCAGGCCAAGGTCTATCAGGGCATGATCATCGGCGAGCATTCGCGCGAGAACGACCTCGAAGTGAACCCGCTCAAGGGCAAGAAGCTGACCAACGTGCGGGCCTCGGGCACCGACGAAGCGGTGCGGCTGACCACCCCGGTGACGCTGTCGCTGGAAGAGGCGATTGCCTATATCAACGACGACGAGCTGGTCGAAGTGACGCCGTCCTCGGTGCGGCTGCGCAAACGCTTCCTCGATCCGCATGAGCGCAAGCGGATGGCGAAGGCGGGGTGATCCCCAGTCTCTCGTGACAAGACAAAGGCCGGGCATGAAGCCCGGCCTTTTGCGTAGGGTGGGTTTGCGACCCACCGGCGCGCGACGGCAGTCGTGAAAAAACCCGGGGCGCACGGCCCCGGGTTTTCGTTGGTCTCAACCTGCTGGCTGGGGCGGTGGGTTAGAAACCCACACTACACAGCTTCAGAAACCCAGCCTACACACCCTCGACGATGATCAGATCGCGTTCCGAAGCGCCCTTGGCATGGCTCAGGGCCTCCTGGTAGGCCTCGGAATGGTAACACTCGTGTGCCGCCTGAAGCGAGGGGAACCGGGCCACCACGTGGCGGGCGCGGTCCGTGCCTTCGAGCGTCTCATGCGCGCCACCGCGGGCCAGGAACTCGCCGCCATGGGCGGCAATCGGCGCCCCGGCGAGCTTGGCATACCGGCCATAGGCCTCTTCGTCGGTCACATGCACATGGGCGATCCAATATGCGCTCATCTTATCCTCCCAGCACGGCTTTGGCCGCGTCGATTGCCTTGGTTGCATTCCCTGCGTCGGCACCGCCACCCTGCGCCATGTCGGGCCGGCCGCCGCCGCCCTTGCCGCCGAGTTCCGCCACCGCCGCGCGCACCAGATCCACCGCCGAGACCTTGTCGGTCAGATCCCGTGTGACACCGGCCGCGACCGCCGCCTTGCCGCCGGTGTCGGCGATCAGCAGGATCGCCGCCGAGCCCAGCTTTTCCTTTTGCGCGTCGATCAGCGGCGGCAGATCCTTGCCCGTCACCCCCGAAAGCACCTGCGCCACGAACGGCACGCCACCGACCTCTTCGGTCGCCGCCTCGGGGCCCGCGGCGCCACCCGACATCGCCAGTTCGCGCCGAAGGCTTGCGACCTCGGCCTGAAGCGCCTTGCGCTCGTCCAGCAGCGCCCGCACCCGCTCGGGCACCTCGGCGGGCTGGGTCTTGAGCTGGCCGGCGGCCTCGGAAAGCCGCGCGCCCTGGGCCTTGAGGTGATCCAGCGCCGCCTCGCCGGTCAGCGCCTCGATCCGGCGCACGCCGGCAGAAGACGCGCTGTCGCTCAGGCAGACAAAGGCGCCGATATCGCCGGTCTGGCGCACATGGGTGCCGCCGCAGAGCTCGATCGAATAAGTTGCCTTGTCGCTGCCCTTGCCCGAGCCCGGCTTGCGGCCCATCGACACGACGCGCACCTCGTCCCCGTATTTCTCGCCAAAGAGCGCCTGGGCACCGAGGCCGCGAGCGTCATCGGGCGTCATGATCCGGGTTTCGACCGGCGCATTCTGCCGGATGAAGGCATTGACCTCGCGGTCGATCCGGGCCAGCTCCTCGGCCGAGAGCGCCTTGGTGTGGCTGAAGTCGAACCGCAGGCGGTCGTCGGCATTGAGCGAGCCGCGCTGGGCCACGTGATCGCCAAGCGCCTCGCGCAGCGCCTCGTGCAGCAGGTGGGTCGCCGAGTGATTGGCGCGGATCGCCGTGCGCCGGGCATTGTCGACCTTGAGTTCGAGCGCGTCGCCGGTGGACAGCGCGCCTTCCTGCGGCGTCACCCGATGGGCGAAAAGCCCGCCGGCCATCTTGCGGGTGTCACGGATCGTGCCCTTGCCCCCGGATTTCAGATACAGCCCGCTGTCGCCGACCTGGCCGCCGGATTCGGCATAAAACGGCGTCTGGTTGACCACCAGCCAGCCCTCTTCACCGGCTTCGAGCTGCCCGACCTCGGCACCGTCCTTGACCAGCGCCAGCACCTGGCCTTCGGCCTCTTCGGTATCGTAGCCGAGGAAATCGGTGGCGGCATGCTTGTCGGCGATGTCGAACCAGATCTCGGCATCCTTTGTCTCGCCCGAGCCGGCCCAGGCGGCGCGCGCCTTGGCCTTCTGTTCGGCCATAGCGGCGTCAAAGCCCGAGGTGTCGACCTCGCGGCCCTTTTCACGCAGCGCATCCTGTGTCAGGTCGAGCGGGAAGCCATAGGTGTCATAAAGCTTGAAAGCCGTCTCGCCCGGAAGCCGCGCATCCTCGGGCAGGTCCGAGAGCTCGTCATCGAGCAGCTTCAGCCCGCGGTCCAGCGTCGCCTTGAAGCGGGTCTCTTCCAGCCGCAGGGTCTCTTCGATCAGCGCCTGCGCCTGACCGAGTTCGGGGTACGCCGCCCCCATCTGCCGCACCAGCGCCGGCACCAGACGGTGCATCATCGGATCCTTGGCGCCCAGCAGATGCGCATGCCGCATGGCCCGGCGCATGATCCGGCGCAGCACATAACCGCGGCCCTCGTTCGAGGGCATGACGCCATCGGCCAGCAGGAAGGAGGTCGAGCGCAGGTGATCGGCGATCACCCGGTGATGCACATTGCCCGGCCCGTCGGGATCGGTCGACGAGACATCGGCGCTGGCCTCGATCAGGCTGCGCATCAGATCGGTGTCGTAATTGTCGTGTTTGCCCTGCAACAGCGCGCCGATCCGCTCCAGCCCCATGCCGGTGTCGATCGACTGCATGTCGAGCGGCACCATCGAGCCATCCTCGAACTGCTCGTTCTGCATGAAGACGATGTTCCAAATCTCGATGAACCGGTCGCCGTCCTCTTCCGGGCTGCCCGGAGGTCCACCCCAGATATGTTCGCCGTGATCGTAGAAGATCTCGGTGCAGGGGCCGCAGGGGCCGGTCGGACCCATCTGCCAGAAGTTGTCGGAGGTGGCGATGCGGATGATCCTGTCTTCCGGCACGCCGACCTTTTTCCAGATCTCGAAGGCCTCGTCATCGGTGTGATAGACCGTGGCCAGCAGCCGGGTCGGATCGATGCCGAAATCGCGGGTGATCAGCTCCCAGGCATAGGGGATCGCCTCGGTCTTGAAATAGTCACCGAAGCTGAAATTTCCCAGCATTTCAAAGAAGGTATGGTGCCGCGCGGTATAGCCGACATTGTCCAGGTCATTGTGCTTGCCACCGGCGCGCACGCATTTCTGGCTGGTGGTCGCACGCTTGTAGTCGCGGGTCTCGACGCCAGTAAAGAGGTTCTTGAACTGCACCATGCCCGAGTTGACGAACATCAGCGTCGGGTCATTGCGCGGCACAAGCGGGCTCGAGGGCACGACCTCATGGCCGTTCTTGGCAAAGAAATCGAGGAAGGTGGAGCGGATGTCGTTCAGCGTGGCCATAGGTCATCTTCTTCTCAAGGTCGGCGAAGGTGTATCGCCCCGCCCCGGCACTGTCCATAACCGGTTGGGCCGAAACCGGGCCTGACGCAAACCGGGCCTGACGCAAAACGAGGCGCAGCCCGCGCTGCGCCCCGTTCCGGGTTGTCTTGATCCCGCCGGCGGGACCGGCGGCCTCAGGCCTCCATCACGTCTTCGTCGTCCTTGTCCTCGGGCGGCATGTCGAATTCGAGCCCGTGGGCGGCGCGGATCTTGTCTTCGATCTCCAGCGCCATGCGCTTGTTCTCGCGCAGGAAGGTCTTGGCATTCTCGCGCCCCTGCCCGATCCGCTCGTCGCCATACGAGAACCAGGCGCCGGATTTGTCGACCACGCCGGCCTTGACCCCGAGATCGAGCAATTCGCCCATCTTCGAGATGCCCTCGCCGTACATGATGTCGAATTCCACCTGCTTGAACGGCGGCGCGACCTTGTTCTTGACCACCTTGACGCGGGTGGCGTTGCCGACCACCTCGTCGCGGTCCTTGATCGCGCCGATGCGGCGGATATCGAGACGCACCGAGCTGTAGAACTTGAGCGCGTTGCCGCCGGTCGTGGTTTCGGGGCTGCCGAACATCACGCCGATCTTCATGCGGATCTGGTTGATGAAGATCACCATGCAGTTCGAGCGCGCGATCGACCCGGTGAGCTTGCGCATCGCCTGGCTCATCAGCCGGGCATGCACGCCGACCGAACTGTCGCCCATGTCGCCCTCAAGCTCACTCTTGGGGGTCAGCGCGGCAACCGAATCGACGATCACCATGTTGACCGCGCCGGAGCGCACCAGGGTATCGGTAATCTCGAGCGCCTGTTCGCCGGTGTCGGGCTGCGAGATCAGCAGCTCGTCGAGATCGACGCCGAGCTTGCGGGCATATTGCGGGTCGAGCGCGTGTTCGGCATCGACAAAGGCACAGACGCCGCCCTTTTTCTGCTCTTCCGCCACGCAATGCAGGGTCAACGTGGTCTTGCCCGAGGATTCGGGGCCGTAGATCTCGATGATCCGGCCTTTCGGCAAGCCGCCGATGCCAAGCGCGATATCGAGCCCGAGCGAACCGGTCGAGGTGGCCTCGATATCCGGCAACTGGTTCTCGCCGCCGAGTTTCATGATCGACCCCTTGCCGAACTGGCGTTCGATCTGGGCCAGGGCGCTGTCGAGCGCCTTTTGCTTGTCGGGGTTGTTCTTTTTGCTCATCGAGAGAAGATCTGCCGTTGCCATGCGTTTCGGGCCCTTATTTCACACCGCCTCGGAAGCGGCAATGCTGCCAAATGTTCTTGCCTTGTTCCTAGATGCGACCAAAACGAGAACATTTCAAGAGAATTTTGCTCGACCCCACTGTTTCGCAGAATCCTTAAAGAGTGGTTTACGCCGCAGAACCGCCCGCCTATGCTGCCCGAAATCCCTGATCCGCCACCTGAAGAGGTTCACCCAAGTGCTTGTGTTCTGGAAAGAAAACCTGGCGTTTCTGGCGGTACCCAAGACCGGAACCTCGGCCTATGAAAAGGCGCTTGCGCCACGCGCGGACATGGCGATCCTCAATCCGCCGGATCTGAAACATGCCCCGGTATATCGTTACAACCGGTTTTTTCGGCCGATGTTCGAAAAGATGGGCGCGCCCGACATGGAAACTCTCGCGGTGATGCGCGAACCGGTTTCCTGGCTCTCGAGCTGGTATCGCTATCGGCAACGGCCGTTCATGGCCGGCAAGGCAAATTCCACCAAAAACCTGAGTTTCGACGAATTCGTCGAGGGGTATTGCAAGGGCGCGCGTCCCGGCTTTGCCAATGTCGGCAGCCAGGCGAAATTCCTCGAACCGCGGCCGAACGGCACCCGGATCACCCATCTGTTTCGCTACGAAGATCAGGCGCGACTGATCGGCTTTCTCGAAGACCGGCTCTCGGTCACGCTCGATCTGCCGCGGGAGAATGTCTCGCCGCGCCTGGAGGTGACGTTGTCGCCGCGGGTCGAGGCCAAGCTGCGGCGCAAATGCGCGGCCGAATTTGCACTTTACGAGTCGATCGGCTGAGCCCGGCCCGCCATGTCCGGTCACGACGCCCGGACCTTCCGGGAAATACCGGGATGTCAATGCAATTGCCGCTGGACCGTGTCGGTCAGCTCGACCAGTGAAAACGGCTTGGGCAGGAAGGTGGAATTGGGGATGGCCGCCTGGTCGTCGTGGAAGCTTTCCTGAGCGTAGCCGGAGACAAAGACAACCTTGACCTCGGGGCGATCCTCCAGCGCCTGGCGCACCCAGCTTGGCCCGTCGAGCCCCGGCATCACCACATCGGTCACAAAGACGTTCACCTTGATTTCGGGGTCGCGCAACAGATCGAGCGCTTCCTCGGCCGAGGCCGCCTCGAGCACCTTGAAGCCGCGCATCCGCAGCGCTCGGCTGGCAAAGGCGCGCACCGGCGCCTCGTCTTCGACCAGCAGGATCACCGCGTCATAGCCGGTGCCGCCGGCGCCGGTGTCCTCCTGGGCCAGGCTTGCGGCATCTGCGGCCGGTTTCTCGCTGTGGACCGGGAACAGAAGCGAAAAGCAGCTGCCCTTGCCGACCACCGAATCGACAAAGATGAAGCCGCCGGTCTGTTTGACGATGCCGTAGACCGTGGACAGGCCCAGCCCGGTGCCCTCACCGGTGCGCTTGGTGGTGTAAAACGGCTCGAACACCTTTTGCAGCATGTCCGGCGCGATGCCGACCCCCTGGTCCTGCACCTTGACCAGCACGTAATCGCCGGGCGGCACCGACGCCCGGTCGCGTTTCAGCGGGGCGTCCAGGGTCAGCCCCTCGGTGGTGATGCGAATCTCGCCGCCCTCGGGCATGGCATCGCGGGCGTTCACCACCAGGTTCATCAGCACCTGCTCGAGTTGCCGCTTGTCGGCCCGGATGGTGCGCAACACCGGGTCGTGGTCCAGCGCCAGCGCCACCCGCTCGCCCACCAGACGGTTGAGCAGATGGGTCAGATCGGCCAGCGTGTCGCGCAGGTCGAGCACCTCGGGGCAGAGCGTCTGCTTGCGGGAAAACGCCAGCAGCTGGCCCACCAGCGCGGCGGCGCGATTGGCATTCTGGTTGATCTGCACCAGGTCGCCGTAGTTCGGATCGCCCTGATCGTGGCGCAGAAGCAGCAGGTCGCAATGGCCGGAAATCGCGGTCAGCAGGTTGTTGAAATCATGCGCCACGCCGCCGGCGAGCTGGCCGATGGCCTGCATCTTCTGGCTCTGCACGAATTGCGCCTCGAGCGTTTTGAGCTCGGTGGCGTCGTTCAGCACCGCGATAATCGACGGTTCGCCATCCTCGAACACCCGGTTGAGCACGACCTGCACGAAAACCTCGCGGTCGCGGCGGGAAATGCGCAGGAATTCCGATTGCTTCTGGCCCCGCCCGGCAGCGGCATCGCGCAACCAGTCGGTCACCGGCCGGCCCAGTCCCTCCATCAGATCGGAGAGCTTCTTGCCGGTGACCTCTTCGGCGTTGAGCAGTTTGAGCGCCTCGTGATTGGCCCGCGTCACCACACCCATCTGCGACACTTTCATCAAGGGCACGCTGAGGTGGTCGAAGCTGGTGCTGCTTTCATTTTCGGCCGGCGGCGGCAGAAAGAACAGCTCGCGCCGCCCGCCGTTGAGCGCCACCTCGCTGACCAGCCGCGCCACCGGCCCGGTGGCGGTATCGAGCGAGATCACCTTGCCGTTTTCCAGCGGATCGCTGCTCAGCCGGTCGAGCGAAGAAACCCGCTTGCCGATCAGTTTGCGGGCGACGGCGTTCATGAACAGGATCGTGCCGCCGCGCCCGACCGTCAGCCGCGGCAGCAGCCCGGTTTCGGCCTGTTCGGTGGCCGTCGCGCGGCTTTCCTCGATCCGCCAGAGCCGCAACCCGCCACCGATGTCATGCACCGAAAGCGCCACCTGCCCGCTTCGCGTGCTGACCGTATCGCTCGCCACACCCTCGGCCTCGACCCGTTTCTGTAACCGATAGACAACGCTGGCCGGATTGGCCATCAGCCCGCGCAAGAGCGCCACGACGCTGCCGTCTTCGCCGGTTTCCTGCTTCGACGATACATCGGCATCGCGAAACCGGCTGCGGCCGGCGGGGTTGATGTGGTGAATGTCGCCCTCGGCATCGGCCACCACCGAAACCGCCGGATCACCGGCGAGAAAATGCGACACCCGCAGCAAGACCCGCAATTGCCCCCGTCGGTGCAGCAACTGGCGGGCATGCAGCGCCAGCGCCGACACGAAAATGCCGACGCCGAGCGCAAGTGTGCCAAGCGCCGGAACGCCGGCGGGCAGAAAGCCGGACAAGAGAATCAGAACGACCGACACGGCGACCAGATACAGCGGCCGGCGGCCCCCCGGCCGGGGGGGCGCCGCGTCGGGCGGTTCAGCGCTGATCGTGTCTGCCAACTCGGCTCTCCAGGCTCGTCGCGTTTCACCCCATAAAACCCGGTGAGTCTTAATTGTGGGTTAACCGATTTCACCGCTTCAACACCCACAGGTTGAGTGGAGCACAGGATCAGCCGCGTTTCAACAGCGCAAGGTAGAATCCGTCACCGCCGTCCTGCAACGTGAACTGCCGGTCAAAGTCCATGACCCACCCCGGATGCCGGTCTTGAAAGGCCGAGACGCGCGCGGAATTCTCCGGTGCAAGCAGCGAACAGGTGGCATAGGCCAGCCGGCCGCCGGGGGCCACGAAGGGCGCGGCGGCGTCGAGCACCGCATCCTGCATGGTGCAGAGCTCGGCCAGGCGGTCCTCGGTCAGCCGCCATTTCGCCTCGGGCGCACGGCGCCAGCTGCCGCTGCCGGAACAGGGCGCATCGCAAAGCACGATGTCGAACACCCCCTGCGGCGCCGGTTGCACGGTGATCTCGGCCCCGGCGCGGGCAGCGCGGGCGGGAATGTCGCGCATCCGCCCCGGATCAATGTCATGGGCGGTCACCGGGCCGCCGGCCTGCGCGGCCATGGCCAGGGCCTTGCCCCCGCCGCCGGCGCAGAAATCAAGCAGGCTCTGACCGGGCTGCGGCGCCAGCGCATTCACCACTGCCTGCGAGGCGGCATCCTGCAATTCCACCAGACCGTCGCCGTAGGCAGCAGAAAGATGCACCCGGCGCGCGCCCTCTGTCACCCGCAGCGCGGTCGGCGACAGCGCGTGAGGTTCGGTGGCGATGCCCTCTTCGGCGAGACGGGCTTGGGCCGTATCCAGGTTGGATTTCAACAGGTTGACCCGAAGAAAGACCTCAGCCCGCTCGCGCAAGAGACGCGCCTCGGCTTCGGCCGCGTCACCCAGCGACCGGGCGAACTCCGGCCAGAGCCAATCCGGCAGGTCGCGGGCCTCGGCCTCGGACGGGCTGCGGAACGCGGCGCGTTCGGCTTCGGTCACCGGGGCGGGCATGAAACGCGCGCCGGTAAAGACCTCGTCGATCGCCGTTTCTGAGGCGCGCAGGGCGCCAAGCATCAGGCCGCGACCGGTCTCGGCCCCGCCAAGCGCGGCATAAGAGCGTTTGCGGCGCAGCGCGTCGAACACCAGATCGCGGATCGCGGCGCGGTCCTTCGAGCCGGCATAACGGTTGCCGCGGGCCCAGCGGGTCAGCGCCTGTTCGGCCGCCTGCCCCGCCAGAACCGCATCAAGCAGCTCACCCGCCGTCTGAATCCGCGCCGCCGGTGTCATCAGCCGATCCGGTAGTTCGGGCTCTCGCGGGTGATCTGCACGTCATGCACATGGCTTTCGCGCAGGCCGGCGCCGGTGATCTTGACGAAGTTGCAGTTGCTCCGCATCTCTTCGACAGTGGCGCAGCCGGTATAGCCCATGGCGGCCCGAAGCCCGCCCACCAGCTGGTGGATCACCGCGCCGGCCGAGCCCTTGTAGGCCACCTGCCCCTCGATGCCTTCGGGCACCAGCTTGTCGCTGGCGGCGTCCTTCTGGAAATAGCGGTCGGCCGAGCCGCGCGCCATGGCGCCAAGGCTGCCCATGCCGCGATAGGCCTTGAACGAGCGGCCCTGATAGAGAATGACCTCGCCCGGGCTTTCATCGGTGCCGGCGATCATGGAGCCCACCATGGCGCAGGAGGCGCCGGCGGCAATTGCCTTGGCAAAATCGCCCGAGAACTTGATGCCGCCGTCGGCGATCACCGGCACGTCACCGGCGGCCTTGGCGCAGTCCATCACCGCGGTGAGCTGGGGCACGCCGACACCGGCCACCATCCGCGTGGTACAGATCGAGCCCGGCCCGATGCCGACCTTGACCGCATCCGCCCCGGCGTCGATCAGCGCGCGGGTGGCCTCAGCGGTGGCGACATTGCCGGCGATCACCTGTACCTCGTTCGAGAGCTGCTTGGCGCGCTTCACGGCATCGATCACCCCGGCGGAATGGCCGTGGGCGGTGTCGATCACCACGATATCCACACCGGCATCGACCAGCTCGGACGTCCGTTCAAACCCCGAATCCCCGACCGAGGTGGCGGCCGCCACGCGCAGGCGGCCCAGCGCATCCTTGCAGGCGGTGGGGTTGAGCACCGCCTTTTCGGTGTCCTTCAGCGTCAGCAAGCCGGTTAGCCGGCCCTTGCCGTCATGCACCAGAAGCTTTTCGATCCGCCGCGCCTTCATCAGGCTTTTCGCCTCTTCCAGGTCGGCCGGTTCGGCCAGCATGGCGAGGTTGTCCGAGGTCATCATCACCTTGACCGGGGTCTGGTCACTGGAGGCAAAGCGCATGTCGCGGTTGGTCAGGATGCCGACCACATGGCCGGCGTCGTCGACCACCGGGAAACCGGTGAAATTGTACCGCTCCACCAGCGCCTTGGCATCGGCCAGAGTCTGGTCGACCTTGAGCGTCACCGGGTTGTAGACGATGCCGCTCTCGAACCGTTTGACACGCCGCACCTCGCGCGCCTGGGCCTCGACCGAGAGGTTCTTGTGAATGACGCCGATGCCGCCGGCCTGGGCCATGGTGATGGCCATGCGGCTTTCGGTGACGGTGTCCATCGCCGAGCTGAGCAGCGGGATGTTCATCGCGATCGAGCGGGTTACCCGGGTGGCGGTGTCGGCAGTGTTGGGCAGGACATTGGACGCAGCCGGAACCAGCAGCACATCGTCAAATGTCAGAGCCTCGCGAATCTCCATTCGGCGGTCCTCTTCAGTAGCAGCATTTGACGCTTCCCTATTTCACGGGGGCCGGGAAAAGAAAAGACCTTATGGCCGGTTGCATGGAATTGGCCGGCCGCGGCGCTGTGGAAAGACGGGACAATTCTGTGGATGGATATGTGTGCGATCGAGGCAGAATGCCGGAAATCGTTTCGTTTCAGTGGCTTGCTCAATGGGGTAAATGTGAGTTTGGCTGTGGGTATGTTTCTGGTGGCTGTGGGTGGCCGGTGGTTTTCCGGGCCGGAATGATGACTTGGAAACCCACCTTACCAGGGCGGCGTCAAGGCAGGCGTAATTTCCACGATGGATGAACTATGGATCATAAATCACTGGAAATACTGAAAATACTTAGCAAAAAGAAAGAGGGGCGCCTCGGCGCCCCCAAGTCTCACGAACCAAGCTCATCGTTACACCGCTCGCGTGCTTGTTGCCTGCGGCCTGGTTGTGCAAAGGGGCGAGCGCACCCGCCCCCTGAACTGATTGTCAGCTACAGCCGGACGTCCCGCCGCAGGTGTTGCACTTCATGCAGGTGCCGTTGCGCACCAGCGTGTAGTTGCCGCAGTCGCCGCAGGGGTCGCCTTCGTAGCCCTGCATCTTGGCCTTGGTGCGGGCGTCCATCGACACGGAGCCGCTGGCTACAGCCGTTGTCGTCGTCACCGTGGTCGCGGCGGTGCCGCCGCCTGTGCGGACTTCCGGGACCAGGGTCTGGAGGGCCATGACCGGATCGTCCGACTGCCCGCCCCGGAGCACGATCAGCTCCTGGGGCAGACGTTTGCGCAGGTAGCCGGTCGAGCTGATCTGTTTCAGCACTTCCAGCGATTTGGTGGCCGCACTTTCGCTGACCTCGGTGACGTTGGGTTGCCCCTCCTCGACGCCGCGGCCCAGATCGTCAAAGCTGGCGCCCTCGGGCTTCACATGGGCCAGGTCGGTGCGGTCCAGATAGGACACCGCCAGCTCGCGGAAGATGTAGTCGAGGATGGATGTGGCATTCTTGATCGAGTCGTTGCCCTGCACCATGCCGGCAGGCTCGAACTTGGTGAAGGTGAAGGCATCGACGAATTCCTCCAGCGGCACGCCGTATTGCAGGCCGACCGAGACGGCGATGGCGAAGTTGTTCATCATCGCCCGGAAACCGGCGCCTTCCTTGTGCATGTCGATGAAGATCTCGCCCAGCGTGCCGTCGGCATATTCCCCGGTGCGGAGATAGACCTTGTGGCCGCCGACAATCGCCTTCTGGGTATAGCCCTTGCGGCGTTCCGGCATCTTGGAGCGCTCGGATTTGATGATCTCCTTGACGATGATCTTCTCGACGACCTTCTCGGCCAGCACCTGCGCCTTTTCGCTCTGCGAGCCGCTTTCCAGCACCTCGGCCGCCTCATCGTCATCCGCCACCAGCGCCGCCGCCAGCGGCTGGCTCAGCTTGGAGCCGTCGCGGTAGAGGGCATTGGCCTTGATGCCCATCTTCCAGGAGCGTTCGTATGCCGCCTGGCAATCCTCGATGGTGGCGTCATTGGCCATGTTGATGGTCTTGGAGATCGCCCCCGAAATAAAGCTCTGCGCCGCCGCCATCATGTCGATGTGGCTGTTGACCGAGAGGAAGCGCTTGCCCTTCTTGCCGCAGGGGTTGGCGCAGTCGAAGATCACGTAGTGCTCGGACTTCAGATGCGGCGCGCCTTCCAGCGTCATGGTGCCGCAGACGTGGTCGTTGGCGGCCTCGATCTCGGCCCGGGAATAGCCCAGATGCCGCAGCAGATCGAAGGTCGGGTCATTGAGCCGTGCCGCGGGAATGCCCAGCACGTCCTGGCAGAAGGCTTCGCCCAGCGTCCACTGGTTGAAGACAAAGCGGATGTCGAAGGCCGAGGCCAGCGCCGCCTCGATCTTCTCGATCTCCTTGCTGCCGAAGCCATGGCCGATCAGCGAGGTGTGGTTGATGCCCGGCGCATTGCCGAGGCTGCCATGACCGACGGCATAAGAGATGATCTCTTCAATCTGGGAGGAGGAATATCCGAGCTTCTCCAGTGCCGCCGGAACCGAACGGTTGATGATCTTGAAATAGCCGCCACCGGCGAGCTTCTTGAACTTCACCAGCGCGAAATCGGGCTCGATCCCGGTGGTGTCGCAATCCATCACCAGGCCGATGGTGCCGGTGGGCGCAATCACCGTGGTCTGGGCGTTGCGATAGCCGTGCTTCTCGCCCAGGCTCAGCGCCTCGTCCCAGGCAGTCTTGGCCATTTCAACCAGACCGGCCTCGGGGCAGTTCACCTGATCCAGCGCCACCGGGTTGATCGCCAGCGCCTCGTAGCCTTCGGTCTTGCCGTAGGCGGCAGTGCGGTGGTTGCGGATGACACGCAGCATGTGCTGCGCATTGCGCTCGTAGCCCGCAAAGGCGCCCAGTTCGCCGGCGATCTCGGCCGAGGTGGCATAGGCCACGCCGGTCATGATCGCAGTCAGCGCGCCACAGAGCGCCCGGCCCTCGTCGCTGTCATAGCCGTAGCCCATGTTCATCAGCAGGCCGCCGATATTGGCATAGCCGAGGCCCAGGGTGCGGAAGTCATAGGACAGCTGGGCAATTTCCTTGGAGGGGAATTGCGCCATGGTGACCGAGATTTCCAGAGTCAGGGTCCAGAGGCGCGTGGCATGCACGTAGTCCTCGGCCTGGAACTTGCCGTCCTGATAGAATGTCAGCAGGTTCATCGACGCCAGGTTACAGGCGGTATCGTCGAGGAACATGTACTCGGAACAGGGGTTCGAGCCGCGAATTTCGCCATCCTCGGGGCAGGTGTGCCACTGGTTGACGGTGTCGTGGTACTGGATGCCCGGATCGGCACAGGCCCAGGCCGCGTGGCCGACCTGCTCCCAGAGCTCCTTGGCGTCGATTTCCTTGGCAACCTCGCCGTCGGTGCGGTTCAGCAGCGCCCATTTCTCGCCGTTCTTGACGGCGTCGAGAAAGGCGTTGGTGACGCGGATCGAATTGTTCGAGTTCTGGCCCGAAACGCTGGCATAGGCCTCGCTGTCCCAATCGGTATCATAGGTCGGGAACTCGATCGAGGAATAGCCCTGGCGGGCATAATCCAGCACCCGCTTGACGTAGGTCTCGGGGATCATCGACTTCTTGGCGGCGCGGATCGCGGTTTTCAGCGCGTCGTTCTTGGCCGGGTCATAGGCGTCTTCCACCGCGCCGTCCCATGTGCCGATGGCCGCAAAGATGCCGTTGAGCATCTTTTCATGCATCTTCGAGCCGGCGACGATCGAGGCGACCTTCTGCTCTTCCTTGACCTTCCAGTTGATGAATTCCTCGATGTCCGGGTGGTCGGCGTCGCAGATCACCATCTTGGCGGCGCGGCGCGTGGTGCCGCCCGACTTGATGGCGCCGGCCGCCCGGTCACCGATCTTGAGAAAGCCCATGAGGCCCGAGGACTTGCCGCCGCCAGAGAGCTTTTCACCTTCGGCGCGCAGCGACGAGAAATTGGTGCCGGTGCCGGAGCCGTATTTGAACAGCCGCGCCTCGCGAACCCAGAGATCCATGATGCCGCCGTCTCCGACCAGGTCATCGGCCACCGACTGGATGAAACAGGCGTGCGGTTGCGGATGCTCGTAGGCCGATTTCGACTTGGTCAGCTTGCCGGTCTTGTAATCGACGTAATAGTGGCCCTGCCCCGGACCGTCGATGCCATAGGCCCAGTGCAGACCGGTGTTGAACCACTGCGGGCTGTTCGGCGCGGCGCGCTGGGTCGCCAGCATGTGGCGCATCTCGTCGTAATAGGCGCGGGCATCCTCCTCGGTGGTGAAATAGCCGCCCTTCCAGCCCCAGTAGGCCCAGGCGCCGGCAAGACGATCGAACACCTGTTTGGACGAGATTTCACCAGTGCGCGGCGCGTCGTCATTGGCGGGGACCGACCGCCAGAGGAACTCGGGCACATCCTTTTCGCGAACCTTCTTCAGCTCGGTCGGCACGCCGGCCTTGCGAAAGTATTTCTGCGCGATCACGTCGCTGGCCACCTGGCTCCAGGCGGCCGGCACTTCGACATCGTCGAGACGGAAGACAATGGTGCCGTCAGGATTGCGGATCTCTGACGCGGTGGTCACGAAATCGATCTCTGCGTAGGCGTCCTGCCCAGCCTTGGTAAACCGTCTTTCGATTTTCATCTGTGTCTTGCCTCTTAACCAATGGTCCCGGCCCTGGGCCGTCGCGGCGATGCCGCCTGAATTTTCTGCGCAAACCCTGCTCCACAAACCGCCAGGAGACGCCCGGCGGCGCATCGGCCCGTCATCCGGGCCCTATGGCGGGGCATCCAAGCCCGTGGTTCTGAAGGTTGCTGCCGTCCCGCCGCCACCGCCACAACATGTTGTGTGCTCTCTAGCGACCCCCACAATCTGACGTATTCGCGCATAGACCGTCAACATCGAAATTTCACTTAATGCGGGCAAAAATGCCTTGACGGATGAGCCCAGCGACATGTCCTCGATTCAGCCCCGAAATACGCACAAGATTGCCCACAGGCTCTGTTAACTTTTTTTTCGTGTTTTCCGGCATGTTTACCGGGGCGCTCGGGTGCCGAAGGGCAATTTTATCCCCCGGCTGCGGGCCGCTTCGGAGGCAAAGTTATTCGCATGTGCAGAAATATTTTCCGCGCCCGCGCGCGTGCGCAAAAGCCACATGGACGCCGCCCGAAACACGGCAGAGATCGGGGTCCGCCGCAAAGCTGACCACAATATCTGGTGTGTGATGAGAGGATGGTCGGGACGGCAAGATTCGAACTTGCGACCTACGGTACCCAAAACCGTCGCGCTACCAGGCTGCGCTACGCCCCGAAACCGAGGGCTTCATAATCCGCCCGCGCGACAATGAAAAGCGCAAAGGCGCCGGAACAGACCGAAAGCGCCCGCTGCCCGCTCAACAGGGCCAGGCGGCGCCTTTTTGCGGCAATTCGGCGTGGCGCACCAACGTGCCGGGCACGATCCCCAGCTTCTCGGCCAGGCCGCCGTTGATTTCGAGCACGCTGCGAATCGGAACGTCGCTGGAGATGCTGGTGGTGTCATGCGGCACTGCGTTGGCGTGGACCTTCTTCACCACGCCACGCTTGTCGATAAAGATCATGTCGAGGGGGATGTAGGTGTTCTTCATCCAGAAGCTCACCGGGCGGGTCACACCGTAGATGAACAGCATGCCCTGGTTGTCGGCCATTTCCTTGACGAACATCAGCCCGCGGCCGCGCTCCTGGAAATCATCGGCCACGGCGACATCAAAGCTCACCCGGCCCTTCTCGGTGGCCAGTTCGATCTTGCCCGGCTGGCAGGCGGCAAAGGCCGCCTGGGTCAGCGTGAAAAAGGCGAGGATCGCCGCGATCAACCGGATTTCAATGCGCTTTCCCATGGACATACCTCAACTGCCATCCGGCCGCGCTTGCCCTCGATGGCGCGCAGACCCAGAGCTTCACCAGATTGCACGTCAGAGAGGCCGGAACGGCGCAGAACCTCGACATGCAGGAACACATCCTCGGGTCTACCAAAGACATTGGCAAAGCCAAAGCCTTTTGCCTTGTCAAACCATTTCACCCGCGCCGGCTCGAGCTCGGCGGCGGCGATCACCGCGGGATCGACCACTTCGAAATCGGCCAGCGGCGGCGTTCCGTCATCTTCCGGCGGCTGTATCTCGACCACGGCCACGGCCTGAATGCCGCGCGGGGTTTCCTGAATGTCGACAACGACATGCGCACCATCGGCCACTGAGCTTTGGCCATAGTTGCGCAGCACGTTCGAATGCAGGAGGATGTCCGGTCCTCCGACATCGGCAACCACAAATCCGAAGCCCTTGAGAGGGTCGAACCATTTTACCCGGCCTTCAACCCGTCGGGGCTGTTGTTCTACTTGTTCCAAAACGCTCTCTGTTCTTTCTCATCCCGATTAACACTTGCAACCAAGCCTACGTCAAATGCAAGCCCATACCCCTGATTTTTCGGGAAAATGCATTTCACGATACGCAAAATTCAGGGGTTCAGACGTGAAATTTGCCATCTTTCTCCTTCTGATTGACGCCGCCAGACGAAACGGTCGTGCAAGCGGAACGCCCCGTCCGCCCAAAACTCGATTTCCACCGGGGTGATCCGCCAGCCCCCCCAGAACGGCGGCCGCTCGGGGTCGCTGCCCTTCTGCGCGGTGATCTTGGCCACCTCGGCCATCAGCGCGGTGCGCGATTTCAACGGTTTGGACTGATCCGAGGCCCAGGCCCCCAGCCGGCTCTTGAGCGAGCGCGACTTGTAATAGGCATCCGCCTGCGGCCCGTCTTCGCGGGTGACATGGCCGCGCACGCGGATCTGGCGGCGCAGACTCTTCCAGTGCATCACGAAGGCGGCGGTGCCGGTGGCCTCGATTTCCTGGCTCTTGGCGCTCCCGTAATTGGTGTAGAAAACAAAACTGCCTTCCTCGATATCCTTGAGCAGCACCATCCGGGCATTGGGCATGCCTTGTGCGTCCACCGTGGCAAGCGCGATGGCGTTGGGATCGTTGGCTTCCGTTTGCTCGGCCTCCGCCAACCATTGGCGGGCAATTTCAAACGGGCTCTCCCCGGCAAAAATCCCGGTGCGTTCCGACATAAGCGGCTCCTTTTCACGATAGTCTAACGGATTAATTGCATGCCGTCGCCGGCGCATTCGAGAGCACGTGCTCTTGATGGTTAGCTTTCTTTGCCATAAGCGTGACATTCGAGACACTTGAGCGGAGAATGCGAGATGTCAAATACGCTGATGGCCGGCAAACGCGGCCTTATCATGGGGCTGGCGAACGACAAGTCGATTGCCTGGGGCATTGCCAAGGCGCTGGCCGACGCCGGCGCGGAACTCGCGTTTTCCTACCAGGGTGAGGCGCTGTTGAAACGGGTCGGCCCGCTGGCGGCGCAATTGGGCAGCGATATCGTCCTGCCCTGCGATGTCGGCAACGAGGCGTCAATCGACGGGCTGTTCGACGCGCTCAAGGAGCGCTGGGGCGAACTGGATTTCATTGTCCACGCCATCGGCTTTTCCGACAAGAACGAGCTGCGCGGCCGCTACGTGGAAACCAGCCGCGCCAATTTCACCCTGTCGATGGACATTTCGGTCTATAGTTTCACCGCCGTGATGCAGCGCGCCGAAAAGATGATGAAACCCGGCAGCTCGGCCGTGACCCTCACCTATTACGGCGCCGAGCGGGTAATGCCGCATTACAATGTCATGGGGGTCGCCAAGGCCGCGCTCGAGGCTTCGGTGCGCTACCTGGCCGAAGATCTGGGCAAGGATGGCATCCGGGTCAATTCGATCTCGGCCGGCCCGATCAAGACGCTGGCGGCCTCGGGCATCGGTGATTTCCGCTACATCATGAAGTGGAACGAATACAATTCGCCGCTGCGCCGGAATGTCACCACCGAAGACGTCGGCCGCTCGGCGCTCTACCTGCTGTCCGATCTGGGCTCCGGCGTGACCGGCGAGAACCTGCATGTGGATGCCGGCTATCACGTGGTCGGCATGAAGGCGGTCGACGCCCCCGACATCACCAAGGGCTGAGCCATGGGCTGGGACCATCTCCTGGCTTTCAACCTGACTCTGCTTGCGGCGCTGGCCTCGCCCGGGCCGGCGCTACTTCTGGCATTGCGCACCTCGTTGGTGGCCGGGCCACGGGCGGGGATTGCCACCGGGCTGGGGCTGGGCGCGATGGCGGCGGGCTGGACGGCACTGGCGCTGCTCGGGCTCGAGGCGGTCTTCGTGGTGGTGCCCTGGGCCTATCTGGCGATCAAGATCGCCGGGGCGCTCTATCTGCTGTACATCGCCTGGGGCATGTGGCGCGATGCGCGCCAGCCTCTGACACAGGCCGCCGTCGTTCCGGGGCGGCAGGCGTTTCGCACCGGCTTTCTGGTCAATCTCGGCAATCCCAAGTCGGTGCTTTTTGCCTCGGCGGTGCTGTTGGTGATCTTTCCGCCCGAGCTGAGCCTGACCGACAAGGCGCTCATCGTGGGCAACCACCTGCTGGTGGAATGGGTCGCCTATACCGGTTTTGCGCTCGTGCTCTCCACCCGGCGGGCGCGGGACGGTTATCTCCGGCTGAAACATCTGTTCGACCGGATCGCGGCCCTGGTGCTCGGGATGCTGAGCCTGCGGCTGATCTTCGGGCGCTAGCCCGGGCCGTCCCGGCTGACGCAACAAAATGACACGGCCAGCTTTCTTTTGTCAGGGCTTTGGGCTAGACGCGAGAAAAACGGAGGGCCGGAGATGAACGATCGTCTGCCGCATGAAAAGGGTTTTCACGTCAGCTGGGATCAGTTGCACCGGGACGCACGGGCGCTGGCCTGGCGGCTGGACGGGCACGGGCCCGACGATGGCGCCTGGCGCGCCGTGGTGGCGATCACGCGGGGCGGCATGGCACCGGCGATGATCGTCGCGCGCGAGCTTGATATCCGCATGGTCGATACGATCTCGGTCAAGAGCTACAACCACCAGGAACAGACCGAACCCAAGGTGATCAAGTCGCCCGACATGGATGTGGTCGGCGATGGCACCGGGGTTCTGGTGATCGACGATCTGGTCGACACCGGCAAGACCATCGAGGCGGTGCGCACCCATATGCCGAACGCCCATATCGCCACCGTCTATGCCAAGCCGATGGGCCGGCCGCAGGTCAACAGCTTCATCACCGAGGTCAGCCAGGATACCTGGATTTTCTTCCCCTGGGACATGGCGTTGCAATACGTCGAACCCTATCGCGGCAAGGACTGACAGCCCCGCCCGCGGCCCCTGCGGCCGGCCGGCGCCGCAGGGCGACCGAACAGCCCGCCGCCCCCTTGCCCCTGCCCCGGCCTGCGCGTAGACACGTCTCGCAATAAAGGCGAACACAGCAGGGGCAGTCATGGCCAAAGGCAACAGCATCTCCAAGACATTGGTCTGGATTCTCATGGGTCTGCTTTTCGTGGGCCTGGCCGGGTTTGGCGCGACCAATCTGACCGGCACCGTGCGCAGCGTCGGCGCCGTCGGCGACACGCCGATCAGCGTGGATGACTATGCCCGCGCCTTGCAGCAGGAAATCCGCAGCGTTCAGGCCGAAACCGGCCAGGGGCTGACCTTTGCCCAGGCTCAGGCGCTGCAAATTCCCCAGCGCGTGCTGAGCCAGCTGATCACGTCGACCGCCATCACCAACGAAGCCCGGAGCCTTGGTGTTTCGGTCGGCGACGAGACGGTCGCGCGCGAGTTGATGGGCATTTCCGCCTTTCAGGGCGCCGGCGGCAGCTTTGACCGCGACACCTATCGCTTCGCGCTTCAGAACGCCGGCCTCAACGAGTCCGAATTCGAGCAGGATCTGCGCGAGGAAACCGCCCGCTCTCTGCTTCAGGCCGCCATTGTCTCGGGCAACCCGATGCCCGACACCTATATAGAGACACTGCTCGGCTTTGTCGGCGAAACCCGCAGCTTTACCTGGGCCGCGCTCGACGACAGCGCCCTGGATGCGCCGGTGCCGGCGCCCTCCGAGGAAGAGCTGGCGCAGTTTCATCAGGACAACATTGCCCGCTACACCCTGCCCGAAACCCGCGACATCACCTATGCTTGGCTCACCCCCGACATGCTGATCGACACCGTCGAGATCGACGAGGCGACCCTGCGCAAGGCCTATGACGAGCAATCCGACCGTTTCAACCAGGTCGAGCGCCGGCTGGTCGAGCGGCTGGTCCTGCCCGACACCGCGGCCGCCGAGGCCGCCATCGCACGGATCGAAAGCGGCGGCAGCAGCTTCGAGGCCGAAGTGACCGATCGCGGCCTTGCCCTGCCCGACGTCGACATGGGCGATGTCACCCGTGGCGATCTGGGCGACGCGGCCGATGCGGTCTTTGCCGCCGAAGTGGACACGGTTGTCGGCCCCTTCGCCTCGGATCTCGGCCCGGCGATCTACCGCGTCAACGGCGTGCTGCCGGCGCAGGAGACCTCGTTCGAGGAGGCGCAGCCGATCCTGCGCGAACAGCTGGTGCAGGACCGCGCGCGGCGGGTGATCGACAGCCTGATCACCGATATCGACGACCTCTTGGCCGGCGGCGCGACGCTGGAAGAGCTGGCGCAGGAAACCGAGATGGTGCTGGGCCAGATCGACTGGACGCCGCAGAGCGACAGCGAGATCGCCGGGTACGACAATTTCCGCGACCTGGCGGGCACGGTCAGCGCCGAGGATTTCCCCGAGGTGGCCGAACTGGGCGATGGCGGCATCTTTGCCCTGCGCCTCAACGCCGTGAACCCGCCGAGCCCGCAACCGCTGGATGAGGTGCGCGACCAGGTGGCCGCCGACTGGACCCGCGCCGAGACCGAAACCCGGCTGCTGGCGCAGGCCGAGGCTCTGGCCGGCGAGCTGGCGGAGGGCAAGACCTTCGCGGGCCTGGGCCTTGCGCCCACCACGGTCACCGGG
The DNA here is from genome assembly GCF_028807375.1 of Marinovum sp. PR37. Classification (NCBI taxonomy): domain Bacteria; kingdom Pseudomonadati; phylum Pseudomonadota; class Alphaproteobacteria; order Rhodobacterales; family Roseobacteraceae; genus Marinovum; species Marinovum sp. PR37. The sequence goes on along the minus strand of NZ_JARAML010000017.1, from coordinate 16,471 downwards.
CAGACCCGCTCTGGCCAGCTTCCCAATCTGCCGGGCAACGCACTCGAAGCGCTCTTTGCACTCGACGCCCCCGGCACGCTGACCCTGCCGCATCAAGGCCGGGCGATCATCTTCAGGCTCGACGAGATCACGCCGCCGGATTTCGAGAGCGAGGAAAACCAGGTGATCCTCTCGGCGCTCGAGCAACAGGTCGGCGCGAGCCTGGCCGCTGACATGTTCGAAGCGCTGGCCCGCGACATCCAGTCCCGCGTCGGCATCTCGATCGACCAGCAGGCGCTGAACGCCGTTCACGCCAATTTCCAGTAAGGACGCTGCCGATGGCCCTGACGCCCGACTTCGACGGTTTTGCCCAAGGCCATGCGGCGGGCAAGAACCAGGTTGTCTATACCCGGCTGGCCGCCGATCTCGATACGCCGGTCTCGCTGATGCTCAAGCTGACCGGCGCGGCCCGCGATGCCTTCATGCTGGAATCGGTGACCGGCGGCGAGGTGCGCGGCCGCTATTCGATCATCGGCATGAAGCCCGACGTGATCTGGCAGTGCCATGACAAACAGGCCCGCATCAACCGCGAGGCCCGGTTTGACCGCGACGCTTTTGAGCCGGTCGAAGCCGATCCGCTGGCCTCGCTGCGTGCGCTGATCGAGGAAAGCCACATCGACCTGCCCGCCGATCTGCCGCAGGCCGCCGCCGGGCTTTTCGGATATCTCGGCTATGACATGATCCGGCTGGTCGAACATCTGCCCGACGTCAATCCCGACCCGCTGGGCCTGCCTGATGCGGTGATGATCCGGCCCTCGGTGATTGCGGTGCTGGATGGCGTGAAGGGCGAGGTCACCGTGGTGGCGCCGGCCTGGGTGCGCGAAGGGCAATCGGCCAGGGCGGCCTATGCCCAGGCGGCGGAACGGGTGATGGATGCGGTGCGCGATCTGGAACGCGCCCTGCCCTCGGAAAGCCGCGATCTCGGCGAGGCCGCCGAGATCGGCGCGCCGGTGTCGAACTTTTCCAAATCCGATTATCTGGCGGCGGTGGACAAGGCCAAGGATTACATCCGCGCCGGCGACATCTTTCAGGTGGTACCCTCGCAGCGCTGGACCCAGGAGTTTCCGCTGCCGCCCTTCGCGCTCTATCGCTCGCTCCGGCGCACCAACCCCTCGCCTTTCATGTTTTATTTCAACTTCGGCGGTTTCCAGGTGATCGGCGCCAGCCCCGAGATCCTGGTGCGGGTCTTTGGCCGCGAAGTCACCATCCGCCCGATCGCCGGCACCCGCCCGCGCGGCGCGACGCCGGAAGAGGACAACGCCTACGAGGCCGATCTGCTGGCCGACAAGAAGGAGCTGGCGGAACATCTGATGCTGCTCGATCTCGGCCGCAACGATACCGGCCGGGTGTCCAAGATCGGCACCGTCCGCCCCACCGAGGAATTCATCGTCGAGCGCTATTCCCACGTCATGCACATCGTGTCCAACGTGGTGGGCGAGCTCTCCGAGGATCACGACGCGCTGTCGGCGCTTCTGGCCGGGATGCCCGCCGGCACGGTGTCCGGCGCACCCAAGGTGCGGGCGATGGAGATCATCGACGAGCTGGAGCCGGAGAAACGCGGTGTCTACGCCGGCGGCGTCGGCTATTTCAGCGCCGGTGGCGACATGGACATGTGCATCGCGCTGCGCACGGCGGTGGTGAAGGACGAGAAGCTCTATATCCAGGCCGGTGGCGGCGTCGTCTATGACAGCGACCCCGAGGCCGAGTTCATGGAGACGGTCAACAAGTCCAAGGCGATCCGCAAGGCCGCCGAGGAAGCGGGGCGTTTCGCCGGCCACGGCCGCAACTGACGCGAGGAGCGCATGAGTGGCCCTCGCCGGTCTGCTCGGCGCAGATCTCCGATGGGGATTTTCAGCGCCGTCCGCCGCGCGCCTGGGCGCCCCAGAACGCCTTAAGACGCCCCGCGGCGCTCCCGGGACAGGCGGCGGATGGGGGCTCTGCCCCCGGCCTGCGGCCTCCCCCGAGGGTATTTCCGGCAAGAGGAAGCTGCGGCGTCAATCCTCGCCCTGGGCCTGGGCGCGGCTCTTGCCCGAGACGTCCATCGCCAGGGTGGCGGCCATGAACCCGTCGAGATCGCCATCCAGCACGCCCTTGGTGTCCGAGGTCTCGTGCCCGGTCCGCAGGTCCTTGACCATCTGGTAGGGCTGCAACACGTAAGACCGGATCTGGTTGCCCCAGCCGGCATCGCCCTTGGCCTCATGCGCGGCGTTGATGTCGGCGTTGCGGCGGTCGAGCTCAAGCTGATACAGGCGCGATTTCAACGCCTTCATGGCGATGTCGCGGTTTTGGTGCTGCGATTTCTCGGACGAGGTCACCACGATGCCGGTCGGGTTGTGGGTGATCCGCACCGCCGAGTCGGTGGTGTTGACGTGCTGGCCGCCGGCCCCCGAGGACCGGTAGGTATCGATGCGAATGTCGGCCGGGTTGACCTCGATCTCGATATTGTCGTCGACCACCGGATAGACCCAGACCGAGCTGAACGAGGTGTGCCGCTTGGCCGCGGAATCGTAGGGCGAGATCCGCACCAGACGGTGCACACCGGATTCCGATTTCAGCCAGCCATAGGCATTGTGGCCGGAGATCTTGTAGGCGGCGGATTTGATCCCCGCCTCGTCGCCCGCGCTCTCGGATTGCAGCTCGACCTTGTAGCCATGCGCCTCGGCCCAGCGCACATACATCCGCGCCAGCATCGCGGCCCAGTCGCAGCTCTCGGTGCCACCGGCGCCAGCGTTGATCTCGAGAAAGGTGTCGTTGCTGTCGGCCTCGCCATCGAGCAGCGCCTCGAGCTCTTTCTGCGCCGCCTTGTCCCGGAGCGCGACGATTGCGCTCTCGGCATCGCTGACCACCTCGGAATCGTCTTCCATCTCGCCCAGTTCGATCAGTTCGAGATTGTCGGAAAGCTCCTGCTTCATGCTTTCGTAAGTGGCCACCTTGTCCATCAGGATCTGGCGGTCGCGCATCAGTTTCTGCGCCTTCTCGGGATCGTTCCAGAGATCGGGATCCTCGGTCATGGCGTTGAATTCTTCCAGCCGGTGCGGCGCGGTCTCATAGTCCATCCGCTGCGCGAGAAGCGTCAGCGACTTTTCGATTTCAGCAACCTTGTTCTGGATTTCCGCGCGCATGTCTCTTCCCGGCTTCTGGCGTTTCAGACCTGCGTGATATCAAGCCCCCGGGACATGGACAAGCCACCCGCTGCGCGGTTCCGGCCCCGAAGGGCCGACCCGCCACGCTTAATACAGCCCGCCCGAGGACAGCGTGCCAAAGCTCGCCTTCGGGCCGACAACCGCCTTCTTGCCGGTCGAGGTGGTGACCTGCTTGCTGCTGTTGCCCGGGGCGATCTGCTCGAAGTTCGAGCCCATGGCAAAACCGCCGTCGAAGGTGATGCCAAAGATCGGCTCTTCGCCTTCGCGGAAACATTCGGTGACCACATTGGCGCCCGAGGCCCCATCGCCCAGCCGTGCCCCGGTGAAGCGGTCGATATTGATGAACTGGCAGGCCTCGGGCACGCGGAACTTGCCGCCGCCGTATTTCTCGACCGCCTCGCTCATGAACCGCTGGAACACCGGGCCGCAGAACCCGCCGCCCGAGGCGCCCCGGCCAAGGCTGCGCGGCTGATCGTAGCCGATGTAGCAGCCGGCCACCACGTTCGAGGTGAAGCCCACGAACCAGACATCCTTGGCGTCGTTGGTGGTGCCGGTCTTGCCCGCCGTGGGCACCGGCAGGTTGACGTAATTCGAGGCGGTGCCGCGTTCGACCACGCCCTGCATCATCGACGTCAGCTGATAGGCGGTCACCGGGTCCATCACCCGCTCGCGGTTCGACACGATGCGCGGGCCGCGGCTGCCGGCGATCGAGGGGTCGTCGCAATCGACGCAATCGCGGGCGTCATGGCGATAGACGGTCTTGCCGTAGCGATCCTGCACCCGGTCGACCAGTGTCGGCTCCACCCGCTCGCCGCCATTGGCAAACATCGCATAGGCCGCGACCATCTTGAACAGGGTCGATTCCTGCGAGCCCAGCGCATTGGCCAGCACCGGGCTGAGCCGGTCATAAACGCCGAAGCGCTCGGCATAGCTGCCGACCACATCCATCCCGACCTCTTGCGCCAGGCGCACGGTCATCAGGTTGCGCGAGCGTTCGATGCCGGTGCGCAGCGGCGTCGGGCCGTAGAACTGGTTCGAGGCGTTCTTGGGCCGCCAGACGCCCTGCGGCGTGTCGATCTCGATCGGCGCGTCGACGATGATGGTGGCCGGCGTATAGCCGCTGTCGAGCGCCGAGGCATAGACAAAGGGCTTGAAGGACGAACCGGGCTGACGCTGGGCCTGGGTGGCGCGGTTGAACACCGAATTCTGATAGGAAAAGCCGCCCTGCATTGCCAGAACCCGGCCGGTGTTGACGTCCATCGCCATGAAGCCGCCCTGCACTTCCGGCACCTGCCGCAAGGTCCAGCGGATAAAGGCGCCCGCGCCATTGTCGCCTTCGGTCATCCTGCGCACATGCACCACGTCGCCGACCTCGAAATTGTCGAAGAAGTTGCCGCGAAGCCACTCGATGTCCTGACGCGGCACCACATGCGGCGCGTTCTCGTCCTCGGCCACACCCTCGATGCCGAGGCGCAATTGCTGATCCTCGACCGCCAGCACCACCGCCGGATACCAGGGGCTCTCGAGCGTGACGTCGCGGGCGACACGCACATCGGCCAGCGCCTCGCGCCAATTGTCGATCTCGGCGGCATCGATGCTCTTGCCGGTGCCGCGCCAGGTGCCCAACCCGCGATCATATTGCTCGAGCTGCCTTTGCAGCGCGTGAGCGGCAATCACCTGCATCTCGGGGTCGATGGTGGCGCGCACGGTCAGACCGCCGGAAAAGAACTCGCCCTCGCCGAAATCCTCGGAGAGCTGGCGGCGGATCTCGTCGGTGAAATAGTCGCGCGGCGGCAGCGCGGTCTTGAAGCTCTCGAAATCGCCGTTCTGCACCGAGCGCAGCGGCTGGGCAACCTCGTCGCGATAGACGGCTTCGGTGATATAGCCGTTCTCCATCATCTCCTTGAGCACGAAGTTGCGCCGCTCCAGCAGCCGCTCCTTGCGGCGCACCGGGTGGAAATCCGACGGCGCCTTGGGCAGCGAGGCGAGGAAGGCGGCCTCATGCGGGGCGAGCTGGCCCAGGGTCTTGTTGAAATAGGTCTGGGCGGCGGCGGTGACGCCATAGGAGTTCTGGCCGAGGAAGATCTCGTTCATGTACAATTCGAGAATGCGCTCCTTGTCGAGCGTTTCCTCGAGCCGGGTGGCAAGGATGATCTCTTTGATCTTGCGCTCGATCCGGCGGTCGCCGGAGAGCAGGAAGTTCTTCATCACCTGCTGGGTGATGGTCGAGGCGCCGCGCACGTTCTGGCCGCGCGATTGCACCGCCTCGACACCGGCGGCGATGATGCCGCGCGCGTCATAGCCGGCGTGGTCGTAGAAATTCTTGTCCTCGGCCGAGATGAAGGCCTGTTTGATCAGGTCGGGGATCTCTTCGGCGGGGGTGAAAAGCCGGCGTTCCTGGGCGAATTCATCGATCATCCGGCCTTCACCGGAATAGATCCGGCTGATTGTCGGCGGCTTGTACTGGGCCAGCGATTCGTGGCTGGGCAGATCGCGGCCATAGACCCAGAAGACCGCGCCGATCGACAGTGCGATGGCCGCGGCCCCCATGGTGACCACGGTGAAAATGCCACCAAAGAAAGAAAGGATGAACCTCAGCACCACGCGCTCCTGCTGGTTTAGATGGCTTATATAGGCGTGATGCCCCGGACGGTCAAAACACAAACCCCGTTATGATCCGCTCTTGCGGAAATCAGCCAATGGCGTCGCGTCACTTGCGCCGGAGCGGGGCAATCGTGGCGTCAGCCAGCGACCAGGCCAGGATGCCGTCGCGGATGCCGCGCGCCATTTTCGCCCGCCATTCCGGGTCTTGCAGGTTCTCCAGGTCACGGTCGGTCGAGAGAAAGCCGACCTCGACCAGCACGCTGGGAATATCGGCCGCCTTGAGCACTGAGAACCCGGCCTCGCGCAAGGGGCGCTTGTGGATCTCGCCCACCGAGTCGTCGATCGCGCGCACCATCGCCTTGGCCAGCATATGCGAGCGCGGGCCATTGTCCTGCCGCGCCAGATCCATCAGGATTTCCGCCACTTCATCGTCCGACCCGGTCAGGTCGACCCCGGCCAGGAGATCGCTGCGGTCATGGCGTTCGGCCAGCGCGGCGGTGGCTTCGTCGGTCGCGGTGTCCGACAGCATGTAGACCGAGGCCCCATGTGCCACGCCCTCTTCGAGCGCATCGGCATGCAGCGAGATGAAGAGATGCGCCCCGGCGCGGCGGGCGATGGCGACGCGGGCCTCGAGCGAGACGAAGTGATCCTCTTCGCGGGTCATCACCACGTTGATGCCGCCCGCGCGCAACAGCGCCTCCTTCACGTCGCGGGCCAGTTGCAGCACCAGATCCGACTCGCGATAGCCGCCGCGCAGCGCGCCGGGATCGATACCGCCATGGCCCGGATCGAGCACCACGGTCAGCACATCCGGCACGCCGGTCGTCTCGGCGCGCAGCGCGGGTTCCGGCAGCACCCATCGCGCGCTTGGAACGGCACCGACGGCGGCGTCGAAATCGGCCCGGTCGGTCCGGTCGAGCGTCACCCGCAGGGTCGCGGCGGCGGTGGTATCATCGACCTCGAGCGCGGCGGTCCTGACCGCCAGTGGCGCCGCCAGTTCGGCGACGAAGCGCGACCAGCCGGGCTGCAAGGCCCCGAAACGCACCGAGGCGAGATGTTTGGACGCAAAGGCCTCTGCGACCAGCCCGGTCCAGTCCACCTCCTGAAAGTCGAGGATCAGCCGGTCCGGCTCGGTCAGCGTATAGGCGCGCCAGGGCACGCCCTGGCTGAGTGCGAATTCAAGCGTCAGATCGCCGCCGCGGGCGATGCCGCTGTCCTCGGCATCGATCCGCGCCAGGGCGCCGAATTCCTGCGCCGGGGCTTGCGCGGTGAAAAGTGCCAGCGCGAAGGCGCAGGCGGAAAGGAGATGTCTGCTCATGCCGATGACCCTTGCTGCACGGGTCTCGCGCCCGCGTTCGAGCCACAATCTACCACGGCGCGCCGCCCCCTGCATCCCTCTATCGCGCGCCCCGGCAGCCGCACCACGCCCCGCCTCTCTTTCCTCTTGCCGAAAATACCCTCGGGGGAGTCGCCAAAGGCGACGGGGGCAGCGCCCCCACCCGGCTCAGCCCGCAGCCAGCCCGCGCCGCGCCATGAACCGCGCCAGCCGTTCCAGCCCCTCGCGGATATCCGCGGTCGAGCGGGCATAGGAAAACCGCAGGGTGCCGCCGCCGCGCACCGGATCGAAATCGAGCCCCGGCGTCACCGCCACCCCGGCCTCGTCGAGGATCTCGCGGCAGAAGCTCAGGCTGTCATCAGTGATGTGGCTGACCTCGGCATAGACGTAGAACGCGCCATCCGGCGGCGCGATCCGGTCGAACCCAGCCTTGGGCAGCCCGTCGAGCATCAACCGCCGGTTCTCGGCATAGACCGCGAGATTGGCCTGCAATTCGTCGTCGCAGTCCATCGCCGCCAGCGCCGCCACCTGGGCCACATGTGGCGCGCAGATGAACATGTTCTGCGCCAGCCGCTCGATCTTGCGCACATGTCCCTCGGGCACCACCATCCAGCCGACGCGCCAGCCGGTCATGCTGAAATACTTTGAAAAGGAGTTGATCACATAGCAGTCGTCGGTGATCTCCAGCGCGGTGACCGCCTTGGCCTCATATTCGATGCCATGGTAAATCTCGTCCGAGATGAAGGCCGCGCCCTTGGCCTGCGCCGCCGCGATCAGCGCCGCCATCGCCGGCCGGTCCAGCATGGTCCCGGTCGGATTGGCCGGCGAGGCGACCAGCAGGCCCTGGATATCGAGATCGGCGAAATCCCCGGGGGCCGGTTGCAGCCGGTTTTCGGGGCGGGTTTCGAGATCGATGGGTTCCAGCGACAGCCCCTTGAGGATCTGGCGATAGCTCGGATAGCCCGGCGCGCCGATTGCCACCCGGTCGCCGGCGTCGAAGAGCGCAGTGAAGGCCAGCAGGAAGGCGCCGGAGGAGCCCGGAGTGACGATCACCCGCGCCGGATCGAGCGTCACGCCGTACCAATCGGCATAAAGCCGCGCAATCCGTTCGCGCAGCGCCGGCAGGCCGAGCGCCACGGTATAGCCCATCGGATCGCTCTGCATTGCCGCGCCCACGGCGGCGCGCGCGCCTTGTGGTGCTGGGGTTCCGGGCTGGCCGACCTCCATGTGGATGATGTGGCGGCCGGCGGCCTCGGCCTGGCGCGCAGCCTCCATCACATCCATCACAATAAACGGATCGACGTCCCCCCGCCTTGAGTCTCGCATGTTATTCTCCCAAGCTCTGCCCAGAGGCGGTTTTCCGGGATCGAGACGGGGAGGTCAATGCGGATACTGAGACACTTTGCGGCCACGCTCGCGCTCTGGGCGCTCGTGGCCGTGCCTGCCAAGGCGGCCGGGCTGATCCGGGATGCCGACGTGGAATATGCGCTGGCGCAGATCGCCGCGCCGGTGCTGCGGGCGGCCGGCGTGCCGGCGAACTTGCGGATTCTGGTGATCGACGATCCGGCACTGAATGCCTTTGTCGCCGACAACCAGCATATTTTTCTGAACTCCGGACTGATCATGAAGCTGGGCAGCGTCGAGGCGCTGCAATATGTCATCGCCCATGAGGCCGCGCATATCTCGAACGGCCACCTCGCCCGCCGCGCCGGCAATGCCCGCGCCGCGCGCACCGCCGCAGGGCTCGGCATGGTGCTGGCCGCCGCCGCAGCAGCCTCGGGCGCGCCCTCGGTGGCCACCGGCATCGCCGCCGGCAGTCAGAGCGCGGCGCTGCGCCAGTTCCTGGCCCATACCCGCGCCGAGGAAAGCTCGGCCGATGCCACCGCCCTGCGCAGCCTGGTCCGCGCCGGCATCGACCCGCGCGCCGCGCTCGAGGTGCATGAGCTGTTTCGCGGCCAGGAGGCCCTGAGCGCCGGCCGGCAGGATCCCTACATGCGCTCGCACCCGCTGACCCGCGACCGGATGCGCGCCGCACAGGGCTTTGTCGCCGGCAACGCCGGGGCGGCCCGCGACGATCCCGGCGCCGCCTATTGGTTCGCCCGGGCCCAGGGCAAGCTCTCTGCCTTTCTGCGCGCGCCGGGCTGGACCCTGCGGCGGGCGGGCGCCAGCGTCAGCAAGGACATTGCCCTGATGCGCGAGGCGGTGGCCTATCACCGGAGCTCGGACCTGCGCAAATCCCTTGCGGCCATCGACCAGGCGCTGGCGCTGCGGCCCCGGGACGCGCTCTACCTCGAACTCAAGGGGCAGATCCTGCTGGAAGGCCGGCAGTTCGGCCCGGCGGTGCAGGTCTATCGCCAGGCCGCCGCCATGGCCCCGAACGAGGCGCTGATCCTGGGCGGCCTGGGCCGCGCGCAGATGGCGGCGGGGGATGCGAAATCCGCACTCGAGGTGCTGGAGCGCGCCCGCAGCCGCGATTTTCGCGATCCGCGCATCCTGCGCGACCTGGCGGTTGCCTATGCCAAGACCGGCCAGAACGGCATGGCCTCGCTGGTCACAGCCGAGCGCTATGCGCTGCAAGGCCGGATGAAGGACGCCAGGCTGCACGCCACCCGCGCCGAGGGGCTGCTTCCGCGGGGCTCCGGCCCTTGGCGGCGCGCCGAGGATGTGCTTTCTGCCACCAAGACCCTGCGCTGATGCGCGCGCTCATACAGGATAGCCAATGACCCGTTTTCTGACCGCCACCGCCCTTGCCGCCACCCTGGCCTGTGCCGGGCCCGCGCTGGCCACCGATCTGACCGAAATGACCGATGCCGAGCATGATGCCTTTGGCGCGGCGGTCCGGGCCTATCTGATGGAGAACCCGCAGGTCATCGTCGAGGCAGTCAACGAGCTCGAGCGGCGGCAGCAGGCGGCGCAGGGCGACCGCGATCTCGACCTGATCGCCGCCAATCGCGGTGACATCTTCGACGACGGATTCAGCCATGTCGGCGGCAACCCCGAGGGCGATGTCACGCTGGTGGAATTCATCGACTATCGCTGCGGCTATTGCCGCAAGGCACATGAAGAGGTCAAGGAACTGATCGAAAGCGACGGCAATATCCGCTTTATTGTCAAGGAGTTCCCGATTCTCGGCCCGGACAGCCTCGAGAGCTCGAAATTCGCCATTGCGGTGCTCGAGGTGGCCGGGGACGCGGCTTATGAGAGCGCGCATGACGCGCTGATCAAGCTTGGCGGCACGGTCAACGAGACCGCGCTGCGCCGGCTGGCCGAGACGCTGGGGCTGGATGCCGAGGCGGTTCTGGCGGAGATGGAGAGCGACAGGGTCGCGCAGCGGATCGCCGAGACCCGCGCCCTGGCGCAGCGGCTTCAGATCAACGGCACGCCGACCTTCGTGCTGGAAGACAGCCTGCTGCGCGGCTACCTGCCGCTCGACGCGATGCGCCAGGTGGTGGCGCAAGAACGCGCCGAGGGCTGAGGCCGCGCCCGGGACACCGGGCGGAACGGGAGGCCCCGGATCAGGTCCGGGGCGGGGGCGGGATCAGGTCCGGGGCGGGAGCGGGATCGGGTCCCGGGGTTTTTTCTGGGGGCTCTGCCCCCGGCCTTTGGCCTCCCCCGAGGTATTTCGTGCAAGAGGAAAGACAGGCGTTGTCATCCGCGCCCCGGGGTCATTCCGCCGCCTGGGCTTCGCGGGCCGCGATTTCGGCGGCCTTCTTTTCGACTTCCTCGACGATATGTTCGACCATCTGGTCGTTCGACATCTTGTGGCTGGCCTTGCCGGCGAGATAGACCATGCCATTGCCGGCACCGCCGCCGGTAAAGCCCACGTCGGTCATCAGCGCCTCGCCCGGGCCATTGACCACGCAGCCGATGATCGACAGGCTCATCGGCGTCTTGATGTGTTCCAGCCGCTGCTCCAGCACTTCGACCGTCTTGATCACGTCGAAGCCCTGACGGGCGCAGGAGGGGCAGGAAATGATGTTCACGCCGCGGTGACGCAGGCCGAGCGACTTGAGGATCTCGAAGCCGACCTTGACCTCTTCGACCGGATCGGCCGAGAGGCTGACGCGGATGGTGTCGCCGATGCCCATCCAGAGCAGGTTGCCGAGACCGATAGCGCTCTTGATGGTGCCCGAGGTCAGCCCGCCGGCCTCGGTGATGCCGAGGTGGATCGGCGCATCGGTGGCCTCGGCCAGCGCCTGATAGGCGGCGGCGGCCATGAAGACATCCGATGCCTTGCAGGAGATCTTGAACGCGTGGAAATCGTTGTCCTGCAAGACCTTGATATGATCGAGGCCGGATTCGACCATGGCGTCGGGGGTCGGTTCACCGTATTTCTCGAGCAGGTGCTTTTCCAGCGAGCCGGCGTTGACGCCGATGCGGATCGAGCAATCGTGATCGCGGGCCGCGCGGATCACTTCCTTGACCCGGTCCTCGGAGCCGATATTGCCGGGGTTTATCCGCAGACAGGCCGCGCCGGCCTCGGCGGCTTCGATGCCGCGCTTGTAGTGGAAGTGTATGTCGGCGACGATCGGCACCGGGCTCTCGCGGCAGATTTCCTTCATCGCCTTGGCCGACGCCTCGTCGGGTACCGAGACCCGGACGATATCGGCCCCGGCCTCGGCGGCGCGAATGATCTGGTCGAGCGTGGCCTTGACGTCGGTGGTGATGGTATTGGTCATCGTCTGCACAGAGATCGGCGCATCGCCGCCCACGGCGACATTGCCGACCATGATCTGACGGCTCTTGCGGCGATAGATATTGCGCCACGGACGGACGTGATTGAGGCTCATGGAAAGTATCCCGAAGCTGTACGCATGTTGCCCGCAACCTAGTCAGACTGGCCGGCAATGCAATGCGTCAGAGGTTATTCGCCGGCCGTGGTCTCCGGCGTCGGCGTGGCGACACGCAGGTTCAGCTCGGCCACCATCCGCTCGAGGTCGCCATCGCTGGCCGGATCGGCGGGCTGATAGCGCTCGGTCAGGCTCGCTGCGGCCAGCGCCACATTCGAGGTCACGGCGCCGCGCGGCCCGGCGGGGCCGTAGGTCTGGCCGTTGACGGCGAAATAGACCGCGCCCGAGGCCCCGACCCGCAGCGTCGCCGGCTCTTCGCCCTGCGGCACGTCGAAGGTATCGCCGGCGTTCATCACCGCCTCGTAGAGCACGCTGCCATCGGCGGCGCGCACCCGCACCCAGGCCGGGCGGACGGCAACCAGCTGCACACCGGGTTTCGGAGGCTCCAGCACCTGCGGCAAGGCGGTGGCGGCCACCTGTTCGGCGACCTGAACCATCACCCTGTCCAGCGGCACATCGCCCGAGGCGGCGGCGCTCGCGGTGACAATCGAGGGGGTGCGTTCCCGCGAGGCCCTGGCAAAACTGCCGACGCGTGACGGATCGAGCGTGGAAATCGGCGCGTCGCGGGCGATCATCACCGGCACATCCAGCGCCTGCGGGCGATAGAGCCGGTCCATCGGTTCGCCCGAGGGCGGGTTGAACACGCCGGCGGCGCGGGTCTCGTCGGGATCGAGGCTGTCCTCTTCCGGCGCGATCCGGCCGGCGCCCTCCAGCGGGTCGAGCTCGGCCAGTGCGATCGGCGTCTGATCCACCGGGGTGAGCTGCACCCGCTGGATTTCCTGCAACACGCTCCAGCCGCCATAGCCGATCCCGGCGATCAGCGTCAGCAGCACCAGCATCGAGCCGACGGCCCCGGGTTCGATCTGGGCCAGGAAGCTTTCGCCGCGCGGGGCGAAAGGCATGTTCGGATCGGTGAAGAGATCCCGTTCGGCCGGAGATTTCTGCGGCAGCTTCTGCCCCGGCTTGCGCTGCTGGCTGGACGCTTCGGCCGACATGCCATGCGCGGTGGTAAAGCCGCTTTCGATGCAGAAATTCTGAAAGGTGACATCCGGATCCATGTTGAGATAGCGCGCATAGGAGCGCACGTATCCGGCGATGAATCCTGGAGTATCAAAAGCTTCGGGATCGCAATTTTCGATCGCGGCGATATAGGAGGCCTTGATCCGCAATTCGCGCTGCACGTCGAGCAGGGATTTGCCCATGGTGGCCCGTTCGCCCCGCATGACATCCCCAAGGCGCAATGCGAAGTCGTCAAACCCCTTTGGGCCGACGTTTTCCTCGCCCGGCGCCTCGCCGCGCCTCAGTTTGCGCCCTATCATGCCGATCTGCCCCGTTTTTCGTTGCCCTGACCATTCCCCAACGGTTCAGGACGATTCGTGTCGCCCCTTTGCTTGTAACGAGGTTAGCATGTAGCGCGCATAATGGCAGGGTCAAAACCGCTCAGGCACTCAGGTCGGCACGATTCAGCGCACAATGCGACCACAGATCGTCCATTGCTCCCACCAAGGCATCCATCTCGCGCGGACCGTGCACCGGCGACGGGGTGAACCGCAGCCGTTCGGTGCCACGCGGCACGGTCGGGAAGTTGATCGGCTGGACATAGATGCCGTAGGTCTCGAGCAGCATGTCCGACAATTTCTTGGTGTGCACCGGGTCGCCGACGATCACCGGCACGATATGGCTGCCGTGATCGATGATCGGCAGGCCCATGCCCTTGAGCCGCAGCTTGAGGATGCTGGCCTGGGTCTGGTGCCGCTCGCGCAACGCCTGGTCGGTCTTGAGATGTTTCACACTGGCCGCGGCGCCGGCGGCAATCGCCGGCGGCAGCGAGGTGGTGAAGATGAAGCCCGGCGCATAAGACCTTATGGCGTCACACATTTTATGACTGGCCGCGATATAGCCGCCCATCACGCCAAAAGCCTTGGCCAGGGTGCCGTTGATGATGTCGAGCCGGTGCATCAGCCGGTCGCGCTCGGCCACGCCGGCGCCGCGCGGGCCGTACATGCCCACCGCATGGACCTCGTCGATATAGGTCAGCGCGCCGAATTCGTCGGCCAGGTCGCAGATCTCTTCGATCGGACCGAAATCGCCGTCCATCGAATAGACCGATTCAAAGGCGATCAGCTTGGGCGCCGCCGGATCGTCGGCCTCGAGCAGCTCGCGCAGATGGGCGACGTCGTTGTGGCGGAAGATGCGCTTGGCCCCGCCGTTGCGCCGCACGCCCTCGATCATCGAGGCATGGTTCAGCGCGTCCGAGTAAATGATCAGACCGGGAAACAGCTTGGGCAGCGTACTTAACGTCGCGTCATTGGCGATATAGGCGCTGGTAAAGAGCAGCGCAGATTCCTTGCCGTGCAGATCGGCCAGCTCGGCCTCGAGCCGCTTGTGATAGACCGTGGTGCCCGAAATGTTGCGGGTGCCGCCGGAGCCGGCGCCGGTGGCCTCCAGCGCCTCGTGCATCGCCGCGAGCACCACCGGGTGCTGGCCCATACCGAGATAGTCGTTGCCGCACCAGACAGTGATCGGCTGTTCGCTGCCGTCGGGCTTGCGCCAGGTGGCATGCGGGAAATGGCCCTGCTTGCGTTCGATATCGATAAAGGTCCGGTAGCGGCCCTCGTCGTGCAGGCGGCCGAGCGCCGCGTCGAGTTTCGCGGTATAATCCAGATTGTGGCTCACCGGGGCACCTCCGTTTGCGTGGGGCCGCGGGCCCTGCGTATGAACCTGATCGCCCGAAAGGCGGTCAAATTCACGTTCCTGAATACTTACAGCGGGAAATCCCGTCTGGCAACCTCTACTAGCGGCGACCCATGGCCGCAGCATTGATCCATGTCAAACCCCACTGGACAGGGATTTCCGCTTCGCTAGGGTCTGACGCAAAAAGGAAACCTGCCGATGGACATTTCGCCCGTTCTGACCCGAATCGATGATGACCTCAATGCGGCATCTGACCGCTTGAAAGACCTTCTTCGAATCCCGTCGATTTCCACCGATCCGACCTATGCGGCCCAGTGCCAGCAGGCCGCAGACTGGCTTGTGGCCGACCTGCAATCGCTGGGCGCCGAGGCCAGCAAGCGCCCCACCCCGGGCCATCCCATGGTGGTGGGCCATATCGGCGAGGGCGGCCCGCATCTGCTGTTCTACGGCCATTACGACGTGCAGCCGGTCGATCCGCTCGAGCTCTGGGATCGGGACCCGTTCGACCCGCAGATCGAGGACACGCCTCAAGGAAAAGTGATCCGTGGCCGGGGCACCAGCGACGACAAGGGCCAGCTGATGACCTTTGTCGAGGCCTGCCGGGCCTGGATCGCGGTGCATGGCCGGCTGCCCTGCCGCATCACCTTCTTTTTCGAGGGCGAAGAGGAAAGCGGCTCGCCCTCGCTCATCCCCTTCATGCAGGAGAATGCCGCCGAGCTGAAATCCGACATCGCGCTGATCTGCGACACCGGCATGTTCGACCCGGAAACCCCCTGCATCACCACCATGCTGCGCGGGCTGATGGGCGAGGAGGTCACCATCACCGGGCCCTCGCGCGACCTGCATTCCGGCATGTTCGGCGGCATCGCGATGAACCCGATCCGGGTGCTGACCAAGGTGCTGGCCGGGCTGCATGACGACACCGGCCGGGTCACCCTGCCCGGCTTCTACGACGACGTGCCCGAGCTGCCGGCGGCGCTGCGCGAGCAATGGGCGGCGCTTGGCGATCCGGGCGAGATGGCGCGCGACTTCCTCGGCGCCGTGGGCCTGTCGCAGCCGGCGGGCGAGAACACCCGCACCGGGCTCGAGATGATCTGGTCGCGCCCGACCTGTGACGTCAACGGCATCTGGGGCGGCTACACCGGCGCCGGCTTCAAGACCGTGCTGCCGAGCCAGGCCCATGCCAAGGTGAGCTTCCGTCTGGTGGGCAGCCAGGACCCGCAGGCCATCCGCGCCGCCTTTCGCGCCTATGTCGAGGCGCAGCTGCCGCCCGATTGCAGCGTCGCGTTCAAGGCGCATGGCGCCTCTCCGGCGGCGGCGATGGACACCACCTCGCCGCTTTTCGAGGCCGCCCGCGGCGCGCTGTCAGACGAATGGCCCAACCCGGCGGTCTTCGCCGGCTGCGGCGGCTCGATCCCGATCGCGGGGTATTTCAGCGACTACCTCGACATGCCGGCCATGCTGATCGGCTTTGGCCTGGACGACGACCAGATCCATTCACCGAACGAGAAGTATTCGCTGACGAGCTTCCACAAGGGGATGCGGAGCTGGGCTCGGGTGTTGGGGGCTGTGGGGTGAACGAGCTATAACGTTGTTATTGAAAACTTCGCAATAAGCTTAGGGTCAGGATTCATAACCAATAGATGACGAGCGCCGCGAGCGCGATGGCAGAGAGAAACACCTTGGGGCATCGGTCATAACGGGTCGCGACACGCCTCCAGTCCTTAAGCCTACCGAACATGATCTCGATCCGGTTGCGACGCTTGTATCTACGCTTGTCGTATTTGACCGGTGTCTTACGTTTC
>NZ_JARAML010000016.1:0-111334 GCF_028807375.1 Marinovum sp. PR37 | reverse complement strand
GTTCGTTCTTGGGCAGCACGGCCGAGATCGCCATGGCGGCCGAGGCGCCGCAGATCGCCACCGAGCCGCCGGTCAGCACGCCAAAGCGCCAGCCCCGGCCCAGAAGCCGCGCGGCGGCGAGGCCGAAGAGGATGGTCAGCACCACCCCGGCGATTACCAGCCCGATCAGCTCTGCGCCCAGCCCCACCATCAGCTCGGCCGAGATCCGCACCCCCAGCAGCGCCACGCCGAAACGCAGCACCGAGCGGGCGGTGAATTCGATGCCCGGCTTGCAGGGGCCGTCTTCGGCCAGGAAGTGAAAGGCAATGCCCAGCAGCAGCGCCATCAGCATCGCCGGCGCGCCATAATGGTCCGAGAGGAATTGCGCCGCGGCAGCGATGACCGCCGCAACAAGAAAGCCGTGCAGCTTGGGTTGCACGATCTCGCGCAGGGCGAAAAGGGCGGAGCGGGGGGCAAGTGCCGTCTGCATGGCGATCCTCGTCAGGGAAAGGGGTCTCCCGGCCCCTGAAGGCCGGGAGAGAGGGGGTTACTCGGCGGCCAGGCGCACCGGGGCGGCCATGTCGGCGCCATCGATCCCGGCGACCTGCACCGGTTTCTTCATCGCATCGCGACGGAAGGGATCGCCCAGTTCCTGGTTGATCATCGCTTCGATCAGCGTGGTCACGCCGTTCTCCATCTGATCCTTGATCGCGGTGTTCAGCGCATCAGTGAGCTCTTCCATGGTGCGCGCCACGACGCCCTTGAGCCCGCAGGCATTGGCAATGCCGGCATAGCTCACCTGGGTGTCGAGCTCGGTGCCGACGAAGTTGTCGTCGAACCAGAGCGTCGAGTTGCGCTTTTCCGCGCCCCACTGGTAGTTGCGGAACACGATCTGCGTGATCGGCGGCCATTCGCCCCGGCCGATGGCGGTCAGTTCGTTCACCGCGATGCCAAAGGCGCCGTCACCGGCAAAACCCACCACCGGGGTGTCCGGCTGGCCGATCTTGGCGCCGACAATCGCCGGCAGACCATAGCCACAGGGGCCGAAGAGACCGGGCGCCAGGTATTTGCGGCCCGCCTCGAAATCCGGGTAGGCGTTGCCGATGGCGCAGTTGTTGCCGATGTCGGACGAGATGATCGCCTCTTTCGGCAGAGCGGCCGAGATCGCCCGCCAGGCCATGCGGGGGGACATCCAGTCGGGCTTGGCTTCCCGCGCACGCTCGTTCCAGGTGGTGCCGGGATCGTCCTGCTCGTGGTCCATGGAGGAGAGCTGCTGCGCCCACCGCGACTTGGTTTCGGCGATGCGGTTCTTGCGCTCTTCGCGGCCTTCGTCGCCGGCGGTGTCGGAGAGCCGCGACAGGATTCCGTTGGCGACCTTGGCGGCGTCCCCGACGATGCCGACCGAGACCTTCTTGGTCAGGCCGATGCGGTCGGGGTTGATGTCGACCTGGATGATCTTGGCGTCCTTGGGCCAGTAATCCATGCCATAGCCCGGCAGGGTCGAGAACGGGTTGAGCCGCGTGCCGAGGCAGAGCACCACATCGGCCTGTGCGATCAGCTCCATGCCCGCCTTGGAACCGTTGTAGCCCAGCGGACCGGCAAACAGCGGATGCGAGCCCGGGAAGGCGTCATTGTGCTGATAGCCGACGCAGACCGGCGCGGTCAGACGTTCGGCCAGATCCTTCGACGCGGTGATACCGCCATTGGACAGGACGACGCCGGCACCGTTCAGGATCACCGGGTTCTTCGCGTTGGAGATCAGCTCCGCCGCCTTCTCGATCGAGGTCTCGCCGCCCGGCGAGGCTTCGAACTCGATCGGGTCGGGCAGGTCGATGTCGATCACCTGAGTCCACATGTCGCGCGGAATGTTGAGCTGCGCCGGCCCGGAGAGCCGCTTGGCCTGGGCGATCACCCGGGTCAGCACCTCGGCGACGCGCGACGGGTCACGCACCTCTTCCTGATAGGCGACCATATCCTCGAACAGCTTCATCTGTTCGACTTCCTGGAAGCCGCCCTGGCCGATGGTCTTGTTGGCCGCCTGCGGAGTCACCAGCAAGAGCGGCGTGTGGTTCCAATAGGCGGTTTTCACCGCGGTGACGAAGTTGGTGATGCCCGGCCCGTTCTGGGCGATCATCATCGACATCTCGCCGGTGGCGCGGGTGTAGCCATCGGCCATCATGCCGGCGCTGCCTTCATGCGCGCAGTCCCAGAAGGTGATCTTGGCCTTGGGGAAGAGGTCCGAGATCGGCATCATGGCCGAGCCGATGATGCCAAAGGCGTGGCGGATGCCGTGGCGTTGCAGAACCTTGACGAAGGCTTCTTCGGTGGTCATTTTCATGGGAATTCTCCTTTTGAACCGGGGGCGTTAGATGATTTCGTCCTTGAGGTAGTACCAGCCGTAGGCCATGCGCTGGCCCAACCTGCGGAACGGTGTGAGCAGCCCGTGCGAGGGCAGCGGCGAATTGAAGATCGGCAGATCGGGGGTTTTTTCGCCGGCGATCTGCTGCGCCATGCGGCGGCCGGCCTGGGCGGAATACATCACCCCGTTGCCGCCATAGCCCATGGCATAGAAAATCCGCGACTCCCGATCCGGCTGGCAGATCCGGGGCATCATGTCGTGGCTGACATCGACCCAGCCCCACCAGGAATAATCCAGGCCGATGCCTTCGAGCGCCGGGAACTTGCGTGCCAGCCCGCGCCGCAGCAGCGCCAGATGCTTGTCGTTCTCGGCATCGCGCCCGGTGACGGCGCTGCGCGAACCGATCTGCATCCGGTTGTCGGGCAACAGACGGTAGTAGTGGCGCAGGGTCCGCGTGTCGGTCAGCGGCGAGGTCACCTGAATGCCGCAGGCCTCGAGCTCTGAGGGCGTCAGCACCCGCGTCACCATCGAGTTCGACAGGATCGGCATCAGCCGATGCTTGGTGCGCTTGTGCAGGCCGACCGGAGTATAGCCGGCCGTGGCGACGGCGACGGTCCTGGTCTTGACCGTGCCGCCCGGCGTGCGCAGGTAGTGCCAGCCGCCCTGCTCCCGCCAGCCCATCACCGGGCTCGCGGTGTGGATGCGCGCGCCCAGACGCCGGGCCATGCGGACATAACCAAAGGCCAGCTTGGCGGCGTGGATGCAGGTGCCATCCGGCTCCCAGAGCGCGCCGGCGGCTTCCTGATCCTTGACATGGTTCGCGTGCAGTTCCTCGCGCGAGAGGATTTTCGCGCCGTAACCGAAGGTCTGGTTCAGCACGTCGCATTCGCGGCGAAGCCCGGCCATCACCTTGTCGCGGTGGGCAATGTAGTAATGGCCGCCGGGCTGCGGATCGCAATCGATCTCCTCGCTGGCGATCAGGTCCTCGAAAAGCCGGAAGGCCTCAGTCACCTCGTCGTGCATGGCGCGCGCCACATCGACGCCCCAGCGCTTGATCCACTGCGACCGCTTGAGCCGGCCCGAGGAGATCTGCGCCTGACCGCCATTGCGGGTGGAGCAGCCCCAGGCCACCGAATTGGCCTCGAGCACCAGGGGTTGCAAGCCGTGATCCTTGGCCAGGTGGATCGCGGTCGACAGGCCGGTATAGCCCGAGCCGATCACCACGACATCAGCCTCGCAATCGGCGGTGATCGGGCCGTCGTCCTCTGGCGCCGGGCCGGCGGTGCCGACCCAGTAGGTCGGCGCGAAGTCCCGGTTGTGGCCCGGCCCCGCGTCGACAATGGGATCATACTTCGGATCGTAGCTGGCCTTGGGCCAGCAGAGAGGGATCGAACCGTCGGGCATCTGGAACAACCTCCTGAGAGTGCGCGGGGAAAGCGGGGATCAGGCCTTGAAGGCCGGGCGGGATTTGCGGAGCGCCTGTTTCACGACGATCTTGCCGTCGCGCAGGGTGAAGAGATCGGCGCCCTCGGCCTCGATCCGCATGCCGTTCGCGTCGGTGCCCGAGAAGGTCCATTCCGACACCGCACGGTCGCCGTGCACGAAATGCGAATGGTGATCCCAATGCGCATCGGTCATGCCGGCCCAGACCCCGGAGAATGCCTTGGCAATGGCCTCGGCCCCGTCCACCCTGGCGCCGAATTTCTCGTCGCCGCCAACGGTGTAGAACACACAATCCTCGGCGAAATGGGTCATCACGCCATCGATGTCGTGACGGTTGAAGGCGTCGAAGGTGGCGGCCAGATCGTCGGCGGTCAGGGTTTTCTCAAGCGTGGTAGTCATGTCATGTCCTTTCATTTGGCGGGTGTGTCGGCGTCATCCCGATAGGGGATGATCAGCGTGGGAATGTCGGATCGGCGCAGCACCCGCTTGGCGACGGTGCCGAGGAAGCTGTGCGACAGCCCGTGGTCATGGGTGCCCATGACGATCAGGTCGCAGCCCAGCTCGCGGGCGCGGCGCAAGATCACCTCGGCCGGATAGCCATCGGTCACCTCGACGCTGGTCACCTGATCGCGGACCTTGCGGTCTTTGTCCTCCAGCGCCGCCCAGAAGCGCGCCTGGCGCTCGGCCAGCAGCTTGCGCACCATTTCATGCCGCGCCCGGGTGGCGGATGTCCGGCTGTCCTCGTTCACAACGAAAAGCTCGAAGGTGATGCGGGCGTCTTCCGAGACCGGCTCGTTGACGTGCAGTACGTGGATCTTTGCCCCGGTGGCCTGCGCCAGGCTGGCGGTGTGGCGCAGCGCATAGGTCGAATTGCGCGACAGGTTGGTGGCAAAGAGGATGTGGGTAACGCTTGGTGTCATGTCCCCTGCCCCGCTCAGTAGCCCAGGAGCCGCGGCAGCCACAGGGACAGCTCTGGCACGAAGGCGATGATGAAGATGGTGATCGTGTTGATCGCGGCGAAGGGCAGCGCCCGGAGCGAGATTTCCTCGATCGAGATGTTCGAGATGCCCGAGGCGATGAAGAGGTTTTCGCCCAGCGGCGGGGTCTGGAAGCCGATGCCGAGCGCGCAGACCATGACCACGCCGAAGTGGATCGGGTCGATGCCGACGCTGTAGGCCACCGGCAGCATCACCGGCACCAGGATCAGGATCGTGGCCAGCGTCTCCATGAACATGCCGACGAAGAGAAGGAAGAAGATGATCAGCGCCCAGATGACATAGATGTTCGAGGTGAGATCGAGCATCGACTCGGCGATCATCGCGGGGATCTGGTTTTCCACCAGCAGCCGGCCAAAGACGGTGGCGGTGAAGAGGATCAGCAGCACCCGACCGGTGAGCCAGGTGGTGGCTTCCAGTGACTGGAACAGGGATTTCCAGGTCAGCTCGCGATAGATCACGACGCCGACAAAGAGCGTATAGGCGATGGCGACGATGGCGGCCTCGGTCGGGGTGAAAAAGCCGGTGTAGATGCCGCCCAGGATCACCAGCGGCGCCATCAGCGACCAGAAGCCCTTGTAAAGCTGGGTGGTGATGGTCTGCATCGACCAGCCTTCGGCATTGCCGGAATAGCCACGCTTGCGGGCCAGCAGGAAGTTCATCAAGAGCAGCGACGAGGCGATCAGGAAGGCCGGCACGAAACCCGCGATGAAGAGCTTGGAGATCGACACCGACTGAAAGGTGCCATGTTCGGCCACGGCCTCGGGCGGCGGCACCATGCCAAGGGCGGCGATGCCGAAGATCACCATCGGGATCGACGGCGGAATGACGATGCCAAGGCCCCCGGACGAGGCGGTGACAGCGGATGCATAGCCCTTGTCATAGCCGCGACGGATCATCGCCGGGATCATCAGCATGCCCACGGCGGCGGTGGTTGCCGGGCCCGAGCCCGAGATCGCGCCAAAGAACAGGCAGGCCATGACGGTGGCGGCGGAAATGCCGCCGGTGAACGGCCCGGCAAAGCTCTCGGCGACATTGATCAGCCGCTTCGAGATGCCGGCGGCCTCCATCAGCGCGCCGGCCAGAATGAAGGCGGGCAGCGCCATCAGCGGGAACGACCCGACCGAAGTAAAGGCGATCTGCACGAATTTGATCGGGTTGTCGCCCAGCACGACGAAGGAGACCAGCGACGAGACGCCAAGCGCCACGGTGATCGGCGCGCCGATGATCAGAAGCAGCAGGAACGAGCCGAACAGCAGGGTGGTGATTTCGGTTTCCATCGCTCAGGCCTCCTGCACGCGGGTTGCGGGGGTTTCGGCCTGGATGGCGTCGAGGTCGATCTGGTCGGGGTCGGACACGTCGTCACCGCGCACCAGCTTGATGTAATTCACCTGAAGGATGCGGATCGTCATCAGGGTGAAGGCCACGGGCAGCACCACATAGACCCATTTCATCTCGATCCCGAGGGTCTGGCTTTTCCAGAACTTGTTCATCTTGTTGAAGACAAAGTCGTAGGACAGCCAGATGAAGGTGACATTGAAGGCCACCCAGAACAGATCGGCAAAGGCCTCGATCCATTTCACGTGGCGGCGCGGCAGGAATCGGAACTGAAACGTGACGCGGTTGTGTGCGCCCTTCAGCGCCGCGTAACTGGCACCGAAGAACACGAACCAGACGAACATGTAGACGCTGAGTTCCTCGATCCACGAGAAGGAATAGCCAAACACCTCGCGCGCCACGATCTGAACGAAGAGCAGCAGCACGAAGCCGCTGAGCAGCGTGCGGCAGATGAGGCTTTCGAGATTGTTGAAGATGCGGGCCAGCATGGGGCACTCCTGTCCTGTTCGGGGAAGCGCGGGTCTGCGCTTCCCCGTCCGGTCGGCCGGTTTGGGGAGGGGAACCGGGTTAGTTGGTGGCGACCGGATCGCGGCCGATGGCGGCCAGCGCCTCGTTCAGCTTTTCGACACCGCCGATCGAATCATAGAACTGCGGCCAGACTTCGCTGGTGGCGAGATCGATGAATTCCTGCTCGCCGTCCGCGGGGTCGGAGATCTGCATGCCGCGCTCGACCAGCACGTTCTTGATCTGCTCTTCCTGCTCGCGCAGATACTGGGCCGAAAATTCGGTGGCCGCCTGCCCCGCGTCCAGAACGGCCTGTTGTTCCTCTTCCGACAAGCCCTGGAACACCGCTTCCGACACGATCAGCGGCTCGATCGAGAACAGGTAGCGCAGATTGGTGACGTGGCTCTGAACCTCGTCGAATTTCATTGAGTAAACAGTGATATAGGGGTTGTCCTGACCGTCCACCACGCCAGTTTGCAGGCCGGCGAACGTCTCGGACCAGGCCATCGGCGTCGGGTTCACACCCCAGGCCTTGTAGGTGGCGATCATGATCTCGTTTTTCGGCACGCGCACCACCAGGTCCTGAAGATCGGCGACGGTGGTCACGGGTTTCTTCGAGTTGGTAAGGACGCGAAAGCCGGAATAGGCCCAGCCGAGGATGCGCACGCCACTGTCACGCAGGGTGTTTTCCACCAGCTCTTGGCCGATCGGGCCCTGGGTCAGGGTTTCGGCATCCTCGAGGCTCAGCATCATGTAGGGCAGGGTCAGCACGCCGACGCTGGGCGAAAACGGCGTGACGTTGTTGATCGCGAGGATCGAGAAATCCAGCAGGCCCATGGCGGCGTCATTGACGGTGTCTTGCTCGGAGCCAAGCTGGCCGTTGAGAAACAGCGTGCCGGTATGAGCGCCGCCGGTATTTTCCTCGAGCGCGGCGACGAAGGCCTTGCCAAGCGCTTCCTGGGTGCCGCCGGCGCCATCGCCGACCGCGATCTTGAAATTCTTGGCCGAGGCCGGAGCCGCCGCGATCAGCGCCGCCAGCGAGACCGCCGTGCCGAAACGCGCCAGTTTTCCAATGAAAGTCATGCCATCCTCCCGAGGCAGTTAAAATTTCCCGCCTCGGGGTTCGTTATCCCAAAGCACGATGGGGCCGGTATAGGGCGTTTCAATGCGTGCAAAAATGTGCCAGATTGAAAGTATGGTTTCATAAATCGGAAACATTGCCATGGCCCGACAGATGCTCATCCCGCAGATCGGCAATGCCGACCTGAAACTGTTGCGGATTTTCAAGACGGTGGCGGAATGCGGCGGCATCTCGGCCGCCGAATCCGAGCTAAACACCGGCCGCTCGACGATTTCGAAACACCTGTCCGACCTGGAAACACGACTTGGCTTTCGACTGTGCAACCGAGGGCCCGCCGGGTTTTTCTTGACCGACGAAGGCGCGCAGGTTCTGACGGCCACCGATGCGCTTCTGGAATCGGTGCGCGACTTTCGCACCCGGATGAACGAGGTGCGGCAAAAACTGGTCGGCACACTGCGCATCGCCGCCTTCGATCAGAGCATTTCCAACCCCGAGGCGCGGCTGAGCCATGCGCTGCGGCTGTTTTCGGACCGTGCGCCGGATGTCGATCTCGACCTGTCGATGTTGCCGCCCAACATTATCGAGGCACGGCTTCAGGAGGGACAGCTCGATATCGGCATCATCGCCCGTCACCGCCCCCTGCCCGGCCTCGATTACATGCCGGTGCATGGCGAGGACATGTACCTCTATTGCGGCCGCGGTCACCCGTTCTTTGACGCACCCGAGGCGCTCGATCTGGAAACGGTGCGTGGCGCGCGATATGCTGGTATCTCGTTCAACTCGCCCAACCTCCAGGTCGGGCAATCACTGAACATGCGGTCCCGGGCCGTGGTGCAGAACGAGATGATGCTGGCGATGCTGGTGCTGTCGGGCCAATACGTCGGCTTCATCCCGGCCCATATGGCCGAGCAATTCGAGCAGCAGGACAAAATGCGCCGGGTGCTGCCAGACCAGATTCACTATCGCACCTCCTTTGCCGCCGCCACCCGCCGCGCACCCGAGCCGAACCGGCTGACCCGGGTGTTCCTCGATGTGCTGCGCGAAACCTATCCCGCCGGATCCCCTGCCCCGCAAAGCAGAACGCCCGCCAATGTGGGCGGGCGTTGCGGGTAACCCATGGGTTACGGTCGCTGTGGTAACCCGCGGGTTACCGGTTCAGCGCGGCCTCGAAAGCCTCGATCGCGTGTTGCAGCCGCTTGCGATCGACCGACGAGAAATCGATCTCTGACAGGATGCGGCATTCGCCCTTGCGGGCGGTCACCTTGGTGCTGCCGACGTGAAATTCGTACTTCACGCTTTTCTCAGCCTGCGGCTTGCGCGGCGTCTGGGCGGTGCCATCGGCAAAGCGGCGCAGGATGGCGGTCTGCTCTTCGGCGGTCTCCGCCTCTGCCAGATCCGCACGCAGGGCCGGCGCCAGATCGGGCGCCCCCTGCAACCGCCGCGCCACCTCGACCCCCAGATTGCGCGCCACCGCCTTGGGGAATTTCAGCGCCGTGTCCAGCTCGTCCAGCAGGAAGACGAAGCTGCGGATATAACTGCGCTTCATCTTGTGCAGCGAAGCATAGATCCGGCTGACCAGATCGGCGGCCGCCTGCCCCTCCTCGCGCGCCGCGATGATCGCCACCTGTGCCATCTCGGCAAAGGTCAGGTCTTCGCGAATGACGTTCTCCTCGACCATGTCGATATAGAGATCGATGCGGTTCACCGCGCCGTCATCGACCCGCGCCACCGCATGGGCAAAGCGGTCGTCGGCGGTTTCCTTGTAAAGCTGTCGCAGCGCGGTCAGCCGTCGCCAGCCTTTCTTGAGCTGATAGCCGCCGGCGACGGCAAAGACCTCGATCGGCTCCTTCTGGCCGCGTTCGCGGATCGAGGTCTTGAGTTCCTCCATCTCGTCCGAGGCGGCCACCGCGTCGAGATCGAGCCTGTCACGCGGCAGGGCGTCAGTCTGGATGTCACCGAGCGCGATCTCGACAAGCACCCGGCCCTCGCCCTGCGCCCGGCGCCATTCCTTGGCGTCGGACGCATTCTGCCGGCGCTGCTCGACCAGGCTCTCGGTGCTTTCGGCCAGCGATCCGGCCGCTTCGCGCACCGCGGCCCCCATCGGGCCGACCTCGCGTTTGCGCTTGGGGGTGTCCGGCGTCTCGATCGGGCCGAAACCGAATTTGTTCTTGCTCATGCCTCAACCTCCTCTTTTGCCTCGCGCCGCTCCCAGGCGCGCAACACCACCTCCTTGAACTCGTCATAGGTGGCATCGAACGACTGGCGCGCGCGCTTCCATGTCTCGCGCGTCATCTGGCGATAATCCTGTTCGTAGACCGACATCTGAAAGCGCCCCGATTGCTCGACCGCGCGGGTCATCTCGATGGCGTTGTTGCAGACGTCGGCGCCAAAGACATTGCGGAACGCCTCCATCATCGCGACATGCAACGGGTTCGACGCCTCGAAACGGGTCATCAGCAGCCGGATGTCATCGAACTGCTTGGGCAGAGTGATACCGGCGTCCTGGGCGATCCTGGCATACCCCTCCGAAATATCCTCGAGCGCATCGCCGAGCTGGCCCAGAAAGCTGGTGGTGCTGTCATATTCCCAATAGCCGGGGCCGGAGGGGATATAGAGGATATCGGCGGCAAAGGCGGCGTTCAGCGACTGATAGCCGATGGCGGGCGGGCAATCGAAGATGATCAGATCGAATTGGTCGTCCGGCAACTCGTCCAGATATCGCGCGACGCAGCCAAAGAAGCTCCAGGCCTTGTGCATCGAGCGATATTGCGCGCTGGCAAATTCGACAAAAGCGGCATTGGCGCAAGAGGGAATGATGTCGATGGTGGGCCAGGCGGTTTTCTGGATGAAATCCTGCACCCGTTGGGCGCCGATCGATTGCACATCCTCCGGCAGCTCGTCGGCGGTGGGGTAGGGGCAATCGGCGGGGTCGTCATAGGCGGCGGCAATGCGGTCGGCCTCGCGGCAGAGATCGCGGCACATGATGCCCCAGACGGTGTTCCATTCCTTGACCTCGACCAGCCCCATGGAATGGGTCAGGGTCGCCTGCGGATCGAAATCGACCACCAGCACGCGGTAGCCGTCGAGCGCGGCGGCATTGGCCAGGTGCTGCGCCACCACCGTCTTGCCGACACCGCCCTTGAAGTTCGACACCGCGACCCGCATCGCCCGGCCGCCGGGGCGTTTGGGCAGCAGGGTCTTGCCGCGAAACCGGATGCGGCGGCGCAGCTCGTTGATCTCGGCCAGCGAGAACCAGCGCTGCCGGCCGTCCTCTTCGGTGGCGCCCTGCGGCAGCGACGGGTCGTCGGCCAGCTTCTTGCGCAAGGTATCGGCAGGCACGTTGAACATGAACTGGCTGATTTCCCAGATCGAGAACGGACGCAGGATTTTCTCTTCGCCCGGAGAGAAGGTCGCCTTGCGGACCGCCGCCTGTTGCGCAAGGCTTCGTTCGTTCATCGATTGCAGGTTGGAATGATCTCGCATGACCTCACTCGCGTTTTATGCTATTGAAGCCTGAATAACCGGATTTTACCGAAGCGCAAAACGCAGAAATCCCGAAATCGCGATTTTTGCCGGAAGCGCCGGGAAAAACGGGAAATTTGTGGAGAACCTGCAACGAATTGGGTGACACCGTGATGCCAATCGCAGGATATAGGGTGACAGACAGTGGGCAATAGGGTGACAACTGAGTGTCCCCCTATACCAATATACCTTCTATTTCTTTATTTTCAGGATTTCAGAGAGCGTTCCCGTATTTAACTCGTTGTTGACAAAAAACGGGATTAGTGAACACTCAACACCAGAACGGGAATCGGACAGAGAGACGATCCCGGAGGCAAAGAGTGGGCAGATATGGATGCAAAGCGGTATACCGGGCCACAGGCGGGGTCACAGAAGTACGATCTTCTGACTGCGCTGTCGGTGGCGGGGTTGAGCGGCTCTCCCGGGTTTCAGACCTCGATGCTGCGGTTGGTGGCGTTGGTGACGGCACGCTACAACTGGGGCCGCAACGAGCTAACCGTCGGGCAACGCGAAATGGCGCGGCTCTGGTCGGTCGACGAACGGACGGTGAAACGCGAGATCAAGCGGCTGACGGCGGCATCGATCCTGCTTCAGCTTCGACCGGGGGTGCGAGGCAGGGTGGCCGCCTACCGGCTCAACATAGCCGAAATCCACCGGCTGAGCGCGCCGGTCTGGGATCGGGTCGGCCCGGACTACGCCGACCGGATGGCGCACCAGGGGCCGCCACCCGCAGCGCCCACGGTGACACAGGTCGATTTCGCGGCGGCCCAACCGGCGGACCCACCGCAGCAGATCGATCCACCCGCCGGGCAGGGCGGTCCCTGGGCGCGAACGCTGGCGCGGCTGGCGCAGCTCGAACCGGCATTGCACCGAAGCTGGTTCGCCGCGCTTACACCCGGGGCCTGCGAGGCCGGCGTGCTGACGCTTCGGGCGCCGTCGCAGTTTCAGGCGCGGTATGTTCAGACCCATCATCAGCGGCTGCTTCTGGGCACCGCGCAGATGGAATTCCCCGAACTCAGGCGGATCGAGATCTGCGCCTGACACCGTGGGATGCCG
Source organism: Marinovum sp. PR37 (assembly GCF_028807375.1). Taxonomy (NCBI): domain Bacteria; kingdom Pseudomonadati; phylum Pseudomonadota; class Alphaproteobacteria; order Rhodobacterales; family Roseobacteraceae; genus Marinovum; species Marinovum sp. PR37. The sequence goes on along the minus strand of NZ_JARAML010000016.1, from coordinate 99,057 downwards.
CGCGTCAGGCCGGGGCCAGCACGAAGGCATAGAGCAGTGTCCAGAGGCTCAGCGCCAGCCCGAGGGTGATCACGAAGAGCCCGTTCCAGCGCAGGCCGACATGCAGCGGGCTGACACCGCCGAAGCTGCCGGTCAGGATGGTGGTGGCGGTAAAGGGAGAACAGATGCCGCCAATGGCCCAACCGGCGACAATCGCGGTGACCAGCGCCGCCGGGGTGACACCTAGGCTTGCGGCCTCGGGGATAAGCGGCGCAATCAGGGTGACCCCGAGGATCGGGTTCATCCCGAGCTGGCCCAGCAACGGCACGATCCACACCAGAGAGACCAGCAGCAGCCAGGGCGGCATCACCCCCAGGTCAAGCCCCAGCCCGGCCATGATCGGCGCCAGCAGCGGCGCGCCGAGCGTGCCGATATAGCCGGCCATCATCAGCAACACGATCTCTCCGCGATAGCCGGGGAGGTCGGTAAAGAGGAATTGCCGCGCCGGGGCGGCGATAGCGCCGCGATATTGCAGCAGCGCCCAGACCAGCGAGATCAGCGGCACCACGAGAAGCACCACACCGACGATACGCACCTCGGTCAGCAGGTGCAGCCCGCCGACCGACACCCCGAGCAGCGCCAACAGCACAAAGAGCGGCGTCAGCCGGCGGAACGAGCCCTCGATGGGGCGGGGTGGGGGGCGGACGGCCAGCCGCGGCTTCAGCAGCGTGTCCAGCGCCCAGCCGAGCCCGGCGAGGATCAGCGCCGAGACCATGCCGGGCAGGGCTGCATCGCGCCAGCTTGCGCCGGGGATCAGCACGGTGGTGATCGCCATGGAAAACGCCAGCGGCGACCAGGGCAGCGTCGAGACAAAGCCGCGCTGGATCGCCAGCAGCATGCGCCGCCTGCGGTGGCCTCGGATCACCGGGTCGCTGTCTGCCGCGGCCGCAGAGGTGGCCAGCCCGCCAAGCAGCGCGATCGCGCCATAGCTCAGCAGCAGCGCGAACATGTGGCCGCCGAGGCTCAGCGCCAGATAGCGCCGGCCCGGCGGCTGCGAGGCCAGGTAACGCCCGGCGTCGGCAATCGCCGGCGAGCTCTGGGCAATGCTGCGCAGGGTCGCCAGCGCGCAGAAGAAGGCGCCGATGAATCCGGCCGAGGCAAGGCCCCGGGCCAGAACCGCCGCCCAATTGTCCGAAACGGCACCGGTCCAGAGCGTCAGCCCCAGCCCGACCGCCACGAAGGCCAGCCGCGAGGCGCGGATGCGCGGTGCCAGCAGGACCACCACCGCCGCCGCCACCAGGGCACGCGGCGTTTCGGCTGCGGGCACCCGCCATTCGACCAGCCCGGTCAGCAGCACGAGCAGCGCCAGCAGGACGGCGGCGGCCCGGTCGAGGGGGGAGTTCGGTGTCATGCGGGCTCCGGGATTGGCTGCGCGGGCCGCGCCGCGTCGCCCAACTGTTACGAAGCCGCGCCGCCAAGGTCCAGAGAGCGCGGCGGGTTTTGGCCGGACCGCTCGCGCAGGGATGTGATCTCATGTGATCGGAACCAGGGCCTATACAAGTGGTTGAGCCCGAGACAAGGCGCGAAATTGCGCGCAGACTACGGACGAGAGGCACAGCTATGAACCGACGCGAACTTTTGAAAACCGGGATGGGGCTGGCGGCAATGTCGCTGCCCGGAGTGGCCAAGGCGCATGAAGCCGAGGTCAAGGATCATGAGTTGCCGGAGGCCATGTTGCCGCGTCTGGTCCGCATGGGTCCGGGATTTGCCCCCGGCGAGATTCACGTCAACCCGATCGAATTCGCGCTCTACTGGACGCTGCCCGGCGGCGACGCGATGCGCTACATCGTCGGCGTGGGCCGGCCCGGGCTCTACGAATCGGGCGAATTCTATGTCGGGGCCAAGAAGGAATGGCCGAGCTGGACGCCGACCCCCGGCATGATCGACCGTGAGCCGGAGAAATACGCCAAGTACAAAGACGGCATGCCCGGCGGGATCGACAATCCTCTGGGCGCCCGCGCGCTCTATCTGTTCACGCCGGAGCGCGGCGACACCTTTCTGCGCATCCATGGCACCAACGATCCCGACACGCTCGGCCGCCGAGTGTCAAACGGCTGCGCCCGTTTGGTGAATTCGCAGATCATCGAGCTGTACGACCAGGTTCCGATGGACACCCGCGTGGTGCTGTATCCCTTTGCATGAGGCCTGACGCTCGCGTCCGGCGGTCAGCCGGGCAGGGCAGGGGCCCGCCGCGGCTCAGCCGAACCCGAGGCTGGCGCGCAGGTCGCTGGCCGGGTCGCCCTGTGGCTTGAGGTCGAGCCGGTCCTCGATGCCGGTCAGGTGCCGGTCGAGCAAATCGGCCGCCGCCTCGCCCTTGCCTTGCAATACCAGTTCCGACAATTGCCGGTGTTCGTCCATCTCGCAATCGCCGTGATGGCCGGTTTCGTAGATCGCGATGATCAGCGATGACCGGGCAATCAGCTCGCGCACGAAGCGGGCCATGATCGGGCTGTCGGCCTGATCGGCCAGAACCTGGTGATAGCGCCCGCAGCGGCGGATCACCCGCGCGGCGTCGCCGGCGGCGCGGGCGGCGTCCTCGGTATGCAGATGATCGTTCAGCGCACTGTGCATCGCGTCGTCGCGCATGTCGGCGGCGCGGCGGATCAGATGACCCTCGATCACCCTTCTGGCCCGAAACACCTCGCGCGCTTCCTCGACCGAGGGGCGCGCGACAAAGGCGCCGCGATTGGCGACCAATTCGATCACGTGATCCCCTGACAGCCGCGACAGCGCGGTGCGAATCCTTGTGCGCCCGACTCCGAACAGATCGCAGAGCTCGTCCTCTTTCAGATGGGTGCCGGGAAGCAGCTTGTGGTCAACGATGGCGTCGAAGATTCGGGTGTAGATCTGGTTCGGGTCCATTGATTCGCGGGTCTTGGCCGCGGTGCCATTGGGGGCCTTGGTCAATCCCTTGCTCATCATAATCCCTTCCACAGCCAGTTTTTTCAACCGCGCGACATGCCTTCAAAGCGTTTAGCACGGATCGCCGGCAAAATGTATACAATTTTTGAACGGTAGAAAAAAGCTTGATCGCATACGAAGATTGTATACGATCTAGCTAACCCGACGTCAGAATCGGACCCGACACATCAACAAGGAGACTTTGAATGACCCTCACCACTCGCCTGAAAACCGGGATCGCCGTTGGCGCGCTGACAGCGCTTCTGGCCGGAGCCGCTGGCGCGAACACCCTGCGCATGGCCGATTCCTCCGACATCGCGGCGATGGACCCGCATTCGATGACCGAGAGCAACACCATCGGTTTTCTCAACCACGTCTACGAAGGCCTGGTGCGCTACAATCAGGACCTCGAGGTCGAGCCGGCGCTGGCCACGTCCTGGGAATTCGTCGAACCGACCCGCCTGCGCTTTTCGCTGCGCGAGGGTGTGACCTTTCACAACGGCAATCCCTTCACCGCAGATGACGTCGTCGCCTCGCTGGAGCGCGCCGCGCATGAAAGTTCGCCGGTCAAGAGCAACATCCCCTCGATGGCCTCGGTCGAAAAGGTCGATGACCTGACCGTCGACCTGATCCTCACCGGGCCGGATCCGATCGTGCTCAATTATCTGACCAACATCCACATCCTCGACCGCGAATGGATGGAGGAGAATGACGCTCTGCTGCCCGCCGACATGCGCGGCGGCCGCGAAAACTATGCGGTGGCCAATTCCAACGGCACCGGGCCCTTCATTCTCGAAAGCCGTCAGCCCGACGCCAGCACCGTGCTGACCGTCAACGAAGACTGGTGGGACGAGCCGCAACACAACCTGACCCGGATCGAGTTCAGCCCGATCGGCTCGGATGCCACGCGGATTGCCGCGCTGCTCTCGGGCGAGCTGGATTTCATCATGCCGGCGCCGCTGCAAGACATCGACCGGATCAACCGCTCTGACGGAGCCAAGGCGATCATCGCGCCGGCGCTGCGCACCATCATGCTGGGCATGAACCAGACCGAGAAGCTGCACAACTCCAACCTCACCGATGCCAACCCGTTGCAGGATCGCCGGGTGCGCGAAGCGCTCTGGCGCGCCATCGACATGGAGCTGATCCGCAAGAAGATCATGCGGGACATGTCGCGCAATTCGGCGCTGCTGGTGGCGCCGCCGGTGCCGGGTTATGACGCGGCGCTCGACGTGCTGCCGCCGGCCGATGCCGAAAAGGCCAAGGCGCTGCTGGCCGAGGCCGGTTATGGCGACGGCTTCGAGGTCGGGCTCGATTGCCCCAACAGTCGCTACGTGAACGACGAGGAGATCTGCCAGGCCATCACCTCGATGTGGTCGCGGATCGGGGTCAAGGCCAACCTGTCGTCGCAGACCCCGTCGAAACACTTCGAGAAGGTGCTGGGCGGCGGCTCCGATGTCTACATGGTGGGCTGGGCGACCCTGCCGATGCTCGATACCTATTCGGTGCTCTCGGCGCTGCTGCACACCCCGGGCGAGCGGATGGGGGCCTGGAACCCCGGTCGCTATTCCAACGCCGAACTGGACGCGCTGACCGCCAAGGTCGCGGTGGAGCTGGATACCGACAAGCGCACGGCGATGATGACCGAGGCGCTGAAGATTGCCCGCGACGACGTGGCCATCATCCCGCTGCACCAGCAGCCGCTGGCCTGGGCGGTGCGGGACGGGGTGAACATCCCCGCCGCCGCCGACAACAAGCCGCGGCTCTGGTACGCCACCATCGACTGATCCTCCCCGGAGCGGGCCCGCGTGCATCCTGCGCGTGGGCCTGCGACGATTTCTGACAGTCCCCCGTGACACCCTGATCGCAAAGTGGAGGTTCCACGATGATCGCCTACGTTCTCAGACGGCTGATGCAATCCGTGCTGGTCATGCTCGCCGTCGCCCTTATCGCCTTTTCCATGTTCCGTTTCATCGGCGACCCGGTGAACTCCATGCTGCCCGAAAATGCTTCTGTCGAGGATCGCCAGGTGCTGCGTGAACAGCTCGGCCTCGATCAGCCCGTGACCACGCAATTCGCCAAGTTCGTCACCGGCGCGGTGCAGGGGGAATTCGGCGTTTCCTACCGCAACAAGCGCGCGGTTTCGGAGATGATCGCCGAACGCCTGCCGGCCACGCTCGAACTGGTGCTGGCGGCGGCGGTCTTTGCCCTGCTGCTGGGGGTGCCGATGGGCATCTATGCGGCGCTGCATCCCAAGGGTTTCCTGGCAAATACACTCAACGTCGCCTCGCTGATCGGCATATCGGTGCCGACTTTCGTGACCGGCATCCTGCTGATCCTGATCTTTTCGGTCTGGTTGAACTGGCTGCCCAGCTTCGGACGCGGCCAGACTGTTGACATCGGCTGGTGGTCCACCGGGTTCCTGACCGTGAGCGGGCTCAAGTCGCTGATCCTGCCGGCGGTGATGCTGGGGCTGTTCCAGGTGACGCTGATCATGCGGCTGGTGCGGGCCGAGATGATGGAGGTGCTGCGATCGGATTTCGTGCGCTTCGCCCGCGCCCGTGGCCTGTCGAACCGCGCCGTGCACTTCGGCCATGCGCTCGGCAATACCCTGATGCCGGTGATCACCATCGTCGGGCTGCAACTGGGCTCGATGATCGCCTTCGCCATCATCACCGAGACGGTGTTCCAGTGGCCGGGCATGGGCCTGCTGTTCATCCAGGCGGTGAGCTTTGCCGACATCCCGGTGATGTCCGCTTACCTGGTGCTGGTGGCGCTGGTCTTCGTGGCGATCAACATGATCGTCGATCTTCTCTACTTCGCCATCGATCCGCGCCTCTCGGTGCGGGCGTGAAGGAGGTTCATGATGTCTCTTGAAGCATTCCCCCAATCCCGCCTCGCCGCGATCATCGAAAGCGATTTGTTCTACAAGTTCCGGACCTCGTGGATCACCGTCGGCGCCTTTGTCGTGACGCTGGTGATCGTGCTGGCCGCCGTTCTGGCGCCCTGGATCGCGCCGCATGATCCCTTCGACGTCTCGACGCTGAGCCTGTGGGACAGCGAATTGCCCCCGGTCTGGGCCGAGGGCGGCGATCCCCGCTTCCTGCTGGGCACCGACAACCAGGGCCGCGACGTGTTCTCGGCCATCCTCTACGGCTCGCGGATCTCGCTGGCGGTGGGCTTTGTCTCGGTCGCCTTCGCCATGGTGATCGGCATCGTGATCGGCCTGGTCTCGGGCTATTTCGGCGGCGCCATCGACGCCTTCTTCATGCGGATCGCCGACGTCATGCTGAGCTTTCCCACCATCCTCGTGGCGCTGCTGGTCAGCGGGATCGTCCGCGGCGCGCTGCCACGCGAAATGCACGACAGCGCGGCTCTGATCGTCCTGGTCTTTGCCATCACCGTGACGACCTGGGTGCAATATGCCCGGACCGTGCGTTCATCGACCATGGTCGAACGCTCGCGCGAATACGTCTATGCGGCGCAGCTTGTCGGCCGGAAACCCTTTGCCATCCTGTTCAGCCACATCCTGCCCAACGTCATGGGCCCGGTGCTGGTGATTGCGACCATCAACCTGGCCATGGCGATCCTGATCGAGGCGACGCTCTCTTTCCTCGGGGTCGGCATGCCGCCCACCAACCCCTCGCTCGGCACGCTGATCCGCGTCGGCAACGAATATCTCTTCTCGGGTGTCTGGTGGGTGGTGATCTTCCCCTCGCTGACGTTGGTGGCGCTGGTGTTGGCGGTCAACCTGCTGGGTGACTGGCTGCGCGACGCGCTGAACCCCAAGCTGCGCTGAAAGGAATGACGATGAGTACAACGACCTTCCCCAATGCCCCGCTGCTCAGCGTGCGCGACCTGTCGATCTGCTTTGACACCCGCCACGGGCCGCTGCGCGCGGTCGACGGCATCACCTTCGATCTGGCGCCGGGCGAAATCCTCGGCATGGTGGGCGAAAGCGGCGCCGGCAAATCGCTGACCGGCACCGCCATCACCGGGTTGCTGGAGCGGCCCGGCCGCATCGACCGGGGCGAGATCCTCTTCGAGGGCAAGCGCATCGACACCCTGTCGCCGGATGAGATGCGGCGGCTGCGCGGCCGCCGGATCGGCGCGATCTTTCAGGACCCGCTGACCAGCCTCAACCCGCTGATGACCGTCGGCCAGCAACTGGTGCAAACCATCCGTACCCATCTGCCCAAGAGCAAGGAGGCGGCGCGCGCCCGCGCCATCGAATGCCTGGCCGAGGTCGGCATTCCCGCCCCTGAGGCGCGGATCGACCAGTATCCGCACCAGTTCTCGGGCGGGATGCGGCAACGGGTGGTGATCGCGCTGGCGCTCTGTGCCGAGCCGTCGCTGGTGATCGCAGACGAGCCGACCACCGCGCTCGACGTCTCGATCCAGGCGCAGATCCTCGACCTGCTGAAGAAGATGTGCCGCGAACGCGGCGCGGCGGTGATCCTCGTCACCCACGACATGGGGGTGATCGCCGAGACCGCCGACCGCGTGGCGGTGATGTATTCCGGCCGGGTGGTCGAGATCGGATCGGTCGACCGCGTCGTCCGCGACCCGCGCCACCCCTATACCAAGGGTCTGATGCAATCGATCCCGCGCGTCGGCTCGGGCGTCCAGCGACTGACCCAGATCGACGGCGCCATGCCGCGGCTGACCGATCTGCCCTCGGGCTGCGCCTTTCACCCGCGCTGCCCGCGCGCCTTTGACACCTGCCAACAGACCAGACCGGCGGCGCTGCCGGTCGAGGGCGGCCATGTCGCCTGTCATCTCTACCAGGAGGAACCGGCATGAGCACCGCAACCGAACAGAAGCCGCTGGTCGCGCTCGACGGCCTGTCCAAGACCTTCGACCTCTCGCCGCCGCTGCTGAACCGCTTGATCGAGCGCAAGGGCCGCCGCAGCCTGCGCGCCGTCGACGGGCTCAACATCGACATTCCACGCGGCAAGACCTTTGCCTTGGTGGGCGAATCCGGCTGCGGCAAATCCACCGTCGCCAAGCTGGTGGTCGGGCTGCACGGGGCAAGCGCGGGCAAGATCACCTTTGACGGCACCGATCTGACCAAGCTGGCCGCCGCCGACCGGGGGGCTTTTCGCAAGCGCATTCAGATGATCTTTCAGGATCCCTATGCCAGCCTCAATCCGCGCTGGCGGGTGCGCGACATCATCGCCGAGCCGCTGCGCAGTTTCGGCATCACCTCCTCGAAGGCCGAGGAACGGGCCGAAGTGGGCCGCCTGCTGGAGCTGGTCGGCCTTTCGGCCCGCGATGGCGAGAAGTTCCCGCATGAATTCTCCGGCGGTCAACGCCAGCGGATCTCGATTGCCCGGGCGATCTCGTCCAAACCCGAGTTCCTGGTCTGCGATGAGCCGACCTCGGCGCTCGACGTCTCGGTGCAGAGCCAGGTTCTCAACCTGATGCGCGATTTGCAGGACGAGCTGGGGCTGACCTATCTGTTCATCAGCCATGACCTGGCGGTGGTGGACTTCATGTCCGACTATGTCGGCGTCATGTACCTGGGCCGGCTGGTCGAGGCCGGGCCGGCCGAGCGCATCTTTTCGGCGCCGGAACATCCCTACACCCGCCTGCTGATGGACACGGTGCCCGACATCACCATGGGCCGGCGCAACCGCGCGCCGGTGATCGGCGAGGTGCCGAACCCGATCACCCCGCCGCCCGGGTGTTCCTTCAACCCGCGCTGCCCGCTGGCCAATGACCGCTGCCGGGCGCAGGCCCCCGAGGCCCGCAGGCGGGCCGGGGGCAGCATCGTTGCCTGCCACGCGGTCGAGGAGGGGCGCGACACGCCGGAAACGGTGGCGTGCGAAACCGGCGAGGGCGCACGCATGCAATTGGCGCGGGGGGCCGCCTGATGGAATTCGATTTCGAGGCCTTGCCGCCGCAGGACCGCTACCGCCTGCTGTGCAGCTTCGTCGCCCCGCGCCCGATCGCGCTGGTGACGACCTGCGATGCCGAGGGCCGGCCCAACGCCGCGCCGATGAGCTTTTTCAACGTCTTCTCGCAGGATCCGCCGATTGTCATCCTCGGCATCCAGGCCAAGCCCTGCGGCAGCGAAAAGGAGACCTTGCGCAACATCCGCCGGTCGCAAGAGTTCACCGTCAACCTCTGCGACATGGCGATCGCGCAGCAGATGGTGGATTGCGGCATCGGCTTTCCCGATGACGTTGACGAGGTGGAACTCACCGGCCTCAGTCATGCGCCCTCGCTCAAGATCGCGCCGGCGCGGGTGGAGGAGGCGCCGGCGGCGATGGAATGCCGGGTGAGCCAGATCATCGACTACCCGCGCCGCGCCATCGTGCTGGGCGAGGTGGTGCAGATGCATGTGCGCGACGCCTGTCTCGACGCCGCCGGGCGTTATGTGCGGCCCGAGGTCTATCAGCCGGTGGCGCGGCTGCATGCCGACAATTACATCGTCTCGGACCGGCAGTTCGAGCTCAAGGCGACCGCGGCGCTGGCCGCGGCGAAAGCGAGCTGATGGATATCCTGCTGAAGAACCTGCGCCCGCTCGGGCAGGAGACCTGCGACATGGAGGTCCGCGCGGGCCGTATCGCCCGCATCGGCAAAGACCTCGCCGCCGAAGAGCTGACGGCCGAGGATTGCGGCGGCGCGCTGGCGCTGCCCGGTCTGGTCGAGGCGCATACCCATCTCGACAAGTCACTCTGGGGCATGGGCTGGCGCGAACATCAGGCCGGGCCCTCCCTGCGCGACAAGATCGACAACGAGCGCAAGCTGCGCAAGGAGTGGAACATCGACCCTTACCGCCAGTCGATGCGGCAGGCGCTCTTGTCGCTCGGCCATGGCTCGACGGCGATCCGCTCTCATGTCGACATCGACACCGATTGCGGGCTGGCGGGGATCGAGGGCGTCGCCCGCACCCGCGAGGAACTCGCCGGGCAGATCGACATCGAGATCGTCGCCTTTCCGCAATCCGGGCTGATGTCGCGCCCCGGCACGCTCGAACTGATGGAGCGCGCGCTGCAAGGCCCGGCCGACGTGGTCGGCGGGCTCGATCCCTGCGGCATCGACGCCGATCCCAAGGGGCAGCTCGACGCGGTCTTTGCGCTGGCCGAGAAATACGGCAAGCCGATCGACATCCACCTGCATGAACCGGGCGAGCTTGGCGCCTTTTCGATGGAGATGATCCTCGACCGCACCCGTGCCCACGGGATGCAGGGGCGGGTAACCATTTCCCACGCCTTCTGCCTCGGCATGCCCGACCGCGACCGCGCCCGTGCGCTGGTGGCCGAACTGGCCGAGGCGCAGGTGCATATCGCCACCGTCGCCACGCCGTCGCGCCCGGTGCCGCTGGCCGAGGATCTGCGGGCCGCCGGGGTGGTGCTCTGCGCCGGCTCCGACGGCATCCGCGATACCTGGGGGCCTTATGGCAATGCCGACATGCTGGAACGCGCCATGCTCTTGGGCCTGCGCAACAACCTGCGCGCCGACCGTGACGTCGAACACGCCTTCTGGTGCTGCTCTGGCGCCGGGGCGCGGGTCATGGGGCTGGCGGGCCATGGCATCACCGAAGGCTGCACCGCCGATCTGGTGCTGGTGGAGGCCGAGACGGTGACCCATGCGGTGGTCTCGCATCCGCCGCGCCGGCTGGTGCTCAAGGCCGGGCGCATCGTCGCGCGCGATGGCAAAGCCGTGCAGGAGGCGCCGTGATGGACCGCACGCTGATGACAGCCGACTGGGTGGTCGGCCACGAAAACGGCCGCCATCTGCTCTTGCCCCGTGGCGAGGTGGTTTACGAGGGCGGCGAGATCGTCTTTGTCGGCCATGATTTCCCCGGCGAGGTGGCGCGGCGCATCGACTGCGGTGCGGCGCTGATCGGCCCGGGGTTCATCGACCTCGATGCGCTTTCGGATCTCGACAGCACCATCCTCGGTCTCGACAACCAGCCGGCCTGGAAAAAGGGCCGCGTCTGGCCCGAGAGCTACATGCAGGCGGGCCCGCGCGAGATGTACTCGCCGGAGGATCTGGTCTGGCAGAAACGCTATGCCTTCACCCGGCTGATCGCCAATGGCATCACCACCGCGCTGCCCATCGCCTCGCTGTTCTATCGCGAATGGGGCGAGACCCGCGAGGAATTTGCCGGCGCGGCCGCGGCAGCCGAAGAGCTGGGCCTGCGCGTCTACCTCGGCCCCGCCTATCGCAGTGGCAATACCTACGTCAAAGGCGCCGGCGAGATCGGCTTTCATTTCGACGAGGCGCGCGGCCTGTCCGGGCTGGAAGAGGCGCTGCGCTTCTGCCGCGATTTCGAGGGGCAGGGCGGCGGGCTGATCCGCACCATGCTGGCGCCCGACCGGATCGAGACCTGCACCGAGACGCTGCTGGCGCGCACCGCCGAGGCTGTGCGCGAGCTGGAGGTGCCGGTGCGGCTGCATTGCTGTCAGTCGGCCTTCGAGTATCAGAGCGTTTTGCGGATGCATGGCCGCAGCCCGGCGGAATGGCTGCGCGATATCGGCTTTCTCTCGCCGCGCGCGATCCTGCCGCATCTGACCTATCTGGCGGGGCGCAACGGCATGACCCATGAGGCGCCCGATCTGGAGATCATCGCCGAAAGCGGCGCGGCGCTGGCGCATTGCCCGTTGGTGATGGCGCGGGGCGGCACGGCGATGGACAATTTCGCCGCCTATCGCGACGCCGGGCTGACCATCGGCATGGGCACCGACACCCATCCGCCCGACATGATCCTCAACATGCAGATCGGGCTGATCACCGCGCGGCTGGCGCGCCGCGCCGCTGGCGCCGTCAGCGCCGCCGATCTCTATGACGCGGCGACCCTGGGCGGCGCCAGGGCGCTGGGCCGCGACGATCTGGGCCGGCTGCGCCCCGGCGCGCGGGCGGATATCACCGTCATCGGGCTCGATGATCCGGCCATGGGGCAGGTGATCGATCCGATCCAGACACTGATGCTCAACGGCTCGGGCCGCGATGTGCGGACGGTGGTGATCGAGGGCCGCACGGTGATGGAGGATGGCGCCATCCCCGGCGTTGACCATGACGCCCTGCGCGCGGGCGCGCAGCAGCGGTTCGACGCGATGAAGGCGCAATACCCCGACCGCACCTTCGGCCATCCGCCGCTGGACGAGATCTTCCCCGCCTCCTACCCGCTGCGAAAGGCGCCGGCATGACCGATATCCTGATCCGCCATGTCACCGCGCTGACCGTCGATGCCGACCGAAGGGTGATTGAGGATGCCGCCATCGCCATCGAGGCCGACCGGATCACCGCCATCGGACCCGACGCCGAATTGGCGCCGCTGGCCGACCGGGCGGGCGAGGTGATCGAGGCGCGGGGCAGGGTGGCCATTCCCGGCCTGATCGACTGTCATTCCCATGCCGGTCACGGGTTGGTGCGGGCCTTGGGGGCCGGCGATGTCTCGACCTGGTTCGACGCCTGCGCGCGGCTTTATACCGGCCCGACCGGGCCCGGCTTCTGGGCCGCCGAAGCGCGGCTCTCGCTGCTCGAGCGGCTGATGGGCGGGGTGACCACCTGTGTCACCCTGCTGGGCGGTGGCGCCGATATCTATCGCACCGACGACCCGGCCTTTGGCGCCGCCCATTGCGCCGCCACCCGCGATGCGGGCCTTCGCACGGTGCTGGCGGTGGGTCCGAACCGGCCGCCGTTTCCGCTGCCCTATCACGGGCCGGACGGCGCGCCCGTCGCGGTCGGTTTCGTGCGACAGCTCGAGGTCAGCGAGGCGCTGATCGCGGCGCATGACGATCTGCTGGATGCCGGCACCGGCGTCTGCCTCGTCATGCCGGTCTATGGCAGCGACGACCGGGGGGAGGTGCCCGAAGCCGAGGTGCGGCGGATGACCGAAGCGGTCTGCGACCTGCGCGCCCGGCATGACGTGCTGCTCACCCAGGACGGCCACCGCGACGGCACCATTGCCTATGCCCGCGCGCTGGGGCTGCTGGGGCCGCATGCCCTCCTGTCGCATTGCGTCGATCTGACCGAAGAGGACATCGAGGCACTGCAAGAGACCGGCACCGCCGTGGCCCATAACCCCAGCGCCATCATGTCGATCTTCGGCCGCTGCCCGGCGCCTGAGATGATCGACCGGGGCATCACCGTGGCGCTCGGCTCCGACGCCGCCGCACCGGACCGGGGCTATGACATGTTCCGCCACATGGCGCAGGCGATGCATTATCACCGCCGCCACTTCCGCGACCCGACGGTCCTGCCGCCGGGCAAGGTGCTGGAGATGGCCACCATCGATGCCGCCCGCGCGCTGGGCCGCGCGGATGATCTCGGCTCGCTGGAGGTCGGCAAGAAAGCCGATGTGGTGCTGATCGACATGGGCAAACCGCATCTGACGCCGCAGGCCATGCCGCTGCATGCGGTGACCCATTTCGCCAATGCCGCCGATGTCGAGACCGTGTTGGTCAACGGCCGCGTCGTGTTGCGCGAGCGCCGGTCGCAAACGCTGGACCCGGAGACGGTGCTGGCAGAGGCAACCGAGGCGGCCGACCGCGCCATCCGCGACGCCGGGCTGACCGGCTTGCGCGACGAACCCGCCCGGCTGTGGCGCTCTGCAAGATCTCCCGAAGAAAGGCCCGCGACATGAGGCTGCTTGTCATCAACCCCAACACCACCCGCGCCATGACCGCCAAGATCGCCACCGCCGCGCGCCGGGTGGCGCGGCCGGGCACCGAGATCATTGCCACCCAGCCCGACATCGGCCCCGAAAGCATCCAGGGTTTCCTTGATGTCGCGCGCAGCCAGCAGGGGCTGCTCGAGGTGGCGCGGCGGCACCCGGATGTCGATGCGGTTGTGGTGGCCTGTTTCGACGACACCGGCGTCGATGCGCTGCGCTGTGTCTTTGACGGGCCGGTGATCGGGATCGGCGAGGCGGGGTTTCACGCCGCGACGATGATCGCCACACGGTTTGCCGTGGTCACCACCCTGGCGCGGTCGGTGCCGGGGCTCGAGGACAACCTCGACCGCTACGGGCTGGCCCGGCGCTGCGTCGGGGTGCGGGCCACAGACGTGCCGGTGCTCGAGCTCGAGACCCATCCGGCCCGGGCCGAGACACGTATCGCCGCCGAGATCGCTGCGGCGATCTCGGAGGATCGGGCCGATGCCATCGTGCTCGGATGTGCCGGCATGGCAGACCTGAACGACCGGTTGGCGCGGCGCTTCGGCCTGCCGGTGATCGACGGGGTGACCTGTGCAGTGACCCTGGCCGAGGCACTGGTGGCGGCCGGGTTGAAAACCTCGCCGGCGGGCGCCTATGCCGGCGGCACGGAGCGGGAGCGCACGGTGCCCTGCGTGGCCGCGCCCTGAACGGGCGCGGCCGGGGGCTCACTCGGCCTCGAAGCTTTCCGGGTCCGGCCCGCACCGCGCGCCGGCCTCCAGCGCGGCGACGGCGGCCATCTCGGCCCCGGTCAGCTCGAAATCCATCACGTCGAGATTGCTGGCCAGATGGTCCCGCTTGGTCGAACGCGGGATCACCGAATGACCCAGCTGGACATGCCAGCGCAGGATCACCTGCGCCGGGCTCTTGCCGCTGCGCGCGGCGGCCTCGCGGATGGCGGGAGCGTCGAAGGACTTGCCATTGCCCAGGGGCGTCCAGGCCTGGGATACGATGCCGCGCGCGTCATTGGCGGCGCGCACCCCGGCGTTCTGGAACCGCGGGTTGATCTCGATCTGATTGACCGCCGGGGTGACGCCGGTCTCGTCGATCAGCCGGTCGAGGTGGTCGGGGTTGAAGTTCGACACCCCGATCGAGCGGACCTTGCCGGCCGCACGGGCGTCGATCAGCGCGCGCCATGTCTCGACATATTGATCACGCGCCGGGCAAGGCCAGTGGATCAGTGCGAGGTCGAGGTAATCGAGCCCGATCCGCCCGAGACTGCCGTCGATGGCGGCGCGGGCGCTGTCATAGCCCTGGTCGGCGTTCCACACCTTTGAGGTGACAAAAAGCGCGTCGCGCGACACCGGGGCCTGGCGGATGCCTTCGCCCATGCTGGCTTCGTTGCCATAGATGAAGGCGCCGTCGATCAGCCGCACACCCAGTTCGACGGCGGTGCTGACCACGCCGGGAGTGGTGGTATCGTCGATCTGCCAGACGCCGATGCCCAGTTGCGGCAGGTGTCGGTCGTCGTTGAGGGGAAGTTGGCGAATGTCGGTCATAAGGGATCCTTCTGGGTCAGAAATGTCTCGATCAGCGGCACCGGCGGCTGGTCGGGGGCGACATAGCGCGCGCCCGGTGGCGGGGAAGGGTCGGGAAACTGCGGATGATAGATCACCTGCATGCCGGCGGCACAGCCGGCGGCGGCGCCGGTCGGGCTGTCTTCGACGACAAGACATTGTTGCGGCGCCACACCCAGGCGCCGGGCGGCAAGCAGATAGCCCTCGGGCGCCGGTTTGCCCTGGGACACGTCGGCGCGGGTGACGACGGTGGTCAGCAGCGTGTCGAGGCCGGTGGTTCGCAGGCAGAACGCCACTTCTTCGGCGGTGGAATTGGACACCAGCGCCATCGGCACGCCGCGCGCCGCCAGCCGCTCGGCCAATGCGGCGGCGGGCAGGCGGGTGATGGCGCGGGCGTGATGTTCGAAATGGCGATGTTTGAGCCGGGTCCAGTCGGCCAGCGAAAGCGGTGTGCCGGTGGCCTCTTGCAGCGCGGCAAAGACCGTGTCGCCGCTGGCGCCCAGCAGGTCGGCGTGCAGGCTCTCGGGCACGGTCAGGCCGGTCTCGCGCAGGGCGCTGTCAAAAGCCGCCTCATGTGCCGGTTCGCTGTCGATCAGGGTGCCGTCCATGTCCCACAGGATGGCGCGTGTCGGGGTGCTCATGGCAGTTTGTCCAGCTCCGGATAGATGTCATTGGCCGTGTGGTACAGCCGATGAAAGACCGGTGCCATGCGATTGTAGGTGTCGGCCCAGCCCGGATCGGGGGCAATCTCATGGGCGTAGCGCACCATGCGGCGGGCGGCGTGGGCGAGATCGGGCGCATCGCCGGTGGCCGTCGCCATCAGCATTGCCGCGCCCACCACGCCGCATTCCAGCTCTTCGGGCACCAGGTAGGGCACGCCGAACATGCTGGCCTTGATCCTGAGCCAGAGCGCGTTTTTCGCGCCGCCGCTGGCGGCCACGATGCGCTCCGGGCGACCGGCATCGCCCTGCAACCCGTCCAGCCGGAGGCGCATGGCGAGCGCCACCCCTTCGAGCACCGCGCGGTGCAATTCGGGCAGGCCATGGCCGGCGGTCAGGCCAAAGAACTGCGCCCGCGAGCCGGGGTGATGGCGCTCGCCCGAGAGATAGGGCAGGAAAAACAGCTTGTCGGCGCCGGGGTTCGCCGCTTCGGCGTCGGCGGCGATCTCGGCATAGCTGCGGGCATTGCCGTGAAAGGCCCGGCGTGCCCAGCGAACGGCATCGCCGCCCGCATCGAGCAACGTCATCGCGCCCCAGGTGCCGCTGGCCGAGAGCACATTGGAAATTTCGGCGTCGATCACCGGCGCCTCATGCATCAGGGTGATGATCGTCGAGGTGCCGGTGACATCCGAGCCCATGCCAGGCGCGATCACGCCAGAGCCGGTGAGCGCCAGGGGATAATCGCCGGCGCCGACCAGCACCGGGATATCGGCCGAGAGCCCCAGTTCGGCGGCGACCTGCGGCAGGAGCGGGCCGAGGATGTCCTGCGGCGCATGCAGATCGGGCAGAAGCGCGCGGTCGACGCCGGTCAGCGCGCACATCTCGTCCGACCATTTGCGGGTGCGGCAGTCCATCAGAAAGGACAGCGAGGCCTCGGTCACATCCTGCGCGCAGCGGCCGGTAAGGCAGAAGTTGATCCAGTCCTTGGGCATCAGCACGCTGCTGGCGCGGGCCAGCGTCTGCGGATCGTTTTCGGCCAGCCACGCCAGTTTGAAGGCCGGCCAGGCGGTGGCGGGCAGATTGGCGGTCAGGCGCAGCACCTCGGCCGGATCCGTCCGGGCGGCAAAACCCGCGACCTGCGGCGCGGTGCGCTTGTCGTTCCATAACGGCACGGTATCGCGGGTCAGCGCGCCGGCGTCGTCGATCAGCACCGTGCCATGCATCTGGCCGCAGGTGCAGATTGCGGCGACGCGGCTGGCGGCAGCGTCGACTTCATCCAGCACCGCGCGCACCACCGCGCGGGTGCCCGCCCACCAATCGGCGGGCCGCTGCTCGGACCAGCCGAATTGCGGCACGATCTGCTCGTGCTCGCGGTGGCTCAGTGCCAGGATGCGCCCGTCGCGGCCCACCAGGGCGGCGCGCAAGCCGCCGGTGCCGACGTCAATCGCAAGATAGAGATCGCGGGTCATCAAAGCCTTGTCTCGGTGTCGATGTCGAAGAAATGCGCCTTGCTCATATCGACCTGCACGGTGCAGTCGCGGCCCGGTTCCGCCGGAAAGCGCGGCGCGACCTGGGCCACGATCTTATCCCCGCCGATGTGGCCCAGCACAAGTGTATGGGCGCCCAGAGGCTCCAGCGTGTCGCAGCGCAGGGTGAGCGCTTCGGGCTGGTCGCCGCCGTCCATATGTTCGGGCCGAATGCCGAGGTTGACGCGTTCGCGGGCGCCGGTGCGGGCGAAAGCCTCGGACGATAGCGGCAGACGCTGACCATCGAGCCAGGCGGCGCCGTCACGGGTGGCGACCTCGAAGAAATTCATCGCCGGCGAGCCGATGAAATTGGCGACAAAGCGGTTGGCCGGTTCCTCGTAAAGCCGGATCGGCGCATCCACCTGTTCGATCACCCCGGCGCGCATCACCACGACGCGGTCGGCCATGGTCATGGCTTCGACCTGATCATGGGTGACATAGACGGCGGTGGTGCCAAGGCGTTTCTGCAACAGCTTGATTTCGGTGCGCATTTCCACGCGCAGCTTGGCGTCGAGGTTGGACAGCGGTTCGTCGAACAGAAAGACCTGCGGATGGCGCACCAGCGCCCGGCCGATGGCGACCCGCTGGCGCTGCCCGCCCGAGAGATTGCGCGGCTTGCGGTCGAGGTAAGGTTCCAGCCCCAGAAGCTGGGCGGCCTCGTCGACCCGGGCGTCGATCTCGGCTTTCGGGGTGCCATGCACCTTCATGGCGTAGCCGATATTCTCGCGCACGCTCATATGCGGGTAAAGCGCGTAGTTCTGAAACACCATGGCGCAGTCGCGTTCGCCGGGGCGGGCGTGGGTCAGGTCTGCGCCGGCAATATGCACCTGGCCGCTGGTCACGGTTTCCAGCCCGGCGAGCATGCGCAGGGTGGTCGTCTTGCCACAGCCCGAGGGGCCGACAAGGACAATGAATTCGCCTTTGTTGATGGTCAGATCGAGCGGCGGCACGACCTGGGCCGCGCCATAGGACTTGGTGATCTGATCAAAGACGATATGCGGCGTTGCGGCGGTGTCGAGCATGGCTCTCTCCTCGGTCATTCGGGCGCTGATGCGGCCCCGCCCGAAGGGGCGGGACCACGGGGGAGGCAAGGGTCAGTCGAGGCCCATCGCGGCGCGATAGGCAGCGAGCTGGTTGTCGCGGCCGAATTCATCGGTCAGCTTGTTCCACTCGGCGGCAATGGCATCCAGTGCCTCCTGCGGCTCGACCTGGCCGGCAATCGCCTTGGACAGTTCGATCTCCAGCACCTCGGTATAAGAGAAAAAGCCCGGCAGCCGCAGGTCAAGTGCCACGTTGTCGGCATCCAGCGAGGCGCGCTGCGCGGTCAGGTAGCTCTTGGCTTCTGCCGGGGTGAAGATCGCCGACCAATTGTCGAGATTCTCGTAGTGGCTCAGCCGGTAGGGATTCACCCCGGTGTTGGCGGTGACGATGGCCTGGCCCGAGACCTCGGGGCTGGTGACCTCGGCGACGTAAGACCAGGCCGCCTCGCTGTTGCGGCTGTCGCCCGGGACGGCCAGCTGCCAGCCGCCAAAGGCCAGGAAGGGCGAGGCGACGGGGCTGTCGAAGCTGTCCCAGCTCTCGGTTTCCGAGTTCCAGATTTCGGTCGCACCGGGCAGGACGGCGGTGCGCACATTGCCCGCAATCGCACCTTCGGTCGCCCCCAGAACGCCGCTGTCGGCCCAGTCGATGTTCATCGCCACGGTGCCGCCGGAATAGAGCGGCCGCACGTCGCCCGAGCCATTGTTGAGCGCGCCCGGCGGATTGAACTCCAGCCCGCGCTTGTAATCCTCCAGCGCCTTGAGCCAGCCCGGGTTGTTGATCTGCGCATCCATCGTTTCGGGATCAAAGAACATCGCGCCGGGGGTGTTGGGGTTGTTGGTGTAGCTGGCGGCGTGGCTGAAGAAATACCAGAACTGCTGGCCGCCGCGGCGGTAGGCCTCGGCCGTGCCGAAATCCACCGCGTCCGAGGCGGTGAAGAATTCGGCGATGTCGTAATATTGATCCCAGGTCACCGGCGCGGCGAGGTCATAGCCGTATTGTTCCTTGAACGTCGCCTTGTTTGCTTCGTCTTCGAACAGGTCGGCACGATAGTTCAGCATGTGCATGTCGCCGTCCATAGTCGCCGATTTCACCTCGCCACCCCAGGACATCAGCCGTTCGCGGTAGACCGGGTGAATGTCTTCCCAGGCCGGGCCCTGCTGCATCTCGGCCGGCATGGTCGACAGAAAGGGCGCGAAATCCGGCGCCCAGGCGGGGATAAAGCCGATGACGTCGAAATCGCCAGTCTGCTGGCTCATCGCGGTGAGGAACTTGGGATAAAGCTCGGAGAAGGGAAATTCGACGATCTCGACGGTGCCACAGGTCTTTTCCTGCCAGCTGTCGGCGGCGGTTTTCAGCGCCGAGGCGATGAAGGGGCCATTCTGGGTCGAGACGGTCAGCGTCACGCCGGAATAATCGGGGGCGCAGGCCGCGCTGGCCAGCCCGGCAATCGGCACAAGCGCGGTGGCGAGCATCAGGTTTTTCATGTGGATTTTCCTCCCTGGAAACGCCGTCACTTGATAGAGCCGGCAAGAAACCCCGAACGCATCATGCGCCCGAGAAAGATGGCGACCGCGATCATCGGGATGATCGAAATCAGCGCGGCCACGGAAATTGCCCACCACTCATCGCCGCGCGACGAATTCTGTCCGGCCATGAGGATGGGAAGGGTCTGCCACTTGGATGAGGTCAGCAGCAGGGCAAAGAGAAACTCGTTCCAGATGAAGGCCAGAACGATCATCGATGTGGCCACCAGCCCGGGCTTGGACATCGGCAGCACGATCTGGAAAAAGATCCGCATGCGCCCGATGTTGTCGACCATCGCGGCCTCTTCGACCTCGACCGGGACATTGGCAAAGAAGTCGCGCATCAGCCACACTGCGAAGGGCAGGCCAAAGGCGGTATAGGCGGCGACCAGCCCCGGGAAACTGTCGAGCAGCCGCACCCCGGCCTTGTTCATCTCGGCATAAAGCAGGAACAGCGCAAAGGCCGAGACGATGGGCGGGAACATCCGCTGCGAGACAAACCAGAAGGTCACATCGTCATTGCCCAGCACCGGCCCGGGCAGGTTACGGCCATTGAGCCAGATCGCCACCGGCAGGGCGATGAGCATGACAAGACCCAGCGATTGCGGCACCGAGAGGCCTGCGCCCTGGTTGAGCAGGGCAAAACCGCCGATCGAGAGCACGCCAAAGACCAGCCCGGCCAGCAGGCGGATGCGGAACTCGAACCGGACCAGCGCATAGGCCGCCATCGCCCCGAGGAATACCGCCAGCGCGGTCGAGACCAGCGACACCGCGAGCGAGCTGAAGATCGGCCCGGCAAAATCGCCCCGCACCCCGGAAAAGGCATCGCGAAAGGCCTGCCATGTGGGCTGAAAATCGACAAAGGGGATATAGGTGGCGCCGCCGCTCACCGCCGCGGGCGGTTTGAAGGCGGTGACCAGCACCCACCAGAGCGGAAACAGGCAGAAGGCCAGCCAGATCAGCGCGAGGCCGAGGCCAAGGCGGCGAAAGGTTGTACGGTCCATCACTGGTATCTCCGGATCATGCGTTGCGCCGCGGCGAGGTAGAGCGTGCCGAACAGGATCACCACGATCAGGAACAGGAAGCTGAGCGCCGAGGTCATGCCGATGTTGAATTTCTTGAAACCCTCGTTGTAGGCGAAGAGGGTCAGCGTTTCGGTCGAGGTGCCGGGCCCGCCCCCGGTCAGCACGAACACGGTATCGATGATCTTGAAGCCTTCGATCAGGCGGATGAACACCACCGCCACCGAGAGCGGCAGAAGCATCGGGAAGGTCAGGTCGCGAAACCGGCGCCAGGCCGAGACGTTGTCGACGCGGGCGGCCTCGAACACTTCGGACGGCAGGCCCTGAAGCCCGGCCAGCATCAAGAGCACCACGAAGGGCGTCCATTGCCAGATCTCGACGGTAATCAGCGTGGCGATGGCGAAGCTGGGCGATGTCAGGAACGGCAGGTTTTCCAACCCGAAGAGGGTAAAGAACTCGTTCACCGGGCCGAGCACCGGGTGAAACAGCATCCTCGCAATCAGCGCTACGCTGACCGGGGCCAGGAACATCGGCAGCAGGAAGCTGACGCGGTAGAGGCTCGCGCCCGGCACATTGTGATGCAGGGTCAGCGCCAGCGCGAAGCCCAGCACATATTGCAGCGCGACCGAGACAAAGACGATCACCGCCGTCACCTGGATCGAGCCCCAGAAGCGGGCCGAAGCCAGGATCTCGGCGTAATTGTCAAAACCCACGAATTTCGGCGGCACCGGCGGCACGATCCGGATCGTCTGGAACGAGACGACAAGGGCGTAGATCAGCGGAAAAAGCGTGATCGTCAGCACCAGCAGGAAGGCCGGAAAGATGAAGGCGTACTTCACCCTGTCAGGCTGTGGGGTTTGGCTCATGTCAGGTGTCCTCCGTTGCCGGGCAACTTGCCGCAGTCCGGGGTCGAAATCAACATCAAAAAGTAGCATAACTACAGAAAGTGCAGAGGAAAGGTGAAAATCTCCAGCATCTGTAGTGCGGCTCGCATCGGGTGCCGAGGTGACACATTCTCGCCTAAATCGCTAATATAGATAGTGAAATTCGATATCCTCATAGTCAAAACGGTTTTGCGCACAGCGAGGTCCGTGCATCATTTGGTAGTTTGGCTACAGAAATGCATTGCGGCCTGATCGCCAGTTCTGTAGGTTCACTACCAAATTGGAACGGGAGCCTACCATGCACCAGCCACCGACAGCGCATCGAATCGACCCGGCGACAGGCGCGATGAGCCATGCCACCGGGCGGTACGAGAAACGCCTGCGCGATCTTGCCGGGCTCTATGCCGATGCGCCGGCGTTCGACCGTGCGGCGCAAGAGGCGGGCGGGCGCATCGTCTATGCCGTCAACGAGGTCCGCCCGGCAACGACCCGGGGCGATCTGATCTTTGGCACCACCTTCATGGAGCCGGGGCAGATCGGCGGCGAATACTACATGACCCGCGGCCATATCCACGCCCGCGGCAACCGGCCCGAGACCTATTACGGCGAAAGCGGGCAGGGGGTGATGCTGCTGGAAACCCCCGAAGGCGCGACCGAGATCGTCGAGATCGGGCCCAAGACCCTGGTCTATGTGCCGCCGCTGTGGATTCACCGCTCGGTCAACACCGGCCCCGAGCCGCTGGTGATGAGCTTCTGCTACCCCGGCGACAGCGGCCAGGACTACGAGATCATCGCCCGCGCCGGCGGCATGGCCAAGCGTATCGTCGCCGACGGCGACGGCTGGGCCGCGATCGACAATCCCACCTACCGCCCCCGCGCCGCCGAAGAAATTGCGCGCGTTTATGCCACCACCGACTGACGGACAGACCTCATGAGCATTTTTGACACGCTTTCCACCTACGGCGTCGTGCCGGTCATCGCGATTGACGACGCAGCGGCGGCCCTGCCGCTGGCCGATGCGCTGATCGCCGGCGGCCTACCGGTGGCGGAAATCACCTTTCGCACCGAGGCCGCGCGAGATGTCATCGCGAAAATCGCCGCCGAGCGCCCCGAGATGATTGTCGGCGCCGGCACCGTGTTGACCGAGGCCCAGGCCGACGACGCGCTGGCGGCCGGCGCGCGCTTTGCCCTGTCGCCGGGGATCGATGCCGCCGTCCTGGCCCATGCCGCCAGGATTGGCCTGCCGTTCGCGCCGGGCATCATGGGCCCTTCGGAGCTTCAGATCGCGCTGCGGAATGGCTGCGAGATGGTGAAGTTTTTCCCGGCGATGCCGGCGGGGGGGCCGTCGATGCTGAAAAACATCGCTGCGCCTTACGCCCACACCGGCATCGGATTCAATCCGACCGGTGGCGTCACGCCCGAGAACCTGCCTGACTGGCTGGCACTGCCGCAGGTCCGTGCGGTCGGCGGCACCTGGATTGCCCGGCGCGATGACATCGCGGCCGGCAATTGGTACGTCATCACCGAAAACGCCCGCGCCGCCGTGGCGCGCGTACGCGACATTCGGGGGGCGTGATGCAACTGACCCCCGCCACCCGCCCGACGTTCTATTTCATCGGTGTCACCACCGGCAGTTCCTCGATCATGCGGGTGTTCCCGAAATGGGCCGAGTACCTCGGTCTCGGCGATGTCGAGATCAAGGGCATCGACATGGTGCCGCATGACACGTCCGAAAATTACCGCGCGGTCGTCCAGTTTCTCAAGGCTGACCCGCTGTCGCTCGGCGCGCTGGTCACCACCCACAAGCTCGATCTGTTGGCCGCCTGCCGCGACATGTTCGACGTTATCGATCCCCATGCCGCGCTGATGTCCGAGACCTCCTGCCTGTCGAAACGCGACGGCAAGCTGATCTGCCACGCCAAGGATCCGATCTCTTCCGGGCTGGCGCTGGATGGCTTTCTGCCCGCCGATCACTTTGCCAGGACCGGGGCCGAGGTGCTGTCGATGGGCGCCGGCGGCTCGACCATCGCGCTGACCTGGCATCTGATGCAGGCCGCGCGCGGCGCCAACCGGCCGCGCCGCATCGTGGTGACCAATCGCAGTGCGCCCCGGCTTGATCACATCCGCGAAATCCATGCGCAGATCGGCAGCGACATTCCCTGTGAATATGTCGTCGCCGAGACGCCCGAGGACAATGACCGCGCCATGGCGGGTCTGGCACCCGGATCGCTGGTGATCAACGCCACCGGTCTGGGCAAGGATGCGCCGGGCTCGCCCCTGACCTTTGACGGTCCGTTCCCCCGGGATGGCGTGGCCTGGGAGCTGAACTATCGCGGCGATCTGGTGTTTCTCGATCAGGCCCGGGCGCAACAGGCCGAAAAGGCGGTGCAGATCGAGGATGGCTGGACCTATTTCATCCACGGCTGGACCCAGGTGATCGCCGAGGTCTTCGACATCGAGGTCGCCACCTCCGGCCCGCAATTCGATGCGATCTCGCGCATCGCCGCCGAGGCCACGGGGCGGACGTCATGAGCCGTATCCTGATAACGCCCCGCTCGTTGTCCTCCGGCGGTCACCCGGCGCTGGCCGCGCTGGAAGAGGCCGGATTCGAACTGGTCATGCCGGCGCCCGGCGAAACCCCGTCCGAGGCGGCGCTGCTGGCCGCGGTGCCGGGCTGTGTCGGCTGGCTGGCCGGGGTCGAGCCGGTGTCGGAGGCGGTGATCGAGGCCGCGACCGATCTGCGCGTCATCAGCCGAAACGGATCGGGCATCGACAACCTGCCGCTGGCGGCGCTCGAGCGGCGCGGCATCGCGTTGCGCCGGGCCGAAGGCACCAATGCGCGCGGCGTCGCGGAACTGGCGCTGACGCTGGCGCTTTCGGGGCTGCGCGACATCGTGCCGACCCATGCCGGGCTGCAAGAGGGCCGGTGGCCGCGCCGCACCGGGTCCGAGATCCAGGGCGCGGCGGTGGGGGTCGTCGGCCTCGGCGCGATCGGCGCGAGTTTTGCCGAATTCTGTCTGACGCTCGGAGCCGAGGTGCGCGGATTCGATCCCTTCGCGCCGCAGGACAGGCTGGCACATCCGGCGTTTCTGCGCGGCGATCTGGCCCGGACCCTGGCCGGCGCCGGCGTCGTCAGCCTGCATGCGCCGATGCCTACGGATGGCCGGCCGGTACTCGGCGGTGCGGAACTGGCGCTGCTGGCGCCGGGGGCCGTGGTGGTCAATACCGCGCGGGCCGGGCTGGTCGATGACGCGGCGATGATCGCGGCGCTCGACAGCGGCCGGGTCGGCACCTACGCCACCGATGTGTTCCACCAGGAACCGCCGCAGATGACGGGCCTGTTGCGTCATCCGCGTGTGATCACCACGTCGCATATCGGCGGTTTCACGCGGCAATCGGTGGAGCGGTCGACGCGCTGCGCCGTCGATCATCTGTTGCAGGTGCTTTCCCGCCATGCGGCTTGAATCGGCGCCCGGCTTTCCTGCGACCGGCACGCCCGGGCTGTTCTGGCTCGGGCAGGCCGGGTTCTGGATCGACACCGGCGCGCACCGGCTGTTGATTGATCCCTATCTGTCGGACAGCCTGGCGCGGAAATATGCCGGCACGGCCTATCCGCATCTTCGCATGATGGCCGCGCCGGTATCGGTGGCCGCGTTGCCCCGGCCCGATCTGGTGCTGGTGACCCATGCCCATACCGATCACATGGATCCCGAGACTCTGGGGCCGCTGCGCGAGAGGTTTCCCGATCTGCCGTTCGTGGTGCCGGCCGCCGTCGAAGAGATCGCGCGCGACCGGATCGGGCCGGGGGCAAAGCTGCGCCCGGTGCAGGCCGACGACCGGCTGGTGCCGCTGCCGGGGCTGACGCTCGAGGTGTTCCCGGCGGCGCATGAGGTGCGCGCGCGCGACGACATGGGCCGCGACAGGTTTCTCGGCTACGGCATCGCGGTGCCCGGGGTGCGGCTCTATCACTCCGGCGACAGCGTTCCCTTTGCCGATCTCGATGCCCGGGTTCAGCGCTTTGCCCCGGATATCGCGCTCTTGCCGGTGAATGGCCGGGATGCGGTGCGGCGTGCGGCAAGGATCCCGGGCAATTTCACGCTGGAGGAGGCCCGGCATCTGGCCCGCGAATGCGCCTTTCTCGTACCGCATCACTTCGGTATGTTCGCCTTCAACACATTGGACCCGGGCGCCATCGATGCCGCCGCCGCGCGGTCGACCACCCCGAGGATCATCCGCCCCACCGCAGGCCACCACTTGCGGATCGGGCATTGAAGGACGCTTTTGATGGATCACGCAGCCAACGGTCTGGATGACAATCTGCTGGAGACCGTGCTGCGGCAGAAGGATGAACTGCGCAAATCCGACCGGCGCGTCGCCGAAGTGGTGCTGGCGGCGCCGGGCGAGGTGGTCTCCATGACGCTGGCGCAGCTGGCCAAAGCGGCGGGGGTGAGCGAGCCGACGGTGATCCGGTTTTGTGCCGCCATCGGCTGCGAGGGATTTCGCGATCTGCGGGTCAAGCTGGCGCGCTCGATGGCCTTTGCCCGCACCACATCGCATACCGCGATCACCTCGGAGGATGATCTGGGCGCGGTGATGACCAAGATTTTCGACTACAACCTGTCGAACCTGAACTGGGCGCAGAGCAAGCTGGACCAGGAGGCGGTGCGCGCCGCCGTCGATCTTCTGGCGGGGGCGCGGCGGATCGAGTTCTTCGGGTTTGGCGCCTCGGGCATCGTGGCGCGGGACGCGCAGCAGAAGTTTCCGCTCTTCGGCACGCCCTGCGGCGCGCCGGCGGATGCACATCAGATGTACATGACCGCCGAGATGCTGGGCGACGGCGATGTGGCGGTGGGGGTGTCGAACACCGGCCACACCCGCGAGATCGTCACCGCACTTCAGGTCGCGCAGGAAAACGGCGCCGGCACCATCGGTATCACCGGTCAGCCCAGCCCGATGCTTGATCATTGCGACGTGGCGCTTGTGGTCGAGACGCTGGAAAACACCGATCTGTTCACCCCCACGGTGTCGCGGCTGTCGCATCTGGTGGTGATCGACATCCTGTCGACCGCCGTCAGCCTGCGCCGCGACGAAGCGCATCATCAGCGCATCACCCGAATGAAGGCACGTCTGGCACAGCGGCGCGGATCGCCTTAGCCGATGGCCCGGCCCGGCCTGGCGCTCGCGAGTCAGGCGTTGTGGCGAAGGTAATCGGCATAGGTGGCCGAGATGCGCTCGGCTGCGGCGCGGGTCGGGGCCAGGAATTTCCCGACGAATGCCTTGCCGGACATGCGATTGGCGAATTGCGACACCACCAGCGCCAGGCGGATCGCGCCCTGATGATCGCGCACCGGCAGGCCGATGGAGACAAGACCGTCCTCCAGCTCGCCATCGGTGGTGGCATAGCCGCGCGCGCGGGTGCGGGCGGCGTCTTCCAGCATCGCCTCGGGGTCGGTGATGGTTCTGCTCGCCAGCGGCTGCGGCGCGTGGCGGGCGCACCAGGCGCGCAGATCGTCGTCGGTCTTGGTCGCCAGCAAGAGCTTGCCCCCGGCCGAGGCATGGGCCGGCAGCCGGTCCCCGAGCGCCAATTGCGAGGCATAGACCCGGCGCGAGGGGTCGCGGCAGAGAAACATCACCTCCGGCCCGCTGAGCGAGACGATGGAACAGGGGCAATCGATCTCGGCGGCAAGCTGGCGGACCTGTTCGGCCAGCATCGACAGGATCGAATTTCCCGACAGGAAGGCGCGCGAGATGCCCAGGCTCTTGGCCGTCAGCGCGTAATCGCCGGTGCCGGTCTTTTCCAGATAGCCCATTGCCTGAAGCGTCAGGATCAGCCGCCGGGCGGTGGCCCGGCTCGTGCCAAGGTGGGTGGCGGCGCTCTGGAAGCTGACGCGCTGCACCTCGGGGCAGAACATCTCGAGGATCGCCATGCCCTTGGCCAGGGTCAGCGAGTAATCCTTGGGGGCGTCGCGCATGGCGTCTTCGGGAAAGGCGGCGGGCCGGGGCTTTGTCATCGCGCTCAGAAGATCTTGGGTTCCGGCACCGGCGCGCCGGCGGCGGTTTGCAGGAAATCGAAATCGCAGCCCTCGTGCGCCTGGCTGACATGGGCCATGTACATCTTGCCGAAGCCGCGCTGATAGGGGTCTTCCGGCGCGGTCCAGGCGGCGCGGCGCTGCGCCAGCTCTTCGTCGGAGACCTCCATGTGGATGCGCCGGCCGGGGATGTCGACGGTCACCATGTCGCCGGTTTTGAGCAGCGCCAGCGGCCCGCCGACATGCGCCTCGGGCGAGACATGCAGCACGCAGGCGCCGTAGCTGGTGCCGCTCATCCGCGCATCCGACAGCCGCAGCATGTCGCGCACCCCGGCCTTGACCAGCTTGCCGGGGATCGGCAGCATGCCCCATTCCGGCATCCCCGGGCCGCCGACCGGGCCGGCGTTGCGCAACACCAGAACGCTGTCCTCGGTCACGTCGAGATCGTCACGGTCGATCTGTGCCTTGAGCTCGGCATAATCGTCGAAGACCAGCGCCGGGCCGGTGTGGTTCTGATATTTCTCGCTACAGGCCGAGGGTTTGATGACACAGCCCTGCGGCGCCAGATTGCCCTTGAGCACCGCCAGCGCGCCCTCGGCATAGATCGGATTGTCGATCGGGCGGATCACATCGTCGTTGAACACCCGGGCCGTGGCGATATCCTCGCCCAGCGGCCGGCCGGTGACCGAAATCATCGCCAAGTCGAGGTGATCCGTCAGCCGGGTCATCAGCGCCGGCAAGCCTCCGGCGTAGAAGAAGTCTTCCATCAGATATTCCTTGCCGCTCGGCCGGACGTTGGCGATCACCGGCACCACTCGGCTCAGCCGGTCGAAATCCTCCAGTGTCGACTCGACCCCGGCGCGGCGAGCGATGGCGATCAGATGGATGATCGCATTGGTCGAACAGCCCATCGCCATGGCCACGGTGATGGCGTTTTCGACCGAGCCTTCGCGCAGGATGTCCGAGGGTTTCAGATCCTCCCAGACCATCTCGCAGATGCGCCGGCCGACCATCTTGCTCATGGCGATGTGGTTGCTGTCGGCGGCGGGGATCGACGAGGCGCCCGGCAGGGTCATCCCCAGCGCATCGGCAATCGCCGTCATCGTCGAGGCGGTGCCCATGGTCATGCAATGGCCATAGCTGCGGGCAATGCCGCGTTCGACGCCTTGCCAATCCTCCTCGGTGATCTGCCCAGCGCGCAGTTCGTCCCAGTATTTCCAGCTGTCCGAGCCCGAGCCCAGCGTCTTGCCCTGCCAGTTGCCGCGCAGCATCGGCCCAGCAGGCAGGTAGATCGCCGGCACATCCATGCTGATCGCGCCCATCAGCAGGCCCGGCGTGGTCTTGTCGCAGCCACCCATCAGCACCACGCCATCGATCGGATGCGAGCGGATCAGCTCTTCGGTCTCCATCGCCAGGAGGTTGCGATAGAGCATGGCCGAAGGTTTGACGAATTGCTCGGCCAGCGAGATCGCGGGCAGCTCCAGCGGAAAGCCCCCGGCCTGGAGAATGCCGGTCTTGACCGACTCGGCGCGCTGGCGGAAATGCGCATGGCAGGGGTTGATGTCGGACCAGGTGTTGATGATCGCGATGATCGGCCGGCCTTCCCAATCCTCCGGGTCATAGCCCATCTGGCGCATCCGCGAGCGGTGGCCGAAGGTGCGCAGGCCGGGGTCGCCGAACCAGCGGTGCGAGCGGAGATCTTCGGGGGTCTTGGTCATGGGGCGTCCATTCTTCAGGAGAGCGAGCCGGACAGGGCGAACATCGCGAAGATGATCGCGCCGGCCAGCAGATAGCCGGCAATGTCCGAGGCGAGGCTGGCGCGGCGGCTCAGCCGGGTTTCGGGGCGGGGGTGATCGTCAGGGCTCATTTTGCCAGAACCTCCGGGAGAAACAGCGCGATTTGCGGAAAGAAGAGCACCAGAAGCAATCCGGCGATCTGCATCAGCACGAAGGGCCAGACCGAGGCAAAGATTTCTTGCAGGGTGACTTCGCGCGGCGCCACGCTTTTCAGGAAGAAACAGGCCGGGCCGAAGGGCGGCGAGAGATAGTAGATCTGGATGTTCATCGCAAAGAGCACCCCGAACCAGATCGGATCATAGCCGAAGCCCACCACCACCGGCGCAAAGATCGGCACGGTGATAAAGACGATGGCAATCCATTCCATGAAGGTCCCGAGCACAAAGACGATGGCCATCATCAACAGGACCACAAGCAGCGGGTGCCAGTCCAGCCCTTCGAGCACGCCTTGCAGGAAACGGCTGCCGCCGATGATGTTGTAGATGCCCACCAGCGAGACCGCGCCGAGCACTAGCCAGACCACCGAACCCACGGTCAGCACCGTCTGGCGAAAGGTGTCGCGGATCATGCCATAGCTCAGCCGTCTGCGCAGCAACGCCACCAGGAGCGCGGCGCAGGCGCCGATGGCGGCCGCCTCCGTCACCGAGGCGATGCCGGAATAGATCGTGCCCATCACGCTGGTGATGACAAAAAGCGGCGCGATCAGCGCCTTGATGGCGGCCCTTTTGCGCGGGCCGCTGGGGCCCTCTTTTTCGGGCAGGGCCGGGGCCAGCGCCGGGTTCATCCGGGCACGGCTGTAGATATAGAGCATGTAGATCGAGGCCAGCAGCAGGCCGGGGCCGGTGCCGCCGAGGAAGAGGTCGGAGATCGAGACATTGGCGGTGACGCCATAGACGATCATCACGATCGACGGCGGGATCAGCGTCGCCAGCGCGCCCGAGGCGCAGATGATGCCGATCGACAGCTTGCGGTCATAGCCCAGGCGGAACATCTGCGGCAGGGCTATCATGCCCAGCATGACGATCTCGCCGCCCATGATGCCGCTCATCGCGGCGAGAAAGACGGCAACCACACAGGTCTGAATACCCAGCGATCCGGGGAACGAACCGCCAAGCTCGGCCATGGCGTCGAACAGGCTCTCGGCGATGCCGGAGCGTTCGAGAATGCCCGCCATGAAGACAAAGAGCGGCACCGCGACCAGCGAATAATTCTCGAGCACATGGTAGACGTTGCTCGACACCAGAAACAGGCCCGGCAGACCGAAATAGATCAGCGAGGTGGCGACGGAGACCAGCAGGGTGGCCACGCCCAGCGGCGTTCCCAGCACCATCAGCGCCAAAAGGGCGATGACGATCAGGGCGGTGACAAGGGCGATGCTCATAGCGCGATATCCTCCGGCTCGGGCGCGGGCGGCGTCTGGCCGGTCAGCACCAGCACGAGATTGGCAAGGGACTGGACCACGCCCAGCAGGGCCGAGGCGCAGAGGATCGGTTTCAGGATTGCCGGCATCGGCGGGTTGAAGGCGCTGCCGGTCCGCTCGATCCGGGTAAAGGCGTCGAGCGCCGGCTCGAAGGTGGCGTAGGCAAGGGCGGCAAAGGCCAGGGCCGTCAGCACCAGCGTCACCACATCCAGCACCCGCCGGAGCGCGGGCCCGGCGAGATCGTGCAGGAAGGTGATGGCGATATGGCGGTTTTGCTGGCCGACATATCCCACCGACAGCGCCCAGGCCACGGCGCAGAGGGTCAGCGTGACCTCGAAGGCCCAGTCCGAGGGGGCATTGAAGAAATAGCGCATGATGACTTCGCGCACGGCGACGAGCAGCGAAACGAAGTAGAGCGGGGCGCAGGCATAGCCGATGGCAATGCTGAGCCGCGAGATGAGCAGGCTGGCCGCTTGCATCCGATGTCCTTCCACGGCAAAGGGCCGGAGCAGACGCTCCGGCCCGGCTGGCAATCTATCAGTCGTTCAGCAGGCCGATCAGGCGCAGGTAATCCTTTTGCGCCTCATAGACCATCGCCGCATCCTCGGATTGTTCGGCCGCACGCTCCCAGGCGATGCGGGCGGCGTCGCGGAACGCCTGACGATCCTGCGCCGACCAGTCGACGATTTCAAAACCGTCGCGGCTGGCGAGATCAGCCGCGGTCTGGCGGTCTTCGAGATCGGCGGCGCGGCGGATGTCGTCATAAGCCGCGTTGTACCAGACCTCGAGGATGGTGCGGTGCTGTTCGCTCAATCCGTCCCACTTGGCCTTGTTGATCGAGAAGCTGTGCACCGCCTGCGAGTGGATGCCCGGATAGATCGGCGATTTCGCGATCTTGTGCAGGCCCAGCGCCTCGTTGTTGACCAGCGCGCTGGCATCGGCCGCATCGACCAGCCCGGTTTCCAGCGAGGTGTAGACCTCGCTGAACGGCAGGCTCACCGGTGTGGCGCCGACCTCGCCGAACACCTCGGCGGCCAGGCCTTCGGGGGCGCGGATCTTCTTGCCCTTGATGTCGGCCAGGGTGCGGATCGGATCGGTCGCGACAAGCGCTTCCCGGGCGTAGGGCCCGCAGCCGATGACTTGAAGCTTGGCGCCGAAGTGTTTGTCGTAGAGCTGTTGCAGAACCTCGCGGCCCTTGTGGTTGCGACAGAAGGTCTGGCCCTGATCGGGGCTGTCATAGGCGGCAATCAGATCGCCAAAGAGCGCAAAGGCGGCATCCTGACCGGCAAAGTAGTTGGCGGTGGTCATCTGGCCGTCGATGATCCCGGCGGAGACCGCCTTGGGGGTTTCGCGGTGCGGCACGACGGCGCCGGTGGGCAGAAGTTCGACCGTCAACTCGCCGCCACTCATGGCTTCGAGTTTCGGCACCCAGATGTCTTGCAGCCGCGACATGACGAAATCGCCGGCGTTCTGGGCGGTCTGGATGCGCAGTGTGGTCTCGGCCATGGCCGGCCCGGCCAGAGCAAGCGCAACTGCGCCGGCGGCAAACGTTCGAAAATTCATGGGTTTTTCTCCTCCGAAATATCTGGGCTCAGGTATTGCGGTGGCCGGGGTCTGCGTCAAATAGTTCGCATCGCAGTGCGAATATCGCACGCCATGCCGTGGTGGCTGTCCTGTTGTCCGAGGCTGGCCGCTATGTTTCGATGACATGATCCGCCGTCCTTATGGCGTGCCGCGCGTGACCGGAATGTGACAAGGCGCTGACGGAGGATTTGAATCTTCAGGTGGCACCCGGCGCTTAACATAATGCGTGTTTTGCGTTTACACGGGCGGCAGCAATCCGGGTTTGCCCTGGCTGCGTCACTGGCGCACCATGGTGCAGATGCGGCGCGTCAGGTTGCGCGCCCGATGACGAGGAGCGCCTCATGCCGGTCACAGCTTTCTTTCGCGGCCTCGCCGTCGGCGCGTTGACCCTGGGCTGCGCCGCCGCCGCGCTTGCGCAGGTGCCGCCGGCCGCGAGCGACGGCGGTCCGCGGCGGTTCGAGATCGTCGGCGGCCCGGTGACAGCCCGGGCTGGGCCTTCGGAAACGGCGGAACCGGTCGGCGTGGTGCAGGACGGCGCGATATTGGCCAACCTCGGATGTACGCTGGCGGACGGTGCGCCCTGGTGCGAGGTGCGGAGGTTTCGCGGCGGGGCCCGCGTCTTTGTGCCCGGTCGCCACCTGGCACCGGCGGCGGGGCCGGACGGAGCCGTGCCAATGGGCCTCGACAGCTCGCCTCGCCGGGCCCGCGCCGGCGATTTCGACGCCAGCGGCGAGATCGTTTGCGCCCAGGAACGCGGTCAGGCGCTGGGACTGTGCCGCGCCGAGGTGGCGCGGGGCACCGGCGGCGACGCGACCGTCGTGGCCACCTTCGCCAACGGCTTCGCGCGGCATCTGTATTTCCTGCACGGAGAGTTCGTGGCCGCCAATGCCACGATGTCGGGGGTTGGCACCGACACCGACTGGCGGCTCGACGGCGGGCAGCATCACCTGCGCGTCGATGACCAGCGCTTTGTTCTGTCCGGGGAATTCGTGTTCGGCAATTGATCGCGGATCGGCTGCGCCAGCCGAAGTTGGCGCAGCCTCGAAGTCATGCCTCAGGGTGTGAGCTTGTGAATCACACCCTCATCGACGGCGGCATAGAGGCTGCCGTCCGGCCCGGTCACCAGAGAGCGGAAGCGCCCGGGCTCCATGCCGTCCGGCAGGGTCATTTCGGTGACATCGACCACTTCGGTGCCGTCCTCGGTCAGCTCGATCACGTCGATCCGCTGGCCGATCGGCGTGCCACCGAAGCCGATGCCCATGATGCCCACGACCAGCGCGCCATTCCAGTCGCCCCAGGCCTCGCCCGTGAGGAAGGCCGCCGAAGAGGTGCCCTGCGACCAGCCGTTGTTGTTCCAGATCGGCGGCATCGCGTCGGGATAGGTCTCGAAGTCGGTCATCGGCATGTAGGCGGCCCGCTCGAAACGGTTCATGCCTTCGGCCTGATTGGGGCTGTAGCCGCAATAATCGTCGGGGCAATCGTCGCGTCCGGCCATGTTCGGTCGCGGATCCCAGCCGGCGTTGCCGCCGTTTTCCAGCACCGTGATCTCGTCGGAATGCCAGGGTCCGTGCTCGGCGGTGATCGGTGTGCCGGTGGCGTTGAAGGCGATGCCCTGAACGTTGCGGTGGCCATAGGTATAGGTCCGCTTGTCAAAGCCCTCTGGCGGCGCGTTTTCCGGGGCGGCATTGCCGTCGGTGTCGATGCGGATCACCTTCGAGCCCATCATCGTCGGGCTTTGCGGGATCTCGCTGTTGTGGTTGTCGCCGGTGGTCAGATACAGGTAACCATCGACCGGGTTGAACCGGACGCGCCCGCCGTTGTGCGCGCCGGGCCCGCCGAACGGGTGATCCGAGGCGGCCATCTTGTAAGGCACGTCATCGACGATGTCGGTGCGTTCGGACACGCCGCTGAAATCCTCGTTGACGACAAAACGCATCAGCCGGTTGGTGTGCGGATCGGACATGTTCGACGTGGCATAGACATAGATCCGGCGGTTTTCGTCAAAGTTCGGATCGAAGGCGACCCCCATCATGCCGGCCTGTCCTTCGCAAAACAGGTCCTCTTCGGCCGAGTTGTAGCCTTCGACACCGCCCATACCGAGCAGCGCATTGACGCTGCCATCGGGCATGCGCACCGACAGCCCCTTGCATTTCTCGGTGAACAGCATGGTGCCATCGCCCAGGAACGCCATGTCCCACGGGTTTTCCAGGCCCTCGATCACCACGGAATGCGTGAGGCTCGAGGTGTTCTGCGCCAGGGCCGGCGTCGCCCCCACGGCGGCGCCCACCGCCACTGCCAGTGCAAATGATTGGTGTAGACTAAGCATTAAACTTCCTCCCTTGTGATATATGACCGCTCGATCGGAAATGTGCGTGCTGAACGTCCTGTCTGATTGTTATCTCCGGTTCGGGTCACTCCTCCCGTGCCGGTCCGCCTTGTGCCGGCGTTATTCGAGCGAGGTGATAAAGGCGACGACGTCGCCAATGTCCTCGTCCGACAGCTTGCGGGCGCGGGGCGCCATCAGCATCGTGTTCGGCCCGATCTTTTCGCCGGACCGGTATCTTTCGAGCATGGTGACGAGGTATTCGGCGGACTGGCCGACAAGCTTGGGATAGCTCGACACGCCCTTGGCGGTCGGGCCATGACAGGCGCGGCATTCCTTCATGTAGAGCTCTTCACCCGCTGCCGGATCGAAGTCGGCCTGATCTGCCGCCGCTTCGCTGGTGGCGCCTTCTGCCTCGGTATCTTCGGCGCTCGACCCCGCCATCGCCTGCGTCGACGCAAGCGTCAGTGTCAGACAGAATAAAAAAATCGAAGATTTGCTCACGTCTTCACCCCCTCCCCGGGTTATACGGTTGCCGGTCTGCTGCGACCGCCATCGATTGACAGAAAGACATGGATCCCCCGTTCCACAAATCAAACCCTAGAGCGGCATTTTCGACGGCGCAAAGGAATTCCATCTATAGGTGTGTTTGCAATCACGTCATGCGGTGCGGCGCGAAAAGCTGCCGTCCTGGCCGGCGTCGCGCCGACATGTCGATGCAGTCATCTTTCGACGCTTTTGACTTGTGTGGCGCTCTGGGACGTATCATCGTTCGGCGAAGGCGCGCCCCGAGCCGGCGGCTTTTCTGCCGGCGGGCCTATGTGCAGGGCGAAAAAAGCGCTAAAGCTTAAGCCGTTACAAAAAGAATTGTCCTGGGAGGGATTACGATGAAACTCAAATCGATCATTCTGGCCGCCACGATGGCGACGGCGGCCACGGGCGTCACGGCCGAAGGCGTCAAGGTGGGCATGATCACCACGCTGTCCGGCGGCGGCGCCGGACTCGGCATCGATGTGCGCGACGGCTTCATGCTTGCGGTGGCGCAGTCGGGCCGCGACGATATCGAAGTTGTGATCGAGGACGACCAGCGCAAGCCGGATGTGGCGGTGCAGCTCTCGGACAAGATGATCCAGTCCGAGAAGGTCGATATCCTGACCGGGATCATCTGGTCGAACCTCGCCATGGCGGTGGTGCCGGGCGCGGTGGCGCAGGGCAAGATCTACCTCTCGCCCAATGCCGGGCCGTCGGCGCTGGCCGGGCAGGCCTGTCACCAGAATTATTTCAACGTCGCCTGGCAGAACGACAACCTGCACGAGGCTGCCGGCGCCTATGCCAATGACGCCGGCCATACCAACAGCTTTATCCTCGCGCCGAACTATCCGGCCGGCAAGGACGCGCTAACCGGCTTCAAACGCTTTTTCGAAGGGGATTTGGCGGGCGAGATCTATACCAAGCTGGGCCAGACCGATTACGCCGCCGAGATCGCGCAGATCCGCGCCAGCGGGGCGGACTCGGTGTTCTTTTTCCTGCCCGGCGGCATGGGGATTTCCTTTCTCAAGCAATATGCCGACAGCGGTGTCGATCTGCCCGTGGTCGGCCCGGCCTTCAGCTTTGATCAGGGCATCCTGCAAGCGGTGGGCGATGCGGCGCTTGGCGTGAAGAACACCAGCCAGTGGAGCAAGGACATCGACAACGCGACCAACAAGGCCTTTGTCGAAAGCTTTCAGGACGAATACGGCCGCCTGCCCTCGCTTTACGCCAGCCAGGGGTTCGACACTGCCAACCTGATGATCTCGGCGATGGAAAAAGCCGATATTTCGGATCAGGAGGCGTTCCGCGCGGCACTGAAAGAGGCCGATTTCTCCAGCACGCGGGGGGATTTTGCCTTTGCCGCCAACAACCATCCGGTGCAGGACATCTATGTGCGCGAAGTGATCAAGGAAGGTGACGTCTACACCAACAAGATCATCGGGGTCGCGCTGGAAGACCGGTCCAACGCCTTCCTCGACGCCTGCAAGATGTAACCCGCCTGCCCCGGCCCCTTTGCGGGCCGGGGCGGTGCAGCGCAACGCTGATGTCGCTTATCCTTCTTGTCGAGCAGACCCTGAACGGGCTGCAATTCGGGGTCATGCTGTTTCTCATGGCGGCCGGGCTGACGCTGGTCTTTGGCGTCATGGGGCTGATCAATCTCGCGCATGGCTCGCTCTACATGATCGGCGCCTTCGCGGCGGCGGCCATGGCGCAGGCCTCGGGCTCTTTCCTTCTGGCGCTGGCGGCGAGCCTGGTCTGCGCCGCCTTTGCCGGGGTGCTGATCGAGGT
The DNA here is from genome assembly GCF_028807375.1 of Marinovum sp. PR37. Lineage (NCBI taxonomy): Bacteria > Pseudomonadati > Pseudomonadota > Alphaproteobacteria > Rhodobacterales > Roseobacteraceae > Marinovum > Marinovum sp. PR37. The sequence continues at coordinate 61,805 of NZ_JARAML010000016.1, read as the reverse complement.
TCTGGTGATCCGCAGGCTCTATGACCGCGACCACCTCGATCAGGTTCTGGCGACCTTTGCCTTGATCCTGATCTTTTCCGAGGGCACGCGCTGGCTCTTCGGCTCTTTCCCGCTGTTTCTCGACAAGCCTGAGTGGCTGTCGGGCACGGTGATTTTGCCCTTTGGCATCGAATATTCGCTCTATCGGCTAGCCATCATCCTGGTCGGGCTGGCGGTGGCGGCGGGGCTGTTCTGGATGATCGCGCGGACCCGCGTCGGTATCCGCATCCGCGCCGGTGAAAACGACCGCGAGATGATTGCGGCGCTCGGGGTCAATATCTCGCGGCTCTACACCTTCGTCTTCGCGCTCGGGGCGGCGCTGGCCGGATTTGCCGGCGCGCTGGTGGGCACCATCCAGTCGGTGCAGGTGGGCATGGGCGAGCCGGTGCTGATCCTGGCCTTCGTGGTTATCGTGATCGGCGGCATCGGCTCGATCAAGGGTGCCTTCATCGGCGCGCTTCTGGTCGGGCTGACCGAGACGCTGGGCCGGTTTCTGTTGCCCGAGGCCTTTGCGCTGGTGTTCGACCCTGCGACGGCGCGGTCGGTCGGCGCCTCGCTGGCTTCGATGTCGATCTACATCCTGATGGCCGGGGTGCTGATCTTTCGGCCCAAGGGCCTGTTCGGGAGCGCCTGATATGAAACGCGAAATGGTGTTCAACCTGGCGCTTCTGGCGCTGATCCTCGGGGTGGCACTCTGGGCGCAGGCCAGCGACGAACCCTTCCTGATCACGCTCACCACCCGCGCGGTGATCTTTGCCATTGCCGGTGTCGGGCTGAATTTTGCGCTGGGTTTTGGCGGGCTGGTGAGCTTTGGCCATGCGGCGTTTTTCGGGCTGGGCGGCTATGTCATGGGGGTGCTGGCCTATCACGCCCAGACCTACACGCCGCTGTTCGAAGCGCCGCTGCTGATCCAGGGCACCAAGTCGATGCCGGTGATCTGGCTGGTCAGCATCCTCCTGTCCTCGCTTCTGGCCCTGGCGATCGGCGCGCTGAGCCTGCGCACCAGCGGCGTCTATTTCATAATGATCACCCTGGCCTTTGCCCAGATGCTCTATTACTTCGCCATCTCCTGGGCGGCCTATGGCGGCGAGGACGGGCTCTCGATCTATGTGCGCAACGGTTTCCCGGGCCTCAACACGATGGACCCGCTGCAATTTTTTGCCCTGTGTTTTGCTCTTCTGCTGATCGTGTTGCTGCTGGTCAGCCTTGCGGCGCGCTCGGCCTTCGGGCTGGCGCTTGGCGCGGCGCGGCAGAACGAGGCGCGGGTGCAGGCGGTGGGCCAGACGCCTTACCGGCTCTATCTCGTGGCCTTCGTGATCTCGGGCGCGATCACCGGGCTGGCCGGGGCGCTCTTTGCCGATCTCAATCGCTTCGTCAGCCCGGTGATGTTTTCCTGGCAGACCTCGGGCGAGATCATGGTCTTTGTCATCCTTGGCGGCGTCGGACGGATCTTTGGCCCGGTTGCCGGCGCGGTTCTGTTCATCCTGCTCGAACATCTGCTGGGCGGGCTGAGCGTCTATTGGCACATCTACCTGGGTGCCATCCTGCTGGGGGTGGTGCTGTTTGCGCGCGGCGGGCTTTACGGGCTGATCGCGGGGCGCGAGGTGGCCCATGACTGAGCCGATCCTCGACATTCGCGGCGTCACCAAGCGGTTTGGTGCGCTGGCCGCAAGCGACGACATCTCGCTCGACCTGCGGCCGGGGGAAATCCACGCGCTGATCGGCCCGAACGGCGCCGGCAAATCGACGCTGATCCAACAGATCGCCGGCGGGCTGGCGCCCGACAGCGGCCGGGTACTGTTCGACGGCCGGGATGTCACCGCGCTCTCGACCGCCGCCCGGGCGCAGCTCGGCATGGGGCGCACCTTTCAGATCTCGGCCCTGGCGATGGACTACACCGTTCTGCAAAACGCGGTACTCGGCGCGCTTGGCGCGCGCGGCGGCGTGTTTCGCTTCTTTCGTCCGGTGATGCGGGATGCGGCGCTTTTGGCCCGCGCCCGCGCCGCGCTTGACGAGGTTGGCTTGGCCGAGTTCGAAGCCATGCGCACCTCCGAGATGTCGCATGGCCAGCGCCGCCAGCTCGAGGTGGCGGTGGCGCTGACCCTCGCGCCGCGCATCTTTCTGATGGACGAACCGATGGCGGGGCTCGGCAGCGAGGGGTCGCAGCGTCTGACCGGTATTCTCGACCGGCTGCGTCACCGCGCGCCGATCCTGCTGGTCGAACATGACATGGATGCGGTCTTTGCCCTGGCCGACCGGATCAGCGTGCTGGTCTATGGCCAGATCATCGCCACCGGCAGCGTCGCCGAGATTCGCAGCGATGCCGAGGTGCGCCGCGCCTATCTGGGCGAGGAGGAAGAGGCATGAGCCTGTTGCAGCTGTCGCGGATCTCGGCTTTCTACGGCGCCAGCCAGGCGCTGTTCGATATGAACCTGTCGCTGGAAGAAGGCCAGGTGCTGGCGCTGATGGGGCGCAATGGCATGGGCAAGTCGACCACGGTCAAGGTGATCTGCCGCCTGTTGCGCGCCCGCGACGGCGAAGCGCGGTTTGCCGGGCAGGATATCGGCGGGCTGCCGCCGCATCGGGTGGCGCAACTGGGCATCGGGCTGGTGCCGGAGGGGCGGCGCTGTTTCGCCACGCTCACGGTTGCGGAAAACCTGCTGGCCGCCGCGCGGCCCGGCGCCTGGGATTTCGCCGCCGTCGCCGCGCTGTTCCCGCGGCTGGCCGAGCGCCGCGATCAGACCGCGGCCTCGCTCTCGGGCGGCGAGCAGCAGATGCTGGCGATCGGCCGCGCGCTGATGACCAACCCGCGCCTGCTGATCCTCGACGAGGCGACCGAGGGGCTGGCCCCGGTGGTGCGGCAGGAGATCTGGGCCGCCATCGCCCGGCTCAAGGCGGAGACCGGGCTGGCGATCCTGCTGATCGACAAATCGATCCGCGAGCTGGGCGGCGTGGCCGATGCGGCGGTGATCGTGGAAAAGGGGCGCAGCGTCTGGCAGGGCGACTTTGCCGATCTCGATGCGCAGACGACCGAACGCTATCTCGGGGTGTGACGGCCGCAGGCACGAGATATCCGATTGGAAAACCCCGTGCGAAATGCCACTGATAGCGCAACCATCTGCGCCCGCACGCCATTCCCGGCCGGGCAGTCGCCAACCCGGAGCGTTCTCATGCCTGACATCCCCCCGCATCCGTCCACCCCGCGCGACGGCTGGACGCCGCTGAAAACCGCGCATTGCAGCGCGGCGGTCAGCCCGCTGGGCGCCATCCTTCACGATCTGACGTTCACCCTGCCCGACGGCCGCAAGTTCGCGCCGCTGGCCGAAGCGGAATGGAGCGGGCGAGCCCGGCCCGAGGACAGCCCCGACCTGTCGCCGCACCTGGCCGAGCTGGGCGGCGAATGGCCGTGTGTGCCCTTTGGCACCTCGCCCGCCGATCCGCAGCACCACGGATTTTGCAGCAATGCGGTCTGGCGGTTGGACGCGGCCGACGGCGGCAGCGCGCGGCTGTCGATCGATTATCCGGCGGGGCATGATATCGCGCAGGTGGCGCGCAGCGTCCGGCTGAGCCCGGACAGCCCCAGCGTGACCTTCGGGCTGGAGATCACCGCCGCGAGCGACTGTTGCCTGCCGCTGGGCCTGCACCCGATCTTTCGCCTGCCTGAAGGCGGCGCCGGCGTGACGCTGGACTGGACCGGCGGGCAGCAGGCGACCACCCTGCCAAAGGCGCTGGCGCCGCCGACGCTGACTCCCGTGCCCGGCGCGCAGGTCACGAAGGGCGGCCCGGTCGCCTGTCTCGACGGGACGGAATTTCGCTTTCCGGCGGAGTTTCCCCGGCAGCGCGAGGCGCTGGTGCAGATCTGGGACTGCGAGGGCGAGGTCGCCCTGCGCTATGCCGGGGAAGCGGCGGGTGTCAGATTGACCTGGGCGGCCGAGGATCTGCCGCATTGCCTGCTCTGGCTGGCCAATCCCGGGGGCGAGATCCCCGGGGCTGGGCCAATTCACCGGGCTGGGGGTCGAGCCGGTCTCGAGCCTGTTCGACCGGGGCATCGCGCCGTTCGACGACAGTGTTGCGGACCGGGCGGCGGGTGTTGCGCTGCGGGCGGGCGAGATCTGGCGCACGCAGTATGAAATCAGCGCCTTCCCCCTGAGCCCATCGGTTTGACTATCGCGCGGATCGGCGGCGGGAGCCTCTGGTTGCCCGCCGCAAAACCGTCTACACCGGCCCGGACCACCGGAGAGCCTTCACATGCAAAAGATCACCCTGCCCGAACGGCCGCATTGGCGGGCGCATGCCGAAGAGGTCGGCTTCAGCTTTGCCGACATGCACGGGGAGCCCTATTGGGACGAAACCTCGGCCTATGCCTTTTCGATCGAACAGATCGAGACCGATCTCGAAGATCCGGCCACCGAACTGCATGCCATGTGCCGCGAGGCCGTGGCGGAGATCATCGGCAGCGAGGCGCTGATGGAGCGGCTGGCGATCCCCGAGGCGCATCGCGATCTGGTGGCCGAGAGCTGGCGCAACGGCGACCCCGAGATCTATGGCCGGTTCGATTTCGCCTATGACGGCACCGGGCCGGCCAAGCTCTTGGAATACAACGCCGATACGCCGACCTCGCTGTATGAGAGCGCGGCCTTTCAGTGGCAATGGCTCGAAGATCAGCTCGCGGCCGGTGTGCTGGCCGAGGGCAGCGACCAGTTCAATGGCATCCACGAGGCGCTTGTCGCGCGGTTTGCCGAGGTCTTCGCGCCGGACAGCGATCTGCATTTTACCGCCGTCGCCGGCAACCCGGAAGATTACGGCACGGTCGAGGCCATGGGCTGGGCCGCGCGGGAGGCCGGGATGGGGGCGCATTATTGTGATCTCGACAAGATCGCGCTGAGCGACGACGGCCAGTTTCTCGACGATCAGAACCGGCGGATCGCGGTACTGTTCAAGCTCTACCCCTGGGAAGACCTGCTGCGCGACGATTATGCCAAGCAGATCGCCGGCTCCGGCTGCCTGTTTCTGGAACCCGCCTGGAAGGCGCTGTTGTCGAACAAGGGGCTGCTGCCGGTGCTCTGGCAGATGTTCGAAGGTCATCCGAACCTGTTGCCGGCGTTTTTCGAGACCGATGTCGCCGGGGCCCTGGCCGGGCGTGGCGCCGCGCCCGCCGATGTCGCCGAAGCCTTTGGCCGGGCCGAGGCACAGCTGGCGACGGGGCATGTGAGCAAGCCGATCCTGTCGCGCGAAGGCGCCTCGGTGGCGATCGTCGAGGCCGGCGCCGTCACCGAACAGTCGCAGAACACCGACTATGCCGAACACCCCCGTATCCTTCAGGCCTATGCGCCGCTGCCGGAGTTCGATGGCTTCCGCCCGGTGATCGGTGCCTGGATCATAGGCCAGAGCTGCGCCGGCATCGGGCTGCGCGAGGACCGTTCGCGCATCACCCAGGATTTGTCGCGGTTCAAACCGCATTATATCAAGGCCTGAACCACCAACCGCCTCCTGGCAGAAAGCTGATTGTCATGACCAAACGTTCGAAACGGGTTGCCATCGCGATTGTCGGCGCGGCCGCCTTTACCCTGGCCGGCTGCGAAGAGGAAAAGGTCGATGCCGCCGCCTTTCCCGATCTGCAAAGCTGTCGCGACGCGGCCGGGCTGAACAGCGCGTTCACCGCGCAGCAGTGCGAAACCGCCTTTGCCGAGGCCGAGGCCCTGCACGTGGAGGCCGCGCCGCGTTACGACAGTCTTGCGGTCTGCGAAGAGCAGCATGGCGAGGGCGCCTGCGGCTCCGAGGCCACGGCGACCCAGGGCGGATCCGGCAGCATATTCATGCCGTTGCTGGCGGGCTATCTGATCGGCAACATGCTGGGCGGCCGCTCCGGCATGGCGGCGTCGCAGCCGCTTTACAAGACCTCCGATGGCCGCTTTACCAATGCCGCCCGGTCGAGCACCTTTTCCACCAACAAGGGCGCGGCGAAGCTGAACACATCGCAGTTCACCCGCCCGGCCTCGACCGTCGGCAAGACGCCGATGACCCGCGCCACCGCCACCTCCCGCGGCGGCTTCGGCAAGGCGGGCGCCGGCCGCACCGGCTTTGGCGGCTGACACAGAAGGCTTGGCAAACGGCGCCGCAGCCCGTATCCATGAAAATGTGTTTTCATGGAGGCCGCGATGCCCGACCAGTCCTTTCTTGCCCGTGTGCGCCGCAAACTTCCCGAGTTGCACCCGGCGGAGCGTCGGCTGGGCGAGCTGGTCTGCGATTTCCCCGGTGAACTGGCCAGCTACTCGGCCTCGGAACTGGCGGCGCTGGCTGGGGTGTCGAACGCGACGGTGACGCGCTTTGTCCGGCGGCTGGGCTACAAATCCTACGAAGATGCCCGGCGCGACGCCCGCGACGAGGCCAGCAGCGGATCGCGGCTTTATCTGCAACATGCCGGTCAGGCCGATATGGCCGATCCCGAGAGCTATCTGGACAGCGATATCCGCAATCTGCGCGACACCATCGGCGATGTCTCGCGCGATGATATCGATCGGCTGGCCGAGGCGCTGCTGGCTGCGCGCAAGGTCTGGTGTGTGGGCTATCGCGCCTCGAATTCTCTGGCGACATACCTGCAATGGCAGTTGCTTCAGGCGATTGACGATGCGGTTCCGGTGCCCGGCGGTGGCCAGACCATGGGCGAACATGTGGCGCGGATGACCGAGCGCGATGTGGTGGTCCTGTTCGGGCTGCGCCGCCGGATCGCCGGTTTCGACGAACTGCTGGCGGCGATTGCCGCGACCGGGGCCGAGATCGCGCTGATCACCGACGAAGGGGTGGCGGCCAACCGCGGCGCAGGCTGGCATTTCCGCTGCGCAACCCGGTCGTCGGGGCCGCTGTTCAGCCATGTGAGCGTCATGGCGCTGATCAATCTGATCACCAACAGGACCATCGAGCTGGCGGCTGATTCGGGCCGCCAAAGGTTGCAATCGATCGAAAACTACAACGACCTGTTGCGCGAACTCTGAGCCCGAGGGCGGTTTTTCCGCCTGGGCCCGGGCCCGGGAAATTGCCCGAATTCCGCGCGTTGCGGCCCCGAATGAAGAAAATAACGTTTCTTTCGCGAAAAGTTCTTTGTGAAACTATGAAAATGAGTTTTCATGACAGTGTAACGACACCGCGACTCATGCCCACGTGAAAGGACATTGCCATGCGTTCACTCTTTGCCACCACCGCCCTGATCTGTCTCGCCCAGGCCGCCGCAGCCGAGCCCGTCTCGCTGCGCGTTCTGGGCCAGCCGGTCGGATCCGGCCTGATCCAGCAACAGAAGGAACAGCCCTTCTTCGAGAATTTCGCCGAGACCTCGGGCATCGATGCCACGGTGGAATATCTGCCGGTCGATGTCGCCGGCATTCCCGACAATGACGGCATGCGGGTGATCCGCACCGGTCTGTTCGACATCGTTTCCTTCCGTGGCCCGCAGGTCAGCCGCGACGAGCCCACCATGCTGGGCCTCGATCTCGTTGGCCAGAACCCGGATTACGCCAGCGGCAAGGCGCATACCGAGGCCTTCCTGCCGGTGGTGGACGCCGCGGTTCAGCAGCGCTTCAATTCCAAGCTGCTGGGTGTCTGGCCGGCCGGCCCGCAGGTGATCTTCTGCAAGCCGGAAATCGGCGGCCTTGCCGATCTCGAAGGTCTGAAGGTGCGGGTCGGCGATCAATCCGCCGCCGCCTTTGTCGGCCAGTTCGGCGCCACCGGCATCCCGCTGCCCTTTGGCGAGGTCCAGCAGTCGCTGGCGCGCGGGGTTGTCGATTGCGCGATCACCGGGCCGTCTTCGGCCAATTCCGCCGGCTGGCCCGAGGTCACCACCACCGTGCTGCCGATCGCGCTGCAACTGGCGGTGAACGGATATGCCATCAACCTCGACAGCTGGAACGCGCTGGACGGCGAACAGCAGGACAAGCTGCAAGGCGCCATCGACACGCTGGTAAGCGACGTCTGGGCCTATTCCGAAGAGCTTTATGTCGATGCGATGAACTGCAACACCGGGCAGGCCCCCTGCGAACATGGCACCGAGTATTCGCTGAAAAGCGTGCCGGTGTCCGACGCCGATCTCAAGGCCGTCTCGGATGCGCTGGTCGGCTCGTCGCTGCCGGCCTGGACCAAGCAATGCAATGCCGTGAACGAAAGCTGCGAGGCTGACTGGATGGCTTCGGTCGGCGCCAAGCTGGGCCTGTAAGGCAACGTCAGAGGGAGGGATTTACCGATGAAGACCTATTCGCGAATATGTGCGATTGTCTTCGGTCTGATGATGACGGCGCTCTGCGTCGTCATCGCGGCCGAGACCGTGTTGCGCAAACTTCTCAATCATTCGCTGGCCGGGGTGGACGAGCTTTCGGGCTATGCCATCGCCATCGGGGCTCCCCTCTGCTTTGCCGTAACGGCGGTCGAGCGTAGCCATATCCGGATCAACCTGCTGCACATGCGGATGCCGGAACGGGCGCAGGCGGTTCTGAACCTTCTGTCGGCGGTGTCGCTTGCGGCGCTGGCGATCTTTCTGGCGGTCTTTACCGTCCGCACGGTGCAGGAAACCCAGATGTTCGGCTCGGTGGCGCAGACGCCCTGGATGACGCCGCTGATCTGGCCGCAGATGTTCTGGATGATCGGCATGGGGGTCTTCACTCTCGCGACCATCCTGCTGGCCCTGCGCGCCCTGGCGCTGGCCGGGCGCGGCAATGGCGCGGCGCTGACCCGAGATTTCGCGCCGGAAACCGTCGAGGACGAACTGGAAGCCGAACTTTCCGATCTGGAGGCACGGGCATGAGCATTACCGTCATTTTCACCGGCTTCATGGTCATGTTGCTGTTGATGTTCCTGTCGATGCCGGTGGCGGTGTCGATCCTGACCGTGGGCGGTGTCGGCGGCTATATGGCCTATGGCATGCCGCTGGTCGAAACCATGGGCGGCGTTGTCTGGGGCACGCTCAACAACCCGGTGATGACCGCGATCCCGCTGTTCATGCTGTTGGGCGAGCTGTTGCTGCGCGGGGGCATCGCCGACCGCATGTTCGAGACGCTGGCGGTCTGGCTCGGGCGCCTGCCCGGCGGTCTGCTGCACACCAATATCGGCACCTGCGCGCTGTTTTCGGCGACCTCGGGCTCTTCGGTCGCCACCGCCGCGACGGTCGGCACCATCGCCCTGCCGGCGCTTGGCGAACGCGATTATCCGGTACGCCCGGCGCTTGGCACATTGGCCGCCGGCGGCACGCTCGGCATTCTGATCCCGCCGTCGGTCAACCTGCTGGTCTATGGCTCGCTGGCCAATGTCTCGGTCGGGCAGCTTTTCATTGCCGGCATCCTGCCCGGCGTGCTGCTGACCCTGCTGTTCTCGGCCTATGTCGCCTTCAGCTATCCGGATGCGGGCCGCAATTCCGCCGCGCCGCAGGTCTCGAAAGAGGAGAAACGCCGCCTCCTGCGCCATCTCGTGCCGCCGGCGGTGATCTTTGGCATCGTCATGGGCTCGATCTACGGCGGGCTTGCGACACCCACCGAAAGCGCCGCGCTCGGCGTGATCGCGGCCTTCTACTTCGTCTGGAAAGGCGGCCGGCTGAGCTGGGAACTCTTGGAGAATTGTTTCATCCAGTCGGCCCGCACCTCGGGCATGGTGATCCTGGTGATTGTCTGCGCGCTGCTGCTGAACGTGACCCTGTCGATGACCGGCGGCACCCAGGCGGTGACCCGCTGGGTGACCGGGCTGGGCCTGTCGCAGACCACGCTTCTGCTGCTCTTGGTGGTGTTCTACGTCATCCTCGGCATGTTCATGGACGCCATGTCGATGCTGGTGCTGACCGTGCCGATCGCGGTGCCGATGGTTACCGCTCTCGGGGTCGATCCGGTGTGGTTCGGGGTCTTCGTGGTGGTGATGTGCGAGATCGGTCTGATCACGCCCCCTGTCGGCATGAACCTCTTTGTGGTCCAGGGCGTGCGCAAGGGCGGCGGCGATTTCAACGACGTGATCCGCGGCGCGACGCCCTTCGTGATCATCATGATCGTCTTTGCCGCGCTGCTGGTGGCGGTGCCGCAGATCGCGCTCTTCCTGCCCGATATGGCTGCGGGGCGCTGAGATGGACACCGCAGTTTCACCCCGCGCCACAGAGCAGACCGCTCTGCGCCGCATCCTCGTCGTCAACCCCAACGGCAATCCCGAGGTCACGCGCCTTGTCTCCGATGCCGCCACCGGGGTGCTCGACCGGGCCACATCGGCCCGGGTCTTGCACCCCGAAGGCAGCCCGCGCTCGATCGAGACCCGGGCCGACCGGGCGGTGGCCGAACCCCTGGCCATCGACCTCTTGTCGCGGCATCCCGGCTATGACGCCTATGTCATGGCCTGTTTCGACGATATCGCGGTCAGCGGCGGGCGGCGGTTTCTGGAGGCGCCGATCGTCTGCGCGGCCGAGGCGGCAATTTCCGTGGCCCGGCTGTTCGCGCCGCGCATCGCCATCGTCACCACGGTCGACACCATGGTGCCGGGGATCCGCGCGCTGGTGGCGGCCCTGGGCGCCGGCGATATCTGCACGGTGCGCGCCGCCGGGATCGGCGTCGCCTCGGCGGCGGCGGGCGGGGCGGAGATTTCCCGCAAGCTCGACGCGACGATCCAGGACGCCCGCAACTTCGACGGCGCCGGGGCAATCATCCTCGGCTCCGGCGGGCTGACCGGCCGCGCCAGAGCCCTGTCTGCCCGGCATGGCATCCCGGTGATCGACAGTATCGAGGCAGCCCTGACCATGGCCGAGGTGGCGGCGCGGCTGAGGACCGGCCAATAGGCCGCGCCTTGCCACAGGGCTTGAAGCGGATGCCGGCGCGGTATACATTAGCGGTATATTTGCGGAGCCCTATTCATGACCCCTGCCCCCCGACGCAAGACCTCTCTCACGCTTGATGCCGCGGCGCTGGCCGATGCCCGAGAGCTTGGCATCAATGTCTCGGCGGTGGCCGATCAGGCGCTGCGCCATGCCGTGGCCGAGGCCCGGCACCGGCACTGGCTGAAGGACAATGCCGAGGCCTTTGCGGCACAGGCGGATTGGCACGAACGCCATGGCCATCCGCTGGCCGAGATCATCGCTGCGCCCGGCGGGGCGACATGGAGCCGCTGAGCCGCTTCGACATCGCAGAATACAGCGGCGTTCTGATGGTGGTGGTGGAAAGCGATCTTCTGCCGCCCGATCCTGCCGTCGTGGTGATCCCGCTGCTGCCCGAGTACCCTGCGGTCCGGCATCTCAATCCCGAGATCCGATTTGACGGTCGCGCGCTTGTGCTGGCCACTCGGCTGATTGCTGCGGTGCGCCGCGCCGATCTGCGCCGCCGGGGGCAGGTCGCCGATCAGGGCGATGCCATCACGCGGGCCATCGATGTGCTGATGAGCGGCGTGTAACCGGGCTCAGGCTTCGGATCGCGCCGGCCCGGCCATCATCGGCGGCAACATGACCCGCAGCGGCGTGCCGTTTTCCGGCATCGGCACCGCACCTTGGCTGTGCACCGACAGAAAGACCTGCAAGGCGTGGCGGATGTCGTCGGTCAGCTCGTGATAAAGCACCGCATCCAGCGCCTCATCCGCCAGAAGCGCGCGGTTTTCCGGGTCGAGATCATGGCCGATCATCGCCGGTCGCGGCAGCCCGTGCCGGGCAAAGGCCTGCACCAGCGCCCGATTGCTGCCGCCGATCGAATAAAGCCCGGCGGGCGGGCTCTGGTGCGAGCGCTCTGCGACCTGCGTGGCGAAATCCGCCCCCGCCTTGCCCTGCACCAGCAGGGTGATCGCCGCATCGGGCCGGTGCCGGGCCATGGCGGCACGGAAGCCCTCGGCGCGCTCGGCCTCGCCGCGAAAGGCATCGTTGCGCTGGGTGACGAGGATATGCGGCGCCGTTCGCCCGGCGATCAGCCGGCACATCAGCCAGGCTGCGGTTTCGCCGGTCAGCCGGTTGTCGAGCCCGGCATAGCCGGCGCGCGCGGAGCCGGGCATGTCGGTGGCGAGGGTCACCACCGGCACTGCGCTTGCGGCCAGCCGCGCCACCGCCGCGCGGATCGGCGCGGTATCCGGGGCCATGAGGATGACGCCATCGCTTTTCAGCCTTCCTGCCCGCTCCAGCCCGGCGACAAGCGCCTCGGTCGGGAATCGCGCGCGCAGATCGCTGCGGGCGCGAAAGATCGCGGTCTGGATCAGGGGCAGCTCTTGGCGCAGCGCGCTCTGCAAGGCGTCGAGAAAGGCCTGCGGTGCCTCGACCAGCAGATCGATCATCAGCTTGCGCCCCGACATCGCCAATTGCGCCTCCTGCGCCTCGAGCTCGCGGATGGCGGCATGCACGCGGTTGGCGGTCTGGCGACGCACCCCGGGGCGGCGGTTGATCACCCGGTCGATGGTGGCCGTGCTGAGCCCGGCCTGATGCGCGATTTCCTTGATCGAGAAGCGGTGTGACATGGGCCTGATGTATTTTTGATGGATTTGCCCGGCGACCGGGTGCGACTGGCTGCCTAGTCTCGATGTCGGACGTGCAACCACGGGAGGACAACAGATGCTCGACCAACAGACCGGCCGGCCCACGGTATGGCTCGATGACCGCGATTGCGACCTCGAGGCCTTCAAGCGCCACACGGCGCATCAGACCCCGGCTGAAGACTACCCCCATGCCACCGAAATCGCGAGCAACATCCCGGTTTATGACGGCGATGCCATGCGGCAGGCGATGGCCGATCCGGCGCAGGCGCGGCTGGTGATGGCGGAATGGAACCGGGCTTTCCTCTCCGGTCCCGGCATCATCGCCATTCGCAAGGGGTATGCCGACACCGGGCTCGTCGACGCCGTTACCGAAGAGCTGAATGCGATCATCGCTGAGGAAGAGGCCGGAAGTACCGGAAAAGGCGACCATTTCGCAACCGCTGGCGCCAACAGCCGGGTCTGGAACGCGCATGAAAAGCTCTGCATGAAGGCGCCGGCGCTCTATGCCCGCTACAATGCCAACGAACTGACCCGCGCGGTTAGCGAAAGCTGGCTCGGAACGGGCTATCAGATCACCTTTCAGGCCAATGTCGTCCGCCCCGGCGGCAAGGCGCAGACCGCGCACCGCGACTATCACATGGGGTTTCAGGACGTCGAAACGCTCAAGCGCACTCCGGCCTCGCAACATGCGCTGTCGGCGGCGCTGACCTTGCAGGGCGCTGTGGCGCACAGCGACATGCCGATCGAGAGCGGGCCGACCAAGCTTCTGCCCTATTCGCAGAGCTACCTGCCCGGCTATATCGCGGTGCTGCTGCCGCAGTTCCGCGCGTTCTTCGAGGAGGCGCATGTGCAGCTGCCGCTGGCGAAGGGAGACATGCTGTTCTTCAACCCGGCGACCTTCCATGCTGCGGGCGACAACAAGACCGCCGATATCCATCGCTTTGCCAATCTGATGCAGGTGGGCTCGGCCTATGGCCGTTCGATCGAGATCGTCGATCGCAGCCGCATCACCCTGGCGGTCTATGACGACCTCAAGGCCTTGCTTGCCGCCGGCACCTTGACCGCGCGCGAGGCCGACACCGTGGTGGCGGCCACTGCCGAGGGCTATCCCTTTCCGGCCAATCTCGACATCGATTCGCCGCTGTCGGGCATGGCCCCGCCGAGCCAGCAGGACGTACTGCGCCAGGCGCTGGCCGAGGGTTGGGCCGTTGCGCGCCTGCGCCGCGAGATCGCGGACCAGAACGGCCGCAAGCGGTCGCACTGAACCCCGGCGGTCGGGCTGCCTGAGCTCGGTGACACGCGCCTGCTCCTGGGCGCGTGTCACCCCGGTGATTCCGCCTTGAACGCCCGCAGCACCTGACGGGTGGCGGCAACAACCGGGTCGTGGGTGTCCTTCAGGATCTCCACCCGGTCGAACCGGTTCGGGTCTTTCTCGACCGCCGCGCGCAGTGCCGCGCCAAAGGCCATGCGCAGCTCGGTTCCGATGTTGAACTTGCAGATTTGCGAACCCCGCGCCAACCGCCGGCGCTGCGTGATCGGCACGCCCGAGCCGCCGTGGATCACCAGCGGCACATCGGTCACCGCCTCGATGGCACGGATGCGCGCCTCGTCGAGCCCGGCGCCGGCGTCCTGTTGCAGATGCACATTGCCGACCGAGATCGCCATCGCATCGACGGAGGTCTCGCGGGCAAATTTGGCCGCCTCCGCCGGGTCGGTCCCGGCCGAGGTCTCGCCGCCGTCATAGCCGACAAAGCCGATCTCGCCTTCGCAGGATACGCCCGCCGCATGCGCCATTTCGGCAATGGCCGCGGTTTCGGCGATGTTCTGGGCCAGCGGCTTGCGCGAACCGTCGAACATCACCGAGGTAAAGCCGCAGTCGATCGCCATCCGGCAGTCTTCGGCGGTGTAGCCATGATCGAGATGCGCCACCACTGGCACTGTGGCGGCCTCGGCCAGTTGCCGGAACATCGCGCCCAGCACCGGCAGCGGCGTATGCGCGCGACAGCCCGGCCCGGCTTGCAGGATCACCGGGCATTGCTCGGCCTCGGCGGCGGCGACAAAGGCGCGCATGTCCTCCCAGCCGAGACAGACGAGGCCCGCCACCGCATGGCCCTGCCGGAGCGCCGGTTGCAGCACCTCCGAAAGCGTGACCAGCGTCATTTGAACTTGGCCACCATGTCCATGATGCCCGGAATGGTGTGCAGCTGCTCGGCATGGGTCGGCTGGAAATACTGCTTGAGCGAACGCTGCGAGAGCCCGCCGAGGATGGTGAAATAATACATCTGATACCCCGGCAGCGCGCAGCAAGGATGATATCCATTGTCGATCAGGATCGTCGAGCGGTCCATGATGTGATAGGCGTCGCCCGGCTCGTTGTCGTCGCGTTGCAGCATCTGAAGCCCCGAGCCGTAGTTCGGCTTGAAGCGGAAATTATAGGTTTCGTCATGCCGCGATTCCTCGGGCAGACGGTCGGTGTCATGCTTGTGCGAGGGAAAGCCCGACCAGCCGCCCGCGCCCACGGTAAAGAGCTCCGACACCAGCAGGCGGCCGACCTTGTCATGTTGGTTGGCGCCGAGGATATGCTTGATCTTGCGGTGGGTCTTGGTGTCGTCCGAGCCGTATTGCACAAGGTCGAGATCGGGCACCCGCACGTCGAACGGCTCGAGCACGCGGTCGTATTTGGCGCCGGCGATGAAGGTTTCGGTGGCATCGGAAATGCAGGTCATGCGCACCTTGGCCCCGACCGGCACATAGACGCCTTCGGGATCGCCATCCCAGACGTCTTCGCCGCGATGGCCCAGCTCGGAAAAACCCGCGCCATCGATATCGACGTCCACGGTGCCGGTGGCGGGGACGATACAGGTCTCGTAGCCGGGCACCGAATATTCGAAGGTCTCGCCACGCCTCAGCTTGACGATGTTAAAATAGTTCAGTGGCACGAGGTCGTGATCGACATCGACGATGGGTTTGTTCTGGTTGTCATGCGGCGCGATATGCATGGCGATTCCTTTCAGACGTCAGTGGGGCCATTGCGCTCTGCCAGAAAGGCATCGAGCGCGGCGGTTGTGGGCATGGCGGGGGCGCAGCCGGGCTGGCTGACCACGATGGAGGCGCAGGCCGAGCCGCGCAGCACCGCCTCTTTCAGCGGGCGGCCCTCGGCGATGGCGGCCAGCAGGCCGGCCATGAAGCTGTCGCCGGCGCCATTGGGTTTGACGGCGGTGACCGGATAGATGCCGGTGCGGATTTCCTCACCACCGGCAAAGGTGATCGCGCCCGCCTGGCCCATCTTGTAGATCACCAGCTTGCCCTTGGCGGCCAGTTCGCGGGCCTTGGCCAGCCCCTTGTCGAGGCCGCCGGCCATGAAGCCGAATTCCTCGTCATTGCCGACGATCAGGTCGCTTTCCTCGCCGGCGCGGGTCAGCACCTCCGAGGCAACCTCGGCCGAGGGCCAGCTGTAGGGGCGGTAATCGATGTCGAAGATCACCGGCAGCCCAGCCTTTCGGGCATTTTCGAAGGCGCGGAAGGTCGAGCCGCGCGATGGCTCGGCGGCAAAGACCGTGCCGGCGGTGATCAGCGCGCCGAAACGGCTGTAGTCGACCCGGTCGACGTCCGCTTCCGTCACCTGGAAGTCCACCGCGTTGTTGCGATAGATCACCAGTTGGAAATCCTCGATGCAGCTTTCGTAGACGGCCAGAGATATCCGGTATTCGTCACCCAGCACCTTGAGGTATTGCGTATCGACGCCGTAATGCTGCAACCGCTTGGTACAGAACCGCCCGGCCGCATCGTCAGAAACCGAGGTGATCAGCGCCGATTGCATGCCGAGCTTGCACAACCCGGCGCAGATATTGGCCGAAGATCCGCCCAGATCGGCGCGGAAGGTTTCGGCCTCGTCGGCGCGGGTGCCCGGCGGATCGGCGAACATGTCCATGCCCGCCCGGCCGAAGACCGCGAAATTACCCTTGCAGATGCCGTCGATCAGGCCGGTCATCACACCCCCCTCCGCTGGCGTTCGCGGGTGGCTTCCCAATCTTCATGCGCCTGGCGCACCTTCGCGTCCTCGGAGACATGCGGCGTGCCGACCTCCCACCAGGCATGGCCTTCGGTGGTCCAGCCGTCGTAGGCGTCGACATCCATCACGATCACATAGCTCTTGTCGGAGGCCTTGGCGCGCTGGAAGGCCGCGCCAAGCTCGGCCGGATTGGCGACCTTTTCCGCCATCGCCCCCATCGAGGCCGCGTGGGCCACGAAATCCACGCCAAACGGCTCGGGAATTGTCGGGCAATCCGACAGCAGGTTGTTGAAGCTTTCGTTGCCAGTGTTGTTCTGCAACTTGTTGATGACGGCGAAACCGCCGTTGTCCAGCAGCAGGACGATCAGTTTCTTGCGGCTGAGCACCGAAGAATAGAGATCGGAATTCAGCATCATGTAAGAGCCGTCGCCGCAAAAGGTGATGGTGTCCTGCTCGGGCGCCTGCTGCATCTGGGCGATGCGCGCGCCCCAGGCGCCGGCGATCTCGTAACCCATGCAGGAAAAGCCGAACTCGACATCCACCGTGCCGGTCTCGAGCGTGCGCCAGTTGGCGGCGACTTCGGCAGGCAGCCCGCCCGCGGCGGCGACCACACGGTCGCGCGGATCGCAAAGCTCGTTCACCACGCCGATCGCCTGGGCATAGGAATTCGGCCGGTTGCCGGGTCTGACGTTCTCGGCGACGTAGTCATCCCATTTGGCACGCTCTTCCCGGGCAAAGCCCTGCCAATCCTCGGGTGTCGTATAGTCCAGCGCGTCGCTCAGCGCGGTCAGCGACAGTTTCGCATCCCCCACCACCGGCAGCGACATATGTTTGCCGGCGTCGTGGCGCGCGGCGTTGATGGCGACGATTTTCGCCTCCTTGTCGAAAGCGGTCCACGAGCCGGTGGTGAAATCCTGCAACCTGGTGCCGACAGCCAGGATCACATCGGCCCGTTCCGCCACCGCATTGGCGCTTTCCGAGCCGGTCACGCCGATGGGCCCGATGTTGAGCGGATGCGTTGCCAGCATGTTGGCGCGGCCGGCAATGGTTTCGACCACCGGGATCTGATGCGCCTCGGCAAAGCCGGTCAGCTCCTGCACCGCGCGGGAATATTGCACCCCGCCGCCAGCGATGATCATCGGCCGTTCGGCCGCTTTCAGCGCCGCCACCGCATCGGCAATCTCGGCCTGATCCGGTGACTGGCGGCGGATGCGGTGCACCTTCCTGGCAAAGAAGGCTTCCGGATAGTCATAGGTCCAGCCCTGCACGTCCTGCGGCAGCCCGAGGAAGGCCGGGCCACAATCGGCCGGGTCGAGCATCGTCGCGATGGCGGCGGGCAGCGATTGGATCACCTGCGCCGGGTGGCTGATTCTGTCCCAGTAGCGGCTGACCGGCTTGAAGGCATCGTTCACGCCGAATGTCGGGTCGTTGTAGTTCTCCATCTGCTGCAACACCGGATCGGGCAGCCGGGTGATGAAGGTATCGCCGCAGAGCATCAGCATCGGCAGGCGGTTGGCATGGGCCAGCCCGGCGGCCGTCAGCAGGTTGGCGGTGCCTGGCCCGGCGGACGCGGTGCAGAACATGAAGCGCTGGCGCAGCCAGGCTTTGGCATAGCCGGCCGCGGCAAAGCCCATGCTGGTCTCGTTCTGACCGCGATAGAGCGGCAGTTCGTCATGCACCCGGTTCAGCGCCTCGCCGAGACAGGTCACATTGCCATGGCCGAAGATGCCGAATCCGCCGCCGCAGAGCCGCTGCTCCCGGCCGTCGATCTCGATATACTGATTGGTCAGCCAGCGAATGATCGCCTGGGCCGTGGTCAGCCGAACGGTGCCGTCTGTCGTTTTCATTTGCGCGAACCCTCCCTGGGAAATTTCGATCTCTGGCGAAATCGGACTTGCGAGATGTCTAGAGTCACGATACCTGTTTTGCAACCGGTTGCAAAACGAAAATGGACAGAGGGAGGAAAAACGATGGCTGAGATCGGCATCGGCATTCTGGGGGGCGGTTACATGGGCAAGGCGCATGCGGTCGCCATGTCTTCTGTCGGGGCGATCTTCGACACCGCGCTCAAGCCGCGCCTGGAAATGGTCTGCGCCACCACCCCGCAAAGTGCGGAACGTTATCGTGCCGCCTATGGTTTCGCCCGCGGCACCGATGACTGGCGCGTGCTGGTCAATGACCCCGCGGTCGAGGCCGTGGTCATCGCCACCCCGCAGGAAACCCACCGCGAAATTGCCGAAGCGGCGTTCAAGCTGGGCAAGCCGGTGTTCTGCGAAAAGCCGCTGGGGGCCTCGCTCGACGAAAGCGCCGCAATGGTTGCCGCCGCCGAGGCCGCGGGCGTGGTCAACATGGTCGGGTTCAACTACATCCGTACCCCGGCCAGCCAATTCGCGCGGCAATTGATCGCCGATGGTGTGATCGGAGAGATCACCTGGTTTCGCGGGGAACATACCGAGGATTTCTATGCCGATCCCGAGGCCCCGGCCACCTGGCGCACGACCGGCATGGCCAATGGCACGATGGGCGATCTCGCGCCGCATATGATCAATGGCGCGCTGGCGCTGATCGGGCCGATCGCGCGCCTGATCGGCACGCATGAGACGGTCCACCGCGCTCGCCCCGGCGGCGAAGTGACCAACGATGACCATGCCCAGTTGATGTGCCGCTTCGAGAACGGCGCCATGGGGCAGATGTATTTCAGCCGGGTCTCCACCGGCCGCAAGATGGGCTATGCCTACGAGATTTCGGGCACCAAGGGCGCGATCCGCTTTGACCAGGAGGATCAGAATGCGCTCTGGCTCTATCGCATGGAGGGGCCGGAGGCGACGCGAGGGTTCACCAAGATCCTCATCGGCCCGGCGCATCCCGACTACCAGCCGTTCTGCCAGGGCCCTGGCCATGGCACTGGCTACCAGGATCAGATCATCATCGAGGCCAAGGATTTCCTGACCGCGATCCACGCCGGCAAGGCACTCTGGCCGACGTTCCGCGACGGGCATGAGGTCAACCGGGTGATCGCCGCCACGCTGGCCTCGGCCGATGCCGAGGCCTGGACAGACATCAACGATTACTGAGATTCAGAGGTCAGATCACATGACAATCAGAATTGGCAATGCGCCCTGCTCCTGGGGTGTCGAATTCGCCGGCGACCCGCGCAACCCGGCGTGGCGCGAGGTGCTGCGGCAGAACGCCGAGGCCGGCTACACGGGGATCGAGCTGGGGCCGGTGGGTTATATGCCGGAAGACCCGGCAATCCTCGGCGAGGCGCTGGCCGAACACGGGCTGGAGCTGATCGGCGGCGTGGTGTTCCGCCCCTATCACGACCCGGCCGCCTGGGACGACGTGCTCGACGCGACCCACCGCACCGCCCGCGCGCTCCAGGCGCATGGCGCGCGGCATATGGTGCTGATCGATTCGATCTCGTCGCGCCGGGCCCCCACCGCCGGCCGCGCCGGCGAGGCCGAACAGATGGACAAGGCCGAATGGCAGGCCTTTCGTGACCGGATCGCGGAAAGCGCCCGGATCGGCAGCGAGGAATACGGCCTGACGGTGGGCATCCACGCCCACGCCGCCGGCTTCATGGATTTCGAACCCGAGCTGGAGCGCCTGCTGGACGAGGTCGACGACAAGATCCTCAAGATCTGTTTCGACACCGGCCACCATTCCTATGCCGGTTTCGATCCGGTGGCCTTCATGAAGAAACACATCGGTCGCATTTCCTACATGCATTTCAAGGACATCGACCCCGAGGTCAAAGCCCGGGTGATCGAGAACCGCACCGGCTTCTATGAGGCCTGCGGCCAGGGCATCTTCTGCAATCTCGGCGAAGGCGACGTGGATTTTCCGGCGGTGCGGCAGGTGTTGCTTGACGCCGGCTTCGAAGGCTGGTGCACGGTCGAGCAGGATTGCGATCCGACGCTGGATCCCGATCCGCTGGGCGATGCCCGGGCGAACCGGGAATACCTCGAATCCATCGGCTTCAAGTAAAGGGCAAGGGACATGGCAAAACTCAGATGGGGCATGATCGGCGGCGGCGAAGGCAGCCAGATCGGCCCGGCACACCGGTTGGGCGCGCTGGCGGATGGCCGGTTCGAGTTCACCGCAGGGGCGCTGGATCATCGGCCCGAGGCAGGCCGCGCCTACGCGCAGAAACTGGGCCTCGCCGCCGACCGGTCTTATGGCGACTGGCAAGAGATGCTGGCGGGCGAGAAAGACCGCGACGACCGGATCGATCTGGTCACCGTCGCCACGCCGAACGCCACGCATTTCGAGATCACCAAGGCGTTTCTCGAGGCCGGCTTCAACGTGCTCTGCGAAAAACCGATGACCATGACGGTCGAGGAAGGCGAAGAGATCGTGCGCGTGGCGGAAAAGACCGGCCGTATCTGCGCGGTCAACTACTGCTATTCGGCCTATCCGATGGTGCGCCAGGCCCGCGCCATGGTGCGCGCCGGCGAGATCGGCAAGGTGCGGCTCGTGGTCACCAACTTCAGCCACGGCCACCATGGCGATGCCACCGACGCCGACAATCCGCGCGTGCGCTGGCGCTATGATCCCAAGATGGCCGGTGTCTCCGGGCAATTCGCCGATTGCGGCATTCACGCGCTGCATATGGCGAGCTTTGTCTGCGACGACGAGGTCGAAAGGCTCTCGGCCGATTTCGCCTCGACGATTGCCAGCCGCGAGCTGGAAGACGACGCCATGATCAATTTCCGCCTGTCGGGTGGCACCGTCGGGCGGCTCTGGACCTCTTCCGTGGCGATCGGGCGGCAGCACGGTTTCGACATCCAGATCTTTGGCGAAACCGGCGGGCTGCGCTGGATGTCGGAACAGCCGAACCAGCTGATCTACACGCCGGTCGGCGGCCGCACCCAGATCATCGAAAAGGGCGAAGCCGGGCTGCACGAAGACGCGCAGCGCCTCAGCCGGGTGTCAATTGCCCACCCCGAGGGCTTTCCTTTGGCGGTGGCCAACATCTATTGCGACCTGGCCGATGCGATTGCCGGTGAGGCCCGCGACGGGCTGCCCGGCGCCGAGGCCGGTGTCCGGTCAATGGCAGCGGTGCATCAGGCGGTGGACTCGGCCCGCGACAAAGGCGCCTGGGTCGATGCCCGCCCGCCGATGTTCAGATAGCGATCAGGGGGCGGGGCGCAAGGTGCCCCGCTCGACCACCGAGCAGGAAAAGACCCGCGCTTCCGGCGTCATTTCCCTGTTTTCCAACGTGGCAACCATCAGCTCGATCGACGAGGCGACAATCTCGCCGATCGGCTGGTGCAGCGTCGTCAGGTTGATGTTGTTCCAGCGCGCCATTTCCATGTCGTTCAGCCCGAGAATGCCGATATCGCCGGGACAGCTGTAACCCGAGTCCTGGATCGCCGACAGCGCCCCGATCGACAGCACGTCATCGCCGCAAAAATAGGCCTCGGCCGGGCGGCTCTCGAGCAGCCGGATCATCTCGCTGCGCCCGGCTTCGAAGGAATAGCTCCCGGCAAAGGAATGGCTGACCGTCACCTCGGAATGGCTGGCGAGTTCGGCCATGAAGCCCGTGTAGCGGTCCTGCGTCGTGGTCGCCGTCGTCGGGCCGCCGAGAAAGGCGATGTCGCGGTAGCCGCGAGCCAGCAGCGTTCGCGCCGCGAGCCGGCCGCTGGCCACGTTGTCGATGCCCACTACATGCACCTCTGGCGCGGTCGAAGCGCGGCCGAAAGCGTGTACCACCGGCATGCCGGCATCCTTGAACGCCTTGGAAAAATCCTGTGGCAAAGTGGAAGAGGCGACGACAACCCCGTCAACCGAATACTGCCGCAGCATCCGCACCGAATCCTCGGGCTCCTGTTCGTCGGTGAGGTTGAGCAGCAAGGGGCGCAATCCCCGGTCCTGAAGCCCGCGGGTGAAGAGATCGAAGACCTCGAGAAAGATCGGGTTGTGAAAGTTGTTCGACACCATCCCGACCATCTTGGTCCGCCCGGTTGTCAGGCTGGAGGCCAGCGCATTGGGGCTGTACCCCAGTTCGCGCGCCGCCTTCTCGACCTTGGCCCGGGTCTTGGCCGAGACCGAGGCGCCTTCGGTAAAGGTTCGCGACACTGCCGATCGCGACACTCCGGCACGCAGGGCCACCTCTCTCAATGTCACTGCCATGTTGCCGTGTCCGTTCTGTGGTCCGGACCATGTCCTTTCCGGTTTCCGCCGCGCCAGAGCCCAATATAAACCGCTTGCAAAAGCGTATACAACACAATCGCGGGGCCCGGGCGGCGCGTGCGCCCCGCGGATCAGAACAATTGGCCGGAGGCCTTGATCACCAGATAGGCCGAAACCACGAACAGCAGCGCCTGGATGACAAACATATAGACCGCCTCGGGCATCCACAGCGCCAGCCGCCGCCCCAGCACCGCCCCGACCGAGGTGACGGCGGCCATCGCCAGCAGCGTCGGCAGATGGATGTTGGCAAACAATCCGACGGCGGAATAGGCCGGCAGCTTGAACAGGTTGATCGCCGCAAACACCAGCGTGTTGGTCCCGGCGTATTGCATCTTGGGCAGCTTCTGCGGCAGCACAAAGGTCTGAAACGGCGGCGCCCCGGTGTGCGAGATGAAGCTGGTGACGCCGGTGAGTGCACCCCAGAACATCCCCTTGGCAGGCCGGAACGGCACCACCTCGGTCCGGCCGCGCAGCTTCTTGCCGACCGCATGGCCGCAATAGAACAGCCCGACCAGCCCGGTCGCCATCTCGGCCACGCTGCGGGAAATGTACGGCGCCAGAAAGGTCGCGAGGATCACCCCGACCAACCCTGCGGGGATCAGCAGCGCCACGTTCCTGGCCGAGAACTCGCGGCGATAGAGCCAGACCCCCACCACATCGCTGACCAGAAAGATCGGCAACAGCACGCCGGCGGCCATCAGCGGATCCATCCAGAGCGACAGGATCGGCACCGCCAGCGCCGCCGCCGAGGCCAGCCCGCCTTTCGATGCGCCGACGATCAGCGCGGCGAGCAGGAACAATCCAAGCGTTTCCATAATGGGGCGGTCCTTCGGCGCCGCAGGCGCAGACAAATGGGAGACGGAGTTTCCGAAAGGTCAGTCCGGCGGCGGCTCGGCGATCGAGGCCCGCTCGACCGCAGTACAGGCAAGCTGCCGGGTTTCCCAGCCCTCGGACCAGGTGTTGATGCGGTGGCTGAGGATATCGACCGTCTCCTGCACCATGGCCTCGAGCGGCTGACGGATGGTGGTCAGACGATAGGAGGCGGCGGCGGCCAGATCGACATCGTCGAACCCCATGACCGAGAGGTCGCGCGGCAGGGTCAGGCCGAATTCGTCACGCGCCACATCCATCAGCGCCATCGCCAGCAGGTCGTTGGCACAGAACACCGCGTCGGGGCGCTCGGCCCGGCTCAGAAGCTTGCGGGCGCTCTCGACCCCGGCGGTATAGGTGTATTCGCGGGCATGGGTCGTCGCGATCACCCCCTGCCCCGCCTCTTCGATCGCGGCGCGAAACCCCTTGCCCCGTTCGATCGTGGTCGAGGCCGTCGAAGGTCCGGCCATGAACCCGAACCGCCGATGCCCCGATTGCAGCAGCCGCGCCCCGGCGACCCGGCCGCCGGCGGCATTGTCGGCGCAGACCACATGAAGATTGGCGCGGCGCGGACGCCGGGCAAAGGCCACCAGCGGAATGCGGCGCTTGTGACATTGCTCGGTGATATGTGGCGAGATCGACCCCGCCGAGACCACCAGCCCGTCAACGCTGTATTGCAGCACCAGCCGCGCCATCTCTTCGAGATCCTGGCCGTCGGAGACGTTGAGCAGCAAGACCCGCAAGCCACGGGCCTGAAGTGCCCGGGTGAAATGATCGAGCACCGTAAGGTAGATCGGGTTCTTGAAGTTGGCGAGGATCACACCGACGAGGTTTGTCCGCTGGGTCATCAGGCTGCGGGCGAGCACATTGGGCTGGTAGCCGAGCTTGTCGGCCGCTTCCATCACCCTGACCCGCATCTTGGCCGAGACGCTGGCGCCCGGGGTGAAGACGCGCGAGACCGCCGACAGCGAAACGCCGGCCTCGCGCGCGACATCCATCGCGGTGATGCGGCTGGCATTCCGCTCAGAGGGAGTTTCGGTGCTTTCCTTCATGATCCGCGACAATATGATGTATTTTCCAAGCGGCGCAAACGGTTCCTCGGGTCAGTAAAGCCCGCGCACCGCATCCCAGAGCCCCGGCGTCGAAGCCAGCACCGGCCGTTTCGTTTCAGAGGCAAGCGACGGGGCGAAATCATTGGTGCGCCCCCCGGCCTCGCGCACCAGCAGCATGCCGGCCAGGTCGTCCCAGGGCGAAACCTTGGGCTCATAAGCCGCCAGCAGCCGCCCCGAGGCGACATAGGACAGCGCCAGGGCGCAGGCACCGACGCGAATGTACATGCCGCCGTCGGCCACCAGATTGCCGATGAAGGCCGCCGATTTGTGCGGCGCGCCATGTTCGTTCGCCCCGACCGCGATCAGCCCGGCGCCGATGCCCTTGGCATCGGCCACCCGGATCGGCGCGCCGTTGAGAAAGGCGCCGCCGCCGGCGGTGGCATGGAACAGCTCGTCGGTGACCGGCGCGTAGATCGCCGAGACCACTGGCCGGGCGTCGATGGTATAGGTCAGCACCACGCACCACTGCGGCACGCCCAACATGAAACATGTGGTGCCATCTATCGGATCGATCACCCAGGCGGTATTGCCGCTTGCCGGCTCATGGGCGGTTTCCTCGCCGACAATCGCATCTCCGGGGAAAAGGCGGCCCAGCCGGTCGCGGATCAGCGCCTCGACCTCGAGATCGACATTGGTCACCCAGTCCTGCCTGCCCTTGGTCTGCACCGACAGGCTGCCGCGGTCGCGAAACGCCGCCAGCGCCACCGCGCCGGCCTCGCGCACGATCTCGCAGGCGGCGCGGGAGCGCGCCTCAAAGCTCTGTGTCAGGGTTGTCGCGGTCATGCGCTGCCCTGCCTTTCGCCCATGGCGCCGGCCCGTTCCAGCACCGTGCGGAGATTGCCGCGCAGGGTGTCGAGATCGCCGGTGTTCTCGATCCGCACGTCGGCGGCGGTGATCAGTTCGGCGTTGTTCTGAAAGACGCCATCGCCGCCATTGGCGCGCGCATCGTCCTTGCGAAACCGCTCGAGCTCGGCCGGATCGCCGGCCCTGGCCCGGCCCTGCACCCGCTGAAAGCGGCTTTCGGTGTCCAGCACCAGCGCCAGCAGAACCAGCCGCAGCCCCTTGTCCCTCGCGACCCTGCGCAGGTGGTCCAGCTCGTCGAGGTTGCGCAACCCGTCGATCACCGCGCGGCGCTGCGCCATCAGATCGGTCTTCGCGATCAGCACCTCGGCATAATAGTGATTGCCGTGGCGCTCCTGCTGATTCTTGCCGTGGCTTTGCACCTGTTCGCGGGTGGGGGTGTCGATTGCCGCCTCGGCCTCTTGCCGCAAAAAGGCCGACAGCGAATAAGGCGCGAACCCCTCGTCGCGCAGCAGCCCGGTCGTGGTCGATTTCCCGGCCCCCGAATCGCCGCAAACCGCAATTATCAATCCGTCGCTCATTCACGCTCATCCTTGCATGGGCTTTCAATTTTGGCGCAGACTGCCCCTAAAAGAAAGCTATTTACTTGATGGGTTGAACCATATCGGATGAATTTCTTTTTGCAAGCCCTTGCAAAAATTCTGGACCAACCGTAACCTCGGATCACTTCAAGCCGGCACAGGCCGGGAACCTCGGGAGGAGAGACACATGCGACACAACTTGTCGGTATTGGCCTTGGTCGCGGCACAGGCCGCAGGGATTGCGGGCCCGGCGCTTGCAGCGCCCGCGGGCGAATTCGTGGTGGCCGTGCACCAGGAGCCGCAGGACCTCGCGGCCCAGGGCGCATACAAGGAAATCAATGCCCCGGGCCTGCGCAATGTGCTCGAAACCCTGATCGCCACCGATCCGGTGAGCGGCGAATACGTCCCGATCCTGGCCACCGCATGGGAGCGTGTGGACGAGAAAACCGTCCGCCTGACCCTGCGCGAGGGCGTGCAATTCCACGATGGCACCGAGATGACCGCCGAAGCGGCCGCCAGGGCCATCAGCTTCATCTGGAGCCCCGACAGCGCCTTCACCATTCAGGAGTACGCCGGCCCCGGCGTCATGAGCGCCAAGGCCATCGGCCCGCTCGAGATCGAGGTCACCTCGACCGAGCCCGATCCGATGCTGGAATTCCGCCTGACCCTGACCGGCATCTCTTCGGCCAAGCAGATCGAGGAAAGCCCGGCGTCGCACTTCAGCCATCCGATCGGCACCGGGCCCTATGTCTTTGACGAATGGGTGCGCGGCCAATACTGGACCGCCAGCGCCAACCCCGATTGGTGGGGCCTGAGCGCCGAAGACGCCTATGGCGAGACAACCCGGCAATTCGAGACCCTGCGCTTTGTCTTCCGGCCCGAGGGATCGGCCCGCAACGCCATGGTCCGCACCGGAGAGGCGCATCTGGCCACCAACCCCTCGCCCGAAGATTGCGACGCGGCCGAAGGCAATGACGGCTATTCCTGCGTCACCGGCCCCTCGGACGCCTATCTTTATGGCCGGCTCGACCAGTCGCTGCACGCCCATCCCGCGCTCGAGGACATGCGGGTGCGCAAGGCGATCTTTCACGCCCTCGATTACGAAGGCATCGCCGATCTGATCGGCCTCGCGTCGGTGCCGCAGGGCCAGCTCGGCACGCCCGACATGCTCGGCTTTGACGAGGATCTGTCGCAATACGACTACGACCCCGCGCTTTCCCGCCAGCTTCTGGAGGAAGCCCGCGCCGATGGTGTGGATGTCGACGGGCTGGTCGTCGAAGTGGTCGGCCGCAACACCACGCCGCGGGTCGGATCCGTGACCGAGGTGATCGGCTTCTTCCTCGAGCAGGTCGGCATCAACACCGAGATCAACGTGCAACTGCCCGATGTCTTCAACCCGCGGGTCCGCATCAAGGGCTATGCCGAAGAGGCGCCGCGCGCGATGATGCAGGTGCATGTGAAACAGAACGCCTCTGGCGAATTCGGCACCAACCTGCTGGGCAACTACGCCTGCCCCGACATCGACGATCCCTCGGGCGCCTCGCGGTCCTCGGTGCATTGCAACCCCGAATTCGATGCCAAGCTGGCCAAGGCGCTGACCCTTGCCGGCGACGACCGCGACGCGGCGCTGAAGGAGCTGGTGGGCTTTCTGCACGGGCAATACCCGATCATCCCGCTGGCCCTGCTCGACAAGGGCTATCTGATCCGGGACACATTCGACTATACCTTCGGGGTCGATCACCGGTTCCTGGCGGTGAACGTGACACCGGCGGAAGACTCCTGAACCGAGCTGCGCGGAGCGTTCCGGCGCTCCGCGTCCCCCTGACTTCAGCCGAGGTATAGCCTGATGCCCTACCTGCTCAGACGTTTCATGCAGTCGCTGCTGCTGCTGTTCGTCCTGATCTCCTTTGTCTTTGTCGTCGGCCGGATCATCGGTGATCCGGCGCTGATCATGTTGGGAACCAGCGCCTCCGAGACCGCGCTCGACCAACTGCGCGAGAACCTCGGTCTGAACCAGCCGATCTGGCAGCAATACCAGGTCTTCCTCGGAGATCTGGTGCAGGGCGATTTCGGCGTCAGCTTCCGCTACGGTTTTTCGATGATGCCGTCGGATGCGCTGCGCGCCGAGGGCACGCCGGTGCTGCCGATCGTGCTGAGCCGACTGCCGGCCACTTTCCTGCTGGCCGGCACCGCGCTGGTGCTGGCGTTTTCGCTGGCGGTGGTGCTGGGCTGTCTCGCGGCGATGTATCCGCGCTCCTGGATCGACAATCTGGTCAATGTGATCTCGCTGGCCTCGGTCTCGGTGGTGCAGTTCTGGCTCGGGCTGATCCTGATCATCGTGTTCAGCGTGCAGCTCGGCCTGTTGCCCACCGGCGGCTACGGCTCCTGGCAACATCTGATCCTGCCGGCGCTGACCCTGGCGGCGCGGCCGCTGGGGCGGATTTCCCAGGTGGTGCGCAGCGCCATGCTCGACGAGCTGTCGAAACCCTATATCGCCGCCGCCCGCGCCAAGGGCGTGCCGGAATGGCGCGTGGTCTTCGTGCATGCGCTCAAGAACGCCTCGATCCCGATCGTCACCATCACCGGTGACGAGCTGTCGCAACTCCTGACCGGGGCGATGCTGGTCGAGACGGTCTTTGCCTGGCCGGGCATCGGCCTTTTGCTGATCGACTCGCTCGGGCGGCGGGATCTGCCGATGGTGCAGGCCGGCATCTGCGTGGTCGCCGCCCTGGTGATCCTCGTGAACCTGGCGGTCGACTTCGCCTATACGGTGTTGAACCCGCGTATCGAAATGGACAACCGGGGAGGCCGGGCATGACCGCCGTCGACGCACAGACCCTGCCGCAAGACGAGGCGCATGACCGCGCGGCGGCAATCACCAGCCGGGCCTATTTCGGCGCCTTGATGCGCGACCGGGTGGCCTTTGTCTCGGCGATCTTTCTCGGGCTGTTGCTGATCGCCGCCCTCGGCGCCGATCTGCTGGCGCCCTACGAGCCGAACCAGGCCAACCTGCGGGCGCGTTTCGTGCCGCCCCTGGGCACCGCGCGCGACGGCGGCTTTCACCTGCTGGGCACCGACGAGCTGGGCCGCGACCTGTTCTCGCGGCTGATGCATGGCGCGCGGGTGTCGATGTCGATCGGCCTTCTGGGCGCGCTCTGTTCCGGCATTGTCGGCATCACGCTTGGGGTGCTGGCCGGTTTTTACCGCGGCCTGCTGGAAGACGTGCTGATGCGCGCGGTAGACGGCATGATGGCCCTGCCCTCGCTGCTGATCGCGCTGTTCATCCTGTTCGTGATCGGGCCGGGCTTTGGCAATCTGATCCTGATCTTTACCCTGCTGCACTGGATGGTCTTTGCCCGGATGGCGCGCTCGCTGACGCTCAACCACCAGCAGCACACCTATATCACCGCCGCCCGCGCCATCGGCGGCAGCGACCGGCGGATCATCCTGACGCATCTCCTGCCCAACATGATCTCACCGCTGATCGTGCTCTTCACCCTGGAAATCGCGGTGCTGATCCTGTCGGAGGCCTCGCTGTCCTTCCTCGGCTTCGGGGTGCAGGCGCCGCAATCCTCCTGGGGGCTGATGATCGCCCGCGGGCGGGAATACATCAGCTCGGCCTGGTGGCTGGTGGTGATGCCCGGCGCGGCGATCTTTCTCACCGCGCTGGCGCTGAACCTCGTTGCCGCCTGGGCGCGGGCGATCACCGACCCGGTGCAGCGCTGGCGCTGGCTGACGCCGCCGCGCCGCAATAGCCAGCCGATCGACGATGAAGACTGAGCCGGAGACCAAGATGCGAGCCATGCAACCCTATGAAACCCTGGATGCCGTCCCGGCCCCCCTGCTCGACATCCGCGACCTGCGGGTGAGCTTCGACACGCCGCACGGGCTGGTCAAGGCGGTCGGCGGCGTCAGCTGGTCGCTCTCTCCCGGCGAGACGCTGGGCATTATCGGCGAAAGCGGCTCGGGCAAGAGCGTCGGGCTCGAGGCGATCATGGGGCTGATCAAATCACCCCCCGGTCATGTTTCGGGGCAGGTGCTGTTTGACGGCCGCGACGTGCTGACCATGGCGGAGCGCGACCGCCGGCAGCTCCGGGGCGAGAAGATCGCAATGATCTTTCAGGATGCGATGAGCGCGCTGAACCCCAGCCTGACCGTCGGCACCCAGATTGCCGAGGTCTACCGCCTGCGCCGCAAATGCAGCCAAGCCGAGGCCGAACGCAAGGCCATCGAGCTGATGGACCGGGTCAAGATCCCCTCGGCCAAGACGCGGGTCGGCTGTTATCCGCACGAGTTTTCCGGCGGCATGTGCCAGCGGGTGATGATCGCCACCGCGCTGGCGCTGAACCCGCAGATCCTGATCGCGGACGAGCCGACGACGGCGCTCGACGTCACCGTGCAGCGCCAGATCATGACCCTGCTGGCCGAGTTGCAGCGCGAAGACGGCATGGCGCTGGTGCTGATCACCCATGATCTCGGGCTGGTGGCGGAAACCGTCGACCGGGCGATGGTGATGTATGCCGGGCGGATCGTCGAAAGCGGCCCGGTCGACGCGCTCTTCGAAACCCCGACCCATCCCTACACGCGCGGGCTGATCCGCTCGATGCCGCGCCTCGACGGGGCATCGGGCGCGCTGCACGCCATCGGCGGCACGCCGCCTGCCGCCGGGCGCATGCCCAGGGGCTGCGCCTTTCACCCCCGCTGCGAGCAGCGGGTCGACCGCTGCCTGACCGAGCGGCCGAACCTGCGGATGGTGGCCAAGGGCCAGGCCGCCGCCTGCCATCTGGCCGAGGAGACGCGCCATGACTGACACCCCCGTTTTCGAAGTCCGTGACATCCGCAAGGACTACGTTCTGGGCAAGCCGGGCCTCTTCGGCGGCAAGCTGCGGTCGCTGGCCGCGGTGCGCGACGTCAGCTTTACCCTGCGCCGCGGCGAAACGGTCGGGCTGGTCGGGGAATCCGGCTGCGGCAAGTCGAGCCTCGCCCGCACCGTGCTCCGTCTCAACGAGCCGACCGGCGGCGAGGTGCGTTATCACGGGCGCAACATTCTCGATCTGCCCAAGGCCGAGATGCAGAAGCTGCGCCGCCATATCCAGGTGGTGTTCCAGGATCCCTACAGCTCGCTCGATCCCCGGTTTACCGTGCGCCGCATCCTATCGGAACCCTGGCAGGTCTTTCCCGACATCGTGCCGCCCGCCCGGCGCGAGGCACGGGTGGCCGAGCTGCTGACGCTGGTCGGGCTGAACCCCTCCGACGCCGACCGCTATCCGCACCAGTTCTCCGGCGGTCAGCGCCAGAGGATCGGTATCGCCCGCGCGCTGGCGCTGGAGCCCGAGGTGATCGTCTGTGACGAGGCGGTCTCGGCGCTCGATGTCTCGGTACAGGCACAGGTGGTGAACCTGTTGAAGGATCTGCAAGACAAGCTTGGGCTGGCTTACCTCTTCATTGCGCATGACCTGTCGGTGGTGCGCCACATCTCGGACCGGGTGATCGTGATGTATCTGGGGCAGGTGGTCGAGGAAGGCCCGACCGACGCGGTGTTCCGCACACCCCGGCACCCCTATACCGTGGCCCTGCTATCGGCGGTGCCGGTGCCCGATCCGAAACAGAAAGACCGCGATGTCATCGTGCTCGAAGGCGAGGTGCCCAATCCGATCATGCCGCCCTCGGGCTGCCCGTTTCATCCGCGCTGCGCCCATGCGCGCGATCTCTGCCGGCAGACGCCGCCGCCGGTGCGCGAGGTGGGCGACGCCAAGGTCCGCTGTCACTTTGCCGGCGAGCTCGAGCCCGCCGCCGATCTGCGGCATCTGGCCGGCCCGTCCGAGCCCGGCGACCGGGCCTGAGCCGGTCAGGCCACAAATAGCTCGGGGGCGCGAAACACGCGCCCCCTTTGACTTTCAGGAGAGACCGCCGGTCAGGAAGGCGCGCGCGCCAAGGCCCGGTACATGTCTTCGAAAATCGCATCGCGGTTGAGATCATAGGCCTCGAGCATCAGGTGCCGCCCCTCGGGATGTTGCCAGTAAAGCCCGTCATCGAGCAGCGGCGACCGGGTCATATGGGTCGACACATAGCTTTCGTCGAACAGCCAGGCGACGTTGATCACGTCCCAGATCACCCAGGTCTTGGTTTCCCGCTCGGTGATAGCGAACATCTCGTGCAGCGGGTTGTGGGTATAGAGATGGTGCAGATAGGCGCCGATCGCCCCCTTGTCCTTCACGAAGCTTTCCATTTCCGGCAGCGACAGCTTGAGCTGCGCGCCGACGTGATAGCCCGGAAGATAGACATGCGGCACACCGCAATCGAACAGCAGTTGCGAAGCCAGCGGGTCCTGCACCAGATTCAGCGACGGCACGTTGCAGAATGGCGCGTAAGACGGAAAGCCCGAGGTCCAGACCACGACGATCCTTTCGATGATGTCGGGCGCCATCAGCAGGGCCGAGGCGATATTGGTCAGCGCCCCCATGGCCAGGATGTACAGCGGCCGCTCGTCCTCGGCCCTTGCGCGTTCGATGATGAAGCGCGCCGCCGGGGTGTCGACCGGCTGTTCCAGGGTTTCGAGGTAACCCGGCGTGCCGCGAAACACCTTGCCCTCCGCGGGCACGCCGCATTTGTCGAACACCCGCAGGATCTCTTCATAGGACAGTTCCGCGCCCTCGTCGGGCCCGACGAATTTGACATCCTCGGCCCGCTTGCCCTGATCCACCAGCCGCTGCGCCCAGCCGCCAAGACCGCCCATGAAGCGCCCCTTTTCGCCGGAGTCCCGCGCCGCTTCGAGCGCCGCGACCGAGGCGATCAGCTCGTCGCGGTGATGGGCAAAGCTGAAGGGCACCGCGGTGACGCCTTCGAGCTCGAGCCGCTCGGGCGAGAGCAGTGCCCAGGCGACGGCATATTGATCGTCGATCTCGTTGGCGGTGTCGGTGTCGATGATGACACGCGGTTTCGCGCCCGGGCGGCCGAGCCGCGCCTCGACGAAGGCATCGTCGAGCTTCGGAAACCGGTTGAGGATGGATTGCGGGGTGGTCATGGAATGGTCTCCTTAGTTTCCAAAGCCCTTGCCGAAGGCCTCTTCCTTGATGAAGCGCTCGGAAATGATCAGCAGGATGATGCCCGGCAGGGTGACAATCAGGGTGATCCCCGCCGCCGAGGCGTCGAGCGTGCCGCCGGCGATCTTGGAGAACAGCAGCGTCGGCAGCGTCACGATCTGGCCCTGACCGAGAAAGAAGGTCAGCAGAAAGATGTTGGTCGAGACGAGGAAGGTGAAGAGCGCGCCTGCCACCACGCCGGGCAGCAGCATCGGCAGGGTCACCAGCCGCAGCACCTGCCAGCGGCTGGCCCCGAGGATCATCGCCTGTTCCTCGAAATCGCGGCCCAGCCCCTGATAGACTGCGGTCAGCATCCGCACCATGTAGGGAATGGTCGGAATGAGATGGGCGATGATGATGCCCACGTAACTCCCCGCCAGCCCGAGCCGTATGAACATCATCAGAAGCGCGATGCCGATGGCGGCTTCGGGCACGATCAGCGGCAGCGACAGAAAGAATTCGAAGGCGCTCTTGCCGCGGAACTTCTCGCGCGCCAGCACCCGCGCCGCCGGCAGGCAGATCGCCAGGCAGATCACGGTGACGATCGAGCCGATCAGCACGGTGTTGACCGTCGCCTCCCAGACCCGGCTGTAGGGCGAGAGCACGTAATCCCAGGCCAGCGGCACCATCGCCCGGTCGCGCTGTTCCAGCCACCAGGTGCCGGGCAACAGGTCGGGCCAGGCCCAGCGGAAGGCAAAGCTCTGGATGATGAGCGGAATGAACGGCCCGAGGATGAACCCCGCGATGATCAGCAGGTAGAATTTCTGGAACGGCGACAGCCGGCTCGACAATGCGATGTTGAATTTCCTGGCCATGTCAGTTGCGTCCCATGCGGCGTTCGTAGCGGCGGTAGGCGGCGAGATAGCCAAACAGGATCACCCCGGCGACCAGCCCGATCGACACCACCGTCGCCATGCCCTGAAGTTGCAGCGTGTAGTCCGCGTCGTTGAAATAGCGCCAGGCCACCACCGGCAGCGTATCGGGAAAGCCGCCGCCGAGGATGAAGGGCGCTTCGAAGGCGCCGACGTTGAAGGCAAAGCAGATCAGCGTCGACGACACCACGCCCGGCAGAATCTGCGGCAGGGTCACCCGAAAGAAGATCGTGCGGCGGTTGGCCCCGAGGATCGCCGCCGCCTCCTCGGTCTCGCGGCCGATGCCGAGCAGCACGGCATAGACCGCCAGGGTGATGAAAGGCGTCTGCTTCCAGACATATACCGCGATGATGCCCCAGCCGTAGTGGGTCTTGAGAATCTGCGGGAATTGCGCCGGGTCGTCGATCATGCCGAAGAACGCCGCCAGTCGCGACAGCATCCCGCCGTTCGACAGCATCAGCACCGCCAGCGCGATGCCCACCGTATAGGGGATCATCAGCGGCAGCTTGTAGAGATACTTGTAGAAGGTCTTGCTGGGAAAGGTCTTGACCAGCGCCAATGCCAGCAGGATGCCGAGGATCAGCGCGATCACGGTGGAGACGGTGGCATAATAAAGCGTCAGCCCGAGCGAGACCCAAAAGGTCGACGAGCCCCAGAGCGCACCGAAATAGCTGAAATCCGGGAAGGTGTTGACCCCGAACCAGGGCGCGAAACCCAGCGATTGCAGGATCGCCAGAACCAGCGCGCCGCCGAACAGCAGCACTAGGATGGCCATGATCGGCACGAGCTGGACCATCTGCCAGAACCGGGTGCGGCGTTCGCGCGCCGTCATCCGTTCTTGGGCGCCGGATCTGGACGCAATCGACGATGATACGGACATCCGTGCCTCCGATTGGGATAGGATTAAGGTGCGGCCACCCTGGGGAGCGGTGGGCGGCCGCCCTGCCGGTTACTTCGACAGGTTGTCGTAGGCGCGCGCGACGATCGCCTCGATCGGGTCGGTGCTGTCACGCTCGATGTATTCGAGCCAGGTGGCCTCGATCACGTCGACCAGCGTCGCATTGGTGTCGGGCGCGGCATTGGCGTCCAGCTCGGCCTGGGTCACCCCGACCAGCCCCGGGCTGGCCTCGACGATGGATTGCGCCTCGGCCTTTTCCAGCGTCCAGCCGTCAATGCCGGCCGGCATGCCGGTCTGTTGCAGCTTGGAGGCCTGCGCCTCGACCGAGGTCATCCAATCGGCCAGAACAAGCGCGGCACCCGGGTTCGGCGCATTGGCCGGGATTGCCAGATAGTTCTTGTTCTTGATCATGTTGCCTTCGGGAAAGACGAACTGCGTCGCGGCTTCGGGATAAGAGCCGGTGGCGAGGCCCGTGGCCACGGCATAAAGACCGAACTTGCAATTGAAATCGACTTCGCCGTTCAGGAACAGGCCGTCGAGCGCGGCATTGTCTTCCGGGTAACGCGGCGTGCCGCCGGCGGCGTCGAGCAGCAGCGGCTCGAGGTCGCGCAGATAGTCCAGCCCCGGCGCGATCAGCCGCGCCAGTTCTTCGGCCGGGATCTCGTCGACCGAGCGCTGGAACGGCTCGGCGCCGTCGCCATCGGGGTTATGCGCATAGATCGCCTCCTGCACGAAGGTGTTGCCGATGTAATGCGGCGGCTTGATATAGGTGAACTTGCCGGTGTTCGCCTCGAGATAGCCGCGCAGCTCGGCAAAGGTCGACGGCACATCCTCGGCCGCAACCCGATCCGCGTTGTAGGCGCAGACATATTGTTCGCCCGACCAGGGCACTTCGGCGCCGCCGGTCTCGACCCCGAAGTCGCGCAGGTTGAGCAGCGCGCGCGGGTCGTCGGGGTTCCATTCGAGGTTTTCCGCATTCGGCAACAGCCGCGCGAAACTGCCGAAAAGCGCGTCCTGCCGCTTCAGCGTGGCAAAGTTCTCGCCGTTGAGCCAGATCATGTCGACGCTGCCCTGGCCCACGCCCTTGCCCGAGTTCTTCTCGGCCAGCACCAGATCGACGGCATCCTTGGTGCCGGTGATGCGCACCGGGTTGAGCGTGACGTCGCGCGCGGCCAGGGCCGGTGTGACGACCCTGTCCATCCAGACGTTCAGCAGATCCGAGCCGCCCCAGTAATAGAGATTGACGGTGCCTTCCTCGGCCGCCCGTGCCTCGACCGCAGACCAGTCGATCTCGCCGGCGAGAAATCCGTCGCGGAACTGCGCCGCCTCGGCGTCCTGGGCCTGAGCGGCCCCCGCCGCAAAGAGCGCGAGCAGGCTCGCGACTGTTGCTGAATGTTTCATGATCTTCCTCCCTGAGTTATCCAAGAACCGCTCGCAGCTCAGCTTGCCAGCAGCCAGACCCTGTCCGGGTCGATGTCGAGCCAGACCGGGGTATCGACCTCCACCAGCCGCCGCGCCTGTTCGGTGACGGTGATCCGATGAGCGCCGCAATCGACCGTGTAGTTGACGCTGGCGCCAAAGAAATCGCGCGCCACCACCTTGCCCGGAACGCCTCCCTGCGTCGGTTGGGTGATCATCAGGTCGATCGCCTCGCTGCGCAGCATCACCTGCACGTTCTCTCCGGCGCCAAAGCCCGGTCGCGGTGCCACCCGGATCGCGCCGACGCCGGTTTCGGCCAGATCGTCGGCTTTCATCGCGGCGGGGACGATATTGGTCGCCCCCATGAAATCGGCGACATCGAGATTGGCCGGCTGACGATAGAGCCGGTCGGGCGCATCATATTGCGCCAGATGGCCGTCAAAGATCACCGCCACCCGGTCGGCCAACTCCATCGCCTCGACCTGGTCATGGGTGACAAAGATCGTGGTGATGCCGAAGCGTTGTTGCAGGTCGCGGATAAAGCGCCGCATCTCGCCGCGCAGCTTGGTGTCGAGGTTGGCCAACGGCTCATCCATCATCAGCACCGAGGGCTTGGTGATCAGCGTGCGGGCAATCGCCACCCGCTGCATCTGCCCGCCCGAGAGCTGTGCCGGAAAACGGTGGCGGAACTGGCCGAGCTGCACCACATCGAGCATTTCTTCCAGCCGATCGGCGATCTCGGCGCGCGGCGTGCCACGCACGCTCAGCCCGAAAGCCACGTTCTTCTCCACCGTCATATGCGGGAACAGCGCATAGCGCTGAAAGACCATGCCGACATTGCGGTCCTGCACCGGCTGTTCCGAGACGTCGTGATCGTCAAACAGGATGGCGCCGCCGCTCGGACGTTCCAGCCCCGCGATCATCCTCAGGGTCGTCGTCTTGCCACAGCCCGACGGACCCAGCAGCGCGACAAGCTCTCCCGATGCAATCTCCAGATCGATGTTCTCGATCGCCACGAAGCCGCCGAACTGCTTTCGCACGGCGTTGAGCTGGACCTTGGTCACATGGGCCTCCCTACAGACAATTTGTATTGTCTAATTAGTATGTACAAGTTCACACGCGCGAGCGGTTCTGTCAACCGATACCGTTCGCCAAACCGTCATGTTCGCTGATGATCTCCAGCGGCTCCATCGCCATCCAGGCGGCGAATTCGCGGAAATCACTGGCAAAAGATCCGGGCACCAGAACAAAGTGGTGATCGAGCCCGTGCTCCATCACCGAAGTCACGATATCGCCGGCAGAGTGGGCGCCCCTGGCCGAGCGAAAGTCGGTGACCCAGCCGCGACAGCCGGTGAACCCCGATTCGCCCCCCGCCCTGACCTCGGCCTCGAAGCCAAAGGCGGCGCTGCCGTTGCGGGCCACCCGCAGCACCGTATGCGGCCCGTCGGGAAAGACGAAATCAGCGATGGCGCCGAAACGCGGGCCGTCCGGCGTGCCGCGTCCGATCATCGGGTGGTTGATCCAGGCGGCCTCGGCCCCACCCATGTAAAGCGGCCCGCCGCCGCCGTGCCACATCAGGATGCGGTCGGCGTCGAGCTGCGGCGAAGTCATGTCGAGCAGGCTGCCGACCCGGCCGGTCAGCGCCCGCGTGACGATCTGGGTCACCGTGCCCAGAACGTCGCCCTCCGAGGCCAGCGGCAGGTTGTCGACCTCTTCGAGCCAGGTGAAGGCGGCGCCGGGATGCATGCCCGGGTCGTCCTGCAAGGCCGGCCAATCCGACACCGCCAGTCCGGCAAAGCCGTCCTCGGCCACGATCTGCCGCAAGGCCAGCGCCGCCCGTGCGGTCAGCGCCATCTGCGCGTCCGAAACGCCACGCACCTCGGCCCGCGCCGCCATGGCCGCCACCTCCTGCGCCACCGGCTCGGCGCCGCAAGCGGCCATCGTGGCGGTCAGCCGATGCATGTCCACATGCACCGGCTCCACCCCGGTCGCACGCTTCAGCGTATCGGGCGAGACCGCCATGTTGTAGAAGGTCGGCGCCAGCCCGCCGATCACCCCGACCCGCGCATCGCGCAGCGCCGCCCGCGCCGAAAGGGCGCGGAAGCTGCGGCCCAACCGGGCGCGCAGGGCCGTGTCTTCCGACGCACCGAAATACCATTGCACCGGATTGCGACGCAGGTCACGCACGCCCCGCGCAATCGACAGGCTCATGTTGAGCGACACAAAGTTGTTGAGCTGGATATCACCCTCGTGGCCGGGCTCGGGCGTGGCCCAGACCCCCATCGGCAGGTCCGACAGCGCGATCTGCCGCGCCACGTCGCCCATGGTAAATCCGCCATGCAGCAACAGGATGAACTCCGCCCCCTGCCCACGGCACTGATCCAGCGCCTTCTGCGCCTCCGCGCCGGTCATCGGCACGCCCTCGGCCTCGACGATCCGCGCGCCACAGGCCCCGGCGATCTCTTCAAGCGCGGCCAGCGCGGCGTCGAACACGCCGTGGCGCTCGGGAAAGTAGCTGGGCAGGGAGGCCTTGATCAGGCCGATCACGAGGGGCATGGGCATTCCTTGGGTTCAGGCCGGGTCGGCTTCGCGCCGCGCCCCGACAAGGGTGTAGGTGATGGGACCGACCCGGTAGACTTGGTCGAAAAACACCGGCCGCTGGTCATCGTCGAAGGCGGTGCAGGCCTGTGACAGGATCGGCGTATCGGGTTTGATGCCCAGCCATTCGGCGGCATCGGCCGGCGCGGCACAGGAGCCCACGGTCTCGCAGGCGCGGCCCCAGTCGATCTTGAAGCGGTCGGCGAGGATGCGCAGGATCGACTGATCCTGCCCCTGCTCCGGGAAATCCGCCTTGCTCAGCCCCGGCACCAGCCGGCGCGGCAGCCAGGTGCTGACCAGGAGCTTGGGTTCGTCGTCGATGGTGCGCAGCCGGCGGATCAGCGCCACCGGCTCGTCAAACAGCGCCGTGACCTCGGCGGGCGGGGTCGGATCCTCTTCGCGGATTTCGATCAGCCGGGCGCCGGGCATCCGCCCTTCGCGCAGCACCATGTCTGTAAAGGAGGTGAGGCAGGTGGTTTCCGGCGGCGACAGCGTGTTGACCAGATAGCCGCTGCCCTGACGCGAGACCAGATAGCCGGCGTCGACCAGCAGTTCCAGCGCCCGGCGCGCGGTGACCCGGCTGACCGCAAAGGATTGCGCCAGCGTCTCCTCCGAAGGCAGCCGGGTGCCGACCGAATACATCCCGGCCTTGAGCCGCCGCAGCAACTCGTCATGGACAACCTGATATTTCGGGGCCGCGCGCGTGTTCATCCTGATACCTTTCTGATGCGTCCAATTGATTGCATCAAATCACGCATCCGTCAGCCCTGCCAGACAGACTTGGTTTGCGAGTAGAGCGACAGCGCCTCGCGGCCCATCTCGCGGCCATATCCGCTCTGCCCCATGCCGCCGAAAGGCGAGGCGGCGTCGGTGTCGCCCCAGCAATTGGTCCAGATCGTCCCGGCGCGCAGCCCCGCCGCCATGCGATTGGCGCGGCCAAGGTTCTGCGTCCAGCAACCGGCGGCGAGGCCGTAGACGGAGTCATTGGCCCGCGCCAGCACCTCCTCCTCCTCGTCGAAGGGCAGCACGCAGAGCACCGGGCCGAAGATCTCTTCCCGCGCGATGGTCATCGCGTCGCGCACTCCGGCCAGCACCGTCGGCTGCACGAAATATCCGGCCTCACCCTGCCGCGCGCCACCGGCCACCGCCTCGGCGCCCTCGGCGCGCCCGCTGTCGATATAGCCCAGCACCTTTTCCATCTGCGGCGAAGAGATCACCGGCCCCAGGTCATGCCCCGTCGAAGCCATCCCCGGCCCGATGCTCAGCCCGCGCGCCATTTCGGCCAGCGCCTCGGTCACGCGCTCCAGCAGGGGCCGCTGGACAAACAGCCGCGCGCCGGCGGTGCAGGACTGGCCATTGTTGCCGAAAAGCGCCCAGAAGGCGCCGGAAATTGCGCGGTCCAGCTCGGCATCGTCAAAGATGACGTTGGCCGCCTTGCCGCCAAGTTCGAGCGAGACCTTCTTGAGGTTGCCGGCCGAAGCCTCGACAATCCGCCGCCCGGTCTCGGTCGAGCCGGTAAAGCCCACCTTGTCGACACCGGGGTGCGCCGCCAGCGCCGCGCCGGCCTCGCGGCCATAGCCGGGAATGACGTTGAGAACGCCGGGCGGAAAGCCCAGCTCGAGCGCCAGATCGGCGAGGTAGAGGGCAGACAGCGGCGTCTGTTCCGCCGGTTTCAGCACCACGGTATTGCCCGCCGCCAGCGCCGGCGCCAGTTTCCAGGCCACCATCAGCGTCGGATAGTTCCACGGCGTGATCAGCCCGCAGACACCGACCGGCTCGATCCGCGTGTAGTTGAAGCGCCCGGGGGTCGAAACCGGGATCGTCGCGCCTTCGATCTTGCTCGGCCAGCCGGCGAAATAGCGGAAATGCCGCGCCGACCAGACCGCATCGACATCGCGCGCCACCGCGAAGGGCTTGCCGTTGTCGAGCGCGTCGAGCTGGCCGAAGATCGCCTTGCGGTCCTCGATGGCATCGGCCAGCCGCCAGAGAAGCTGGCCACGGTCATGCGCCGTCATCTGCCCCCAGG
The DNA here is from genome assembly GCF_028807375.1 of Marinovum sp. PR37. NCBI lineage: Bacteria > Pseudomonadati > Pseudomonadota > Alphaproteobacteria > Rhodobacterales > Roseobacteraceae > Marinovum > Marinovum sp. PR37. The sequence goes on along the minus strand of NZ_JARAML010000016.1, from coordinate 20,847 downwards.
GACCGGCGAGCGCGGCGCGGGCGGCGGCGACGGCATCGTCGACATGGCCTCCGATGGCACAGGCGACCTCGGCCAGCTTTTCGCCGGTCGAGGGGTTCTCAACCGTGAGGGCGGCAGCGCTGTCGACCCGGTCGCCGCCGATACGCAGCCCCTGAACCTTGTCGAGAAAGCCTGCCACCTCGGGCAGAGGGGCAATCATGCTCATGCCAGCGCCTCGCCCAGTTTGCGCAGCCGGCGCAGGCCCTCATCGGCCATCCAGGCTTCGGCGGCTTCGGGGCCCTCGGCGCCAAAGACATCGATCGCATCCGACCAGATCGCCCGACCGCACATGAAGCCCGCCACATCGACCCCGGCGGCGCGCGCCAGCTGCAACCCGGCCTTGAACTGCTCGAACGTCACCCCGGCGCTGAGGTAAAGCAGCGGCACATCGCCCGCCGCCTCGGCCGCCCGGCGAAAGGCCGCCTCGGCCTCGGCGCGGCTCATCCGGTTTTCGCCGATGCCCTCAACATGGTTGAGATTGACCGGCAGCTCGACCTTGAGAATATCAATGTTGAACTCCGGTGCCGCGAAACTGCGGGTGGCGCGTTCGACCAGCTCCGGCTTGATCCCGGCAAACTCCGCCGAGGCGCCGTCTTCGATCCCGCGGTCATAGACAATCGGCTCGAACAGGAAACTGACGCCGTGTTCCCGGCACTCGGCCCCGATCTGCCGCACCAGCGCCTGCTTGCGGTCGTTGATCGCGGCGGGGTCGTTGGGGCCGTAGTAGAGGAAGAACTTCAGCACCCCGACACCCAGCCCGGAATAGTCCGATACCTTCAGGTTGTCGGGCAGCACGGTGATCCGGTCGTCGTTCGAAATCCGGTAGACATCGGCCTCATAGGCCAGCATCGGCAGGCAGGGCGCGGCGATCTCGGGCAGCAACTCGCGGCCGTAGTAGGCATCGACCAGCAGCGTTGTCGCCTCGGCGCTCATGGTGCGCGCCACCAGCTGCTTGAAGCGGAACAGGTCGTCGTCGCGCGCGGCGTCGCCACGCGCGGTACGGAGCGCCGCCGCCAGACCGCTGCCCTGATCGACGGCGACGCCGTGGATCGGCCGGCGCTGGCTCAAGGAAATGTCGGTCATGTCTGGCCCTCCTCGGGGATCAGGTGAATTTCGGGAAAGGCCGGGCTGTCCTGCGGCGCGCACCACAGGCGCAGCATCTCGTCGTCCGGTTCGAGCAGCGAGATCGAGACGCCGCCCATTTCCTGCGTCGTGACAAAGCTGCCCACCATCGGCGCCAGCGGCGTGATGCCCCGGCGGCGCAATTCAGCCTCGGTCTCGCGCCAGACGGTGAGCAGTTCCATCTGCGTGGTGCCGCCCATGCCGTTGACGATCACCGCCGCGCGGCCACCTTCGGCAATCGGCCGGTCCTCGAGCAGCCGGGCCAGCATTTCCTTGACCAGCCCCGCGACCGGCCCGGTCTTGACCCGGCCGACGCCCGGTTCGCCATGCACCCCCATGCCGAGGTAAATCTCGTCCTCGGGCAGCGAAAACATCGGCTGACCGGTGAGCGGCGATATGCCCGGAGAGACGGCCGCCGCGAGCGTCACGGTACGGTCACGCACCGCCTCGCCCAAGCGCATCAGCGCGGCCTGATCCATCCCCTCCTCGGCGGCGGCCCCGAGGATCTTGTAGATGAACATCGTGCCGGGGGCGCCACGCCGGTCCTGCCTCCGCTCGGGCGGTGCGGCGGAAATGTCGTCATACATCAGCAGCGGCAGCACGTTGATGCCGTCCTCCTCGGCCAGCATGGTCGCGGCGCGGCCGTTGATGACATCACCGGAATGCTGCGAGATCAGCAGGATCGAGCCCGCCTTGCCGGTCACCTCGCGCACGCCGTCGAGGATCAGGTCGGCCGAGGGCGCGGCAAAGACATCTCCCACTACGTTGGCGTCAAGCAGCCCCTCGCCGACAAACCCCATGGCGATCGGCTCGTGCCCGGCGCCATTGCCGATCAAGAGCGTCACCTTTTCGTCTGGGTTCTTGGCGCCGCGCCGGCGGACCACCACGCGCGGATCAAGCGTGCCGCGTTTGACCTGCGGACAGGCAGTGACAAAGCCGTCGATCATGTCGTCGACCATCGTCTCGGCGGAATTGAACAGCTTTTTCATGTCGCCCCCCCGGTTTTGGCCAGCAGCGCCAGTATCATCGTCAGCGACACGGCGCCGGGGTCGATCTCTCCCTTGCCACCACCTTCGACATATTGCGCCCGGCCGCGCCGCGCGACCATCTCCACCGTCGCATCGCGGCCCTGTTCCGCCGCTGTCACCGCCGCGGCCAGAGCGCCACCGCGCAGCGCCGCCACCGCCGGCGAAAGCGCGTCCACCATGCTCTTGTCGCCGGGCTTCACCTGCCCCAGATCGCGGATCCGCGCCTCGGCCCGGGCCAGACCGGCGGCCAGATCGGCGCCATTGTCGAGATGCTGTTCGATCTCGTGCAGCACCAGGCCAAAAAGCGTGCCCGACGCCCCGCCAGAGGCGCGCATGAAAGCCTTGGCCCGCGCGCCATCGGCGGCGCCGGCGGCGCGGGTCAGCCCGCGCAGCAGGGTGCTGCCGTGATCGCCGTCACCCAGCGCCGCATCCAGCGCATTGAGCCGGTCCCGCTCGGTTTCGGCCAGATCGCGCAGGGCGGTGAAATATCGCTCAGCCGACATCGGCGAACACCTCCTTCATATGGGCCAGCGCCTGCGCCGCCGCCTGATCGGCATCCGGCTCGATATCACGCCAGATATTCAGATCGGCGCTGGTGGGGCGACCGGCGCGCACGAACATTTCGGCCACGATCCAGCCCTGATAGCCGATGTCCTTGAGCGCCCTTGCATCGGCGGCGAAATCGTAGCGGCCGCTGCCCGGCACGCCACGGTCATTGTCGGAGACATGGTAATGCACCAGCGTGTCACCGGCAGCGCGCAGGGCGGCGGGCGGATCCTTCTCCTCGATATTCATGTGAAAACTGTCGAGCAGCACACCGACATTCGCCGCCCCGGCCGCGCGAGCGATGGCGCAGGCTTCGGCGGCGGTGCTGGTCAGATCGCTCTCGAAGCGGTTCAGCGCCTCGATTCCCAGGGTCACGCCATGCTGCGCCAGATGCGCCTGCATCTGCCCGAGCGTTTCACCCGAGCGCTTGGCGCGGTCGGACTTGTGCGCCGGATCGAACTGCCCCCAGGGCGCGGCGACCACACCGGCGAGACGGGAGGAACCCAGCGCCGCGACCGTCTCGATCGCGCGCGCCAGGGTCTCGCGGGCGTGGTGCCGCACCTCCGGGTCGGCCGAGGCAGGATCGGCCTCGGGCCCCAGCCCGGTGGAACAGCTCAGCGCCACACCGGCATCGGCGGCGGACTGGCGCAGACGGGCGGCCTGCTCCGGCCCGATACCCAGAAGCGACAGCTCCACGGCGTCGAAACCGAGGGCCGCCGCCCGGTCGAACAGCGGCGCCGGATCCTGGGTCCAGCGGTCCATCCACAGACCGGCATGAATTCCGAATTTCATCGCATCCTCCCTGTTGCAGTCACATTAGTATGTACAGATTTGTTATGTCAAATCCGAATCCGCCGTTTCCCGCGCCCGAAGCGCCTTTCTGTTGATCTTGCCCGAAGAGGTCATTTCGAACCCGGGAACGAATTCGATTTCACGCGGCGCCTTGTAGGCGGCGAGCCGGTCGCGGACATGGGATTTCAACGCCTCGCTCAGCTCGGCCCCGGCGGCAGCGGATGCCGCAAGCCGGACAAAGGCCTTGACGATCTGGCCGCGCTCGGCGTCGGGCTTGCCGATCACCGCCGCCTCGGCCACGGCCGGATGCGCCAGCAGGCATTCCTCGATCTCCGCCGGGCCGATGCGAAAGCCGGAGGATTTGATCAGATCGTCGGATCGGCCCTTGTACCAGAAATAGCCATCGGCATCGCGCACCGCGAGGTCATGGGTGCGCATCCAGTCTCCCAGCCGCAGCTCGGCCTCCTTTTCGGCATTGTTCAGATAGCCAAGGTAGCGCGTCGGCGCAGTGGCCGGGGTCACGATCTCGCCAGGTTCGCCGTCAGCCACCTCGCGCCCCTCGGCATCGACCAGCGCCACCCTGTGGCCGGGATAGGCCACGCCCATCGAGCCGGGCTTGCGCGGGTAAAGCGCGGCGCAATTGCCGATCAGGTGGTTGACCTCGGTCATGCCGTAGAACTCGTTGCAGACGACGCCCAGCCGCTCTTCGGCCCAGGCCAGCGTATCGGCCGCCAGCGCCTCGCCGCCGGTGCAGATCACCCGCAGCGCCAGATCATGATCGGCGCGCGGGTCGGGCGTCTGCGCCAGCCGCTTGATCGCAGTGGGGGCGAGAAAGGTATGCGTCACCCGGTGCCGCGCCATGAAGGCATAGGCCCAATCGGCTTTGAACCGGGCCTCCGAGGTGACCACCGGCCGTCCTGCCAGCCAGGCCGGGAACAACATGTCGAGCAGCCCGCCGACCCAGGCCCAATCCGAGGGCGACCAGAACACCGCATCCGCGTCATCCATCGTCAGATCGAAGAACAGGCTGATCGAGGGCACATAGGAGGCCAGCACCCGATGGCCGTGGCGAATGCCCTTGGGCATGCCGGTCGAGCCGGAGGTATACATCAGCAGCGCCTCGTCATCGGCGCCGGTGTACTCAGGAACAAAGCCTTCGGGCGCAGGCCCCGCCAGCACATCGCGCAGCTCGGTCTCTTCCCCGGTGGTCTCGGCCACCAGCACATGCGCCAGCGCCGGGAACAGCCCCGCTGCCTCGCTCCGCAGCCCCGACCAGCCGGCCTCGGTTGTCAGCAGACAACGCGCGCCGCAGTGGTTGAGCGCATGGGCCAGCGCATCCGGGCCATAGAGCTGCGACAGGGTGACCGCGACACCGCCCAGCTTGCAGACCGCCATATGGCCGATCGCGGTTTCCGGCCGCATGCCGGTGTGCAGACCGATCGGATCGCCCCGCCCGAAGCCGAGCGCCCGCAGATGCGCCGCCAGCGCCGTGGCTGCTCGGTCGATCTCGCCAAAGCTCCAGCGTTCGAGGCTGCCGTCGGGGCGCTCAAAGACCATCGCCGGCGCCGCGGAACGTCCGGCGGCCAACTGCCGACCGACCGTCATCGCATAGATGTTGGCGTCCTCGGGAATGTCGATCTCGACGCCGCCGCCGCTGCGCCTGAGACCGATCCCGGCCAGGGCCTCGTCACTCCAGTCGGCGAACACTTCGGTTTTCATCTTCGGTCTCCTCCAACGCCAGCCACAGGCCGGCATCCTCTTCGGGCGGCACCAGATGGCCGCGACTTGTGGTCAGCTCGGGGGTCTTGATCCGTACCATCACGGCAGTATCGGCGCCGTCGAAACGGGCCAGCGCCCAGGCGGCCTCGGGGGTGTCGGTGCGGTGTTCGACGCGGGCGGTGCCGGCCAGTTCGATCCAATGGCCGTCCCGCGCGCCGCAGGCCACGCAGGTCAGCCCCGGCGGAAAGGCCACATGGCCGCAAGCGCAGCGCCGCGCCAGCGCCCGGCCTTCGGCCAGCGCGTCGAAATGCGGCGCAAGCAGGCCTTTGGGCAGAGTATAGTCAAGCCGCAGGCTGCGTTTCATCGCGGCGCCTCCAGGATCGAGACGGCGCAGAGCGTGGCAATGCCGCCGTGGGTGTCGACCAGCGCAAAGCCTGGCGGCACCGCCGGCCGCAACCCGTGATAGCGCCCTTCGAGCTGTTGCGCCGCCGCCAGCACCTGCGCCACGCCGGTGGCGCCCACCGGCGCGCCCTGCCCCAGCAGCCCGCCGGAGAGGTTGACCGGCAGCGCGCCCTCGGCGGTGAAATGGCCCGCGCGTTCCGCCGCCAGCACGTCTTGCGTCACCCCCAGCGCATCGAGCGCCTGCAATTGCGCGCCGGAAAAGCTGTCGTAGACCTCGGCCAGGCCGACGTCGGACAGGGCACATCCGGCCTGGCCCAGCGCCGCGCGCAAGGCGGCGCGCTTGGCGATGAACCGCCCCGGCGCGGCCCGGTCGCCCAGCCGTACCCGGTCATTGGCCACGCCCATGCCGGCCAGCCGCGCCCGGCCGGCCCCGGCAGGCAGATCCCCTGGCGCCGCGAGGATCACGCAGGCCGCACCATCGCTCAGCGGCGAGCAATCGAGCCGCCGATACGGCGTGGCGACGGCGGCCGAGGCGCGCACATCGGCCTCGGTCACATCGAGCGGCAGATGGGCAAAGCGGTTGTGCCGCGCGTTCTGGCGGTTGCGGGCGGCAACGCGGGCGAAATCCGCCTCGGTGGCGCCGGTCTCGGCCATCCAAGCCCGCGCCGAGAGCGCGTAGATCGCGGCCGAGCCGATGCCGCTCTCGCCCTCTGACCAGGCGTCGTAGGACAGGCTGTAGAGCGCACCGACGCTGGCCCCGTCGAGATGCGACGCCGAAGCATCGAAGCCCAGCACCGCCGCCCGCCGCGCCTGGCCGGAGGCCACCAGCGCCGCGCCGGCCTGTACCGCCAGATGGCCGGTGGCGCCGCCACCTTCGACCCGCTGCACCCGGATGCCGTGCAGCCCCAACGCATCGGCGATCATTGCCGCCGGATTGAGCTGCAAGGAAAAGAAATCGCTCTCGCTCGCCACCACCAGCGCATCCACATCCGCCACTTCGAGCGCCGCATCGCGCAGGGCCTCGTCAAAGGCCACGAGGCACCAGTCTCGCCAGGAGCTGCCGTCCTTGCGACGGTTGAACGGCGTCATCGCGCCGCCGGCGATCCGCAGATCCTTCATGCCCAGCCCTCGCGCCGGGCCCGCAGCACCAGCCCCGCCAGCAAGGCCAGCCCGGCCAGGTCGGCCAGGAACACCAGCGCCAGCAGGCCGAAGAGGCCAAAGACCGCCGCCGCCCAGGCCCCGGCGGCGGGCGCGGCCGCCATCATCAACAGACCGATCATCGCGATCACCCCGAGCCGCCGGGCAAAACCCGCCTGCGGCAGCCAATGCGCCGCCAGCAGCGGCCGCAGGATGGTATGCACCCCGTAGCAGCCGCCCTGGATCACCAGCGCCAGCAGCACCACCCCCATCCCCGCGCCGCCCAGCAGTACCAGCGGCGGCAGCAGCATCACCGTGAACAGCCCCAGCGCCGCCCGTTCGAGGCCCAGCCCTCCCTGCATCCGCTCCCAGGCCAGTCGCCCGGCGATCTGGGCCGGGCCGAGCACCATCGGCAGCACCAGCGCATTGGCCAGCCCGCGGGTCTCGGCCAGCTGCACCGGCAGCTGAAACAACAGCGCCGCATGGCCGAACATCAGCAGGGCAAAGGCTAGGCCAAAAACAAGCGTGCGCCCCCCCGGTGTAGCGGCACCGGGCACATGCCGGGCTTCGGGCGCGGGCGTGTCGGCCGGCTCTGGCGGCAGCAGCAGCACCCCGAGCAAGGCCAGCCCGGCAAAGGCGGCCAGGATCCACTGCCAGCCCAGCCCGGCCGCCGCCAGCCCCGAGACCAGCGGAAAGGTCAGCAGCGTGGCGAACCCGGCCAGCAGCGTCACCGCAACAATCGGCCGACGCGCCGCCGGGCCGAAGCGGCGGATCATCAGGCTGAAACAGGGGTCATAAAGCGACATCGCCATCGGCGCGCCCAGCAGCACCAGCGCGGCGGCAACCGCCCAGAGGCTCTGGCCCAGCGCCGCAATCAAAAGAAGCGCCGCGCCGCCCACCCCGGCCAGCCGCAGCCCGCGCGGCCCCCAGCCCCGGTCGACGGCGCTGCCTGCCAGCGGGCAGAGCATCGCCCAGACAAGAAACCCCGCGCTCACCGCCGCCGAGACCGCGACCGGCGACCAGCCCGTGTCGCGCAGCATATGCGGCAGCACCGCGGGCAGCAGGTAGTAGAAGGCCGACCAGAACAGCAATTGCGCCAGGGCATGGCGCACAACATAGCCACGGTCCTGGGCGGCAGGCGCTGGCGGAGTTGCTGCTTGGGTGGCCACGGCGGGAGAATCCGGTGTATTTGTTACTACAAATTGAGTATTACCAAAAGGCGAGCCACTTGGCTACGACAAATCCGGCCCCTTTTCGGGCAACCGCAGGTCGGGCGCAGACGAATGATCAGGATGGCGGCCGGCCCGGACGCGGCGATCAGGGGGTGAAATCCCAAGCGCCGGGCAACTTCAAACCGGCCGCGACATGGTCTTGCGCGGCCAGCACAGAGACACCATCGCGCAGCAGCCAGGGGTCGCGGGTTCGGCGCTGCCATTGCTCCAGCGACGCGCGCATCTCGGCCAGAACCGCCCCATAGCCGGCATGGCCGGCAAGATTGTGAAGTTCCAGCGGATCTGCGGCGAGGTCGAAAAGCTCTTCGGCAGGGCGGCGAACCAGGCGCTCCAGCGGCCGGGCCCCGGCCCCGGCCCGGCGTATCGCCGCGAAGGACAGGGAGCCGTAGATGTCGGTAGAGACCGGAAAGGGCAGCTGCCAGGCGACATTGCGATGATATTTGTAGCGCGTATCGCGCAAAAAGCGGGTGGGCCAGTAATTGGTGATCTCGTGAAAGGTGTGCGAGCCGAACACCCGATCCCACCCGGAACGGCGCGCGCGGTCGTGCAAGACCGGCAGCAGCGAGCGACCCTCGCGTCGGCGGCCATCCTGCGGCGCCTCCACCCCGGCCCAGTCGAGAAAGGTGGGCAAGAGATCGACAAAGGAAACCAGGTTGGGATTGGCGACCCCCGCCCCCTGCCCCGGCACCCGCAGGATCAGCGGCAGATGGACGCCGGCGTCGAACAGCGTCGTCTTGGAATGCACGAAGGGCGCACCATTGTCTGACAGGAAGACCACCAAGGTCTCGTCCGCCGCGCCCTGCCGGTCAAGCGCATCAAGGACAAGGCCGACGCCGCGATCCATGCGGGCCACGGCGTGATGATAGGCGGCCAGCTCGTGCCGCACTTCGGGCAGGTCGGCAAGCCAGGGCGGCACGGTGACCGCTTCGGGCGCAAAGATCGGATCGGGTCCGGCGGGATCGCCAAACCCCGCCCGGCTGGCATCTCGGTGCGGGTCGATGAAGCCGACGGTCAGAAAGAACGGGCGCGCGCCGGCCCCGGCGATGAAGGCCTCGGCCCGCGCTGCCACCCAGGCGACATCGCGGCTGTCACTTTCCTGGCGCGATGCCCAGGGATAAGTGCTGTCCGGGCCGAGGTGCACCTTGCCGACGATCCCGGTGGCATGGCCCGCCGCAGCCAGCAAATTGGGCGCAGTGGCGACATCGGCAAAGGTCTGGAAATGGTGGCGGCCGTGGTGCAGCCCGTATTGCCCGGACTGGTGCGTATGCAGGCCGGTCTGGATGACACTGCGGCTGCCGGAGCACGAGGCGGTGGAGGTGAATGCGTGGGTAAAGCGCGTGCCCTGCGCGGCCAATCGGTCGATATTGGGGGTCCGCGCCGAGGCATTGCCATAACACCCCGCCGTCATCCCGAGGTCATCGGCGATCATCAGCAGGATGTTGCGGCGTCTCATGCCGAGCGATCCGCCAGCGGACCGGTGCCGCGCGGAAACTCCGCGATCAGGCGGCTCGCGGTGGCGCATCCGCGTCCCAGCGCCGCTTCGGGCGCCGCGCCCTCGGCGATGGCCGCGAGATAACCGGCGTTGAAGGCATCGCCGGCGCCGACCGTATCGAAAGGCGCGGTCGGCGGTGCGGATGCGTGGAAAACCCGGCTGCCCTGCCAGCAACTCGCGCCCCGGGGGCCGCGTTTGGCGATGATGTGGCAGCGCTCCGGCAGCCCGTCAGAGAGGGACCGGGCGGCGGCGGCCAGATCATCTTCCGTCCGCGCGGCAAGCGCGGTCAGTTCCTTGTCATTGAGAAGCAGGTGATCGGACAGTGCGGCCCAGCCCATCACCTGCGCGCGGGTCGCAGGGGTCCAGCCGCCGTCGGGCCAGCCCGGATCGATGGCGATCCCGGCTCCGGCGCGGCGCAAACACGTGAGCAGCGCCTCACCCTCGGCCGCCAGTCCCGGCGTGGCGAAACCGCCCGCCACCAGCACCAGCGCATCCTCCAGCGGCCAGCCCTCGAGCAGCGCCTCGACCATTGCCAGATCAAGCGCCGCCAGATGCCCGCCGAAAGACAGAAAGGTGCGTTCTGCCCCGTCGTGCAGCACCCCGAAGCTGATGCCCGTCTGTCCGTCCAGCCGGCGGATGCGGTCGAGCCGACCGGAAAACCGCGCCGCCAGGATGTCTGCCAGAGGGTCGGACCCGATGGCCGAAATCAGCCCGGCGGGATGTTCCAACCGCTGCAAGGCAAGCGCCGTATTGGCGGCCGATCCGCCCGGGCGCAGGTCACAGCGGTCCAGAAAGGTCTCGGTGCCCGGCTCAGGCCAATGCGCCAGCGTGCCCATCACCAGATCGACGTTGAGATTGCCGATGACGCAGATCGATCGCGTCATGCCGCCTCTCCCGAGGTCGCCTTGGTCGAGCGCAGCGGCGTTCCCATGTCGGGCACGCTCCGCTGCGCCACCGGCAGTGCGCGGAAAATCGCGGCCGCCAGCCGGGCCTCCGCCGGCGCCTGGCTGCGAAAGCTCGTCAGCGCGTCACGATGCTGCCGGGCCATCTCGGCATTGAGAATGTCGAGTCCGGTCTCCGCCATCACTCTGCCTCCGGCGCGCGGGCAAACGGGCGACCCTCGGCATCAAACAGATGCGCGCGGCTTTCGTCGGGCGCGACGCAGACCGTATCACCCGCCCCGATCCGCATCTGCCCCGGCGTGCGCACCACCAGGGGCGTCTCCGACTGCGCGGTTTCGACATGCACATAGGTGTCCGACCCCAGGTCCTCGGTCAGCAGGACGCGGCCCGGCCAGCCCCGGCCCTCCGAGGACAGCGACAAGTGCTCGGGGCGGATGCCGTATTCCGCCGCCCCCCGGGCCGCGGCCGGTTCACCGGCAATGAAGTTCATCCGGGGGCTGCCAATGAAGCCGGCGACAAAGCGCGAGGCCGGGCGCTCATAGAGATCGAGCGGCGTGCCCACCTGTTCGACATGGCCGCCATTCAGAACGACGATCCGGTCGGCCAGCGTCATTGCCTCGACCTGATCGTGGGTGACATAGATCATCGTCGTGCCGGCCAGCCGCGCATGCAGCCGCGCGATCTCGACCCGGGTCTCGCCGCGCAGCGCGGCGTCGAGGTTCGACAACGGCTCGTCGAACAGGAACACCCGCGGCTTGCGGGTGATCGCCCGGCCGATGGCCACCCGCTGCCGCTGGCCGCCCGAAAGCGCGCGGGGCTTGCGCTCCAGCAGGTCCTCGATCTTGAGCATGCGCGCGGCGTCTTCGACCCGCGCGGCGATCTCGGATCTCGCCAGCTTCGCCTGTTCGAGCCCGAACGACATGTTCTCGCGCACCGTCATATGGGGGTAGAGCGCGTAGGATTGAAACACCATCGACACCCCGCGCGCGGCCGGCAACGCCTCGGTCATGTCCTCGCCGCCGATCCGCAGTTTGCCTGACGTGATGTCCTCCAGCCCGGCGATCATCCGCAGCAGGGTGGATTTGCCACAGCCCGAAGGGCCGACAAAGACGACGAATTCGCCCTTTTCCAGTGACAGGTCGACATCGGTGACAACCCGTGCTTTGCCGAAGGATTTGCAGATCTGGTTCAGCTCGACTTTGGCCATGGATTTATCCTTTCACCGCGCCGGCGGTCAGGCCGGAAATGATCTTTCTCTGGAAAACGAGGACCAGCGCGATCAGCGGCAGCGTCACGATCACCGAGGCCGCCATGATGCTGCCCCATGGGATCTCGAACTCGCTGGCGCCCGAGATCAGCGCGATCGCGACCGGCACCGTGCGCTGAGTGTCGGTCGACATGAAGGTCAGCGCGAACAGGAATTCGTTCCACGCATGGATGAAGGCCAGCAGACCGGTCGTCACAAGCGCCGGCCACAGCAGCGGCAGGAACACCCTGCGGATGATCGTCAGCGGCGCGGCGCCATCCATGATCGCCGCTTCCTCGATCTCCTTGGGCAGCTTGCGCATGAAGGTGGTCAGCACCCAGACGGTGAACGGCAGGGTGAAGATCATGTAGGAAAAGACCAGCGACCACAGCGAATTGAACAGACCCATCGCCCGGATCAATGCGAACAGCCCCGACAGGACGGCGATCTGCGGGAACATCGACACCGACAGGATTAGCAGCAGGATCTTGCCCCGCCCGCGAAACGGCACCCGCGCCAGCGCATAAGACGCGGTGACCGCGAACCCCAGCGACACGATCACCACGACGGTCGAGACAAAGACCGAATTGAGGATCTGCCGGCCAAAGACGCCATCCTCGAAGGCCGCGCGATAGTTCGACAGGTCGATGACCTTGGGAAGATAGTTCACGTCAAAGATCGCCTGCCCGCTCTCGAGCGAGGTGAGCACCGCGTAGTAGAAGGGAAACAGCGCCTGCGCCAGAATGATGGCCACCAGCGCGTAGAAGCCGGCGATTTTCGCGATCCGCATCAGTCGGTCTCCTTGCCTTCCAAATCCATCCGCGTGAGGTAGATGAACCCGATGGTGATCAGCGCCACGATCAGGAACAGCAGCGTCGAGGCCGCCGAGCCATAAGCGAACTTGTCGTAATCGAAGAGGTTTTCGCGCGCATAGACCGACATGGTCCGGGTCGCGTCGGTGTTGGGCGTCAGCACGTAGACGATGTCGAAGACGCGCAGCGCATCGAGCCCCCGGAACACCACCCCCACCAGCAGGGCCGGCATCACCAGCGGCAGCGTCACCTTGCGGAACACCCGCACCGGGTTGATGCCGTCGAGCCGCGCAGCTTCGTAGATGTCATCCGGGATCATTTGCAGCCCGGCGAGGATCAGCAGAGCCATGAAAGGCGTCGTCTTCCAGATATCGACCATCATCACCGCCGCCATGGCGGTATCGGCCGAGGCGGTCCAGGCGATCGGGGTGGCGATCAGGCCCAGCTTGATCAGCATGTCGTTGATGATGCCGAACTGATCATGCAGCATCCAGCCCCACATCTTGGCCGAAACCACGGTGGGGATCGCCCAGGGTACCAGCACCAGCGTGCGGACCACTGCACGGCCCGGGAATTTCGCGTTCAGCACCAGCGCGATGATCAGGCCGAACAGGGTCTCGAAAGAGACGCTGACCACCGCGAACCATACGGTATTGCGCACCGCGCGCCACCAGCGGTCATCGGCCAGCAGGCCCAGCCATTCACCCTGGTCATTGCCGTAGTCGAGCCATTCTATGTAGTTGCGCAGCCCGACAAATCGCGCCGCATCGATATTGTTGAGCGAGGCATCGGTGAAGCCGAACCAGATCGTCTGGCCGAGTGGAAAGAGCGCCACGGCCCCCAACACAATCAGCATCGGGGCAAGAAACATCCATGCCGCCCTGGTGCGCTGTCGGGTCAGTCCTGTCTTCTGTGGCATGGTCGGGGTTCCGTGGATCTGTAGGGCCGCGCCGGACGGCGGCGCGGCCTGGTGGGGGTGCAGCCGGCCGAAGGCCTACCAGCCCGCGCCCTTGAGCCGGCTCAGCCGGGCGTTCAACCGGGCGACGGCGGCGCCGGCCTCCATCTCGCCGGACATCACGTCATGCGCGGCGGTCCAGATTTCCGAGGACACCTCGTTGTAATCGGCCTTGGTCGGCGCCGAGGGACGCACGATGGCATTGTCGATCACCGGTTTCCACAGCGGAATGAACGGTTGCCGCGCGCCGATCTCTTCATCCTGGTAGAGCGCCGAAAGCGTGGGCGGCCTGGACGCCTCGATCGCGCGCTTGCGCTGGCTCTCGGTGTCGTTGAGGAAGCGCACCAGCTCGATCGCGGCGTCCTGATGCTCGGAATAGCGCGCCACGCCCAGGTGCGAGCCGCCGAGGATCGAGGCGCCCTGCCCCGAGGCCCCGGCCGGCAGGGTGGTGACATCGACGTCGTCCTTGATCGGACTGTCCTCGCCGGTGACCAGCGCATAGGCGTAATTCCAGTTGCGCATGAAGACCGCATTGCCCGACTGGAACACGCCGCGGGCGTCTTCCTCGGCATAGTTCAGCACGCCTTCGGGGGCGATGTCACCGACCCAGGAGGCGGCCAGCGTCAGAGCTTCGACGGCGGCCTCGTTATTGACCGAAATGACGCCGTCCGGCTCGACCACCTGCCCGCCACCGTAAGACGCGATCCATTCCATTGCGTTGCAGGTCAGCCCTTCATAGGCCGCGCCCTGATAGACATAGCCCCAGAGCTCGGAATTGCCGGCGGCGCGTTCGGCCTCCATGATCTCCTTGGCGGTGGCGGTCAGCTCTTCCCAGGTTCCGGGCACCGGCTTGCCGTGTTTCTCCAGCAGGTCGGCGCGGTAATAGAGCGCCGGCGCGCCAAGAAACATCGGCAGCGCCACCAGCTTGCCATCGACCGTCTGACTTTCCACCGCGGCGGGCACGAATTGATCGATGATATCGGCGGTGGCTTCGGTGAGGTCGATGAAATGGTCGGCGAGTTGCGGCGCCCAGATGACGTCGAGCCGGTAAACATCGATGTCGGCGCTCTGCGCCGCCAGCCACAGCTTGTATTGCGCGAACTGATCGGTCGTGCGCTCCGGCATCGAGACGATGTTGACGGTATGCCCGGTTTCCGCTTCGAAGCGGTCAAGGTTGGCGCGCAGCACATCCTGATCGCGGCCAACCGCGCCGTGCACGATATTGAGCTCATCGGCGCTGACGAAACCGGCAAGGGCGGTGCTGGCCGCAAGGCTGAGCGTGAGGGTCTTCCACAGTGACATGTCGTTCTCCCTGGTGATGTTTACGCGCCTTTTCGGCAGAAGATGGGAGAGCCCCATGCCATCTGCCCGTCCGACTGGCGCAGCCGGACGTAAATGTTTTCCCCGTCTTCGACCGGGCCGAGCGGCACCGCGCCCGCCCATTGCCAGCGTGACGGTGCCGGCAGCGGATGAAAGCGGTAGGCCGGACTGTCAATCGGCCCGAGATTGCCGGCCAGCGCGCCATCGCACAGCCGCGCGGCATCAATATTGAGGCGCTGGTCGCAAAGGTTGGCGAGGATCCGCGCGCCGGGCGCCAGCCGCAGCCGCAGGGCCAGACCCTGGGTGGCGGCGGTGGAATTGTTCGGATTGGCCTCGGCGGTCACGGCAAATCGCGCGATCCCGCCCGCCAGCTGCGCCTCGGGCAACGCGTGGCCCGCATCCTCGCCTTCCAGTGGCGACACGACCTCCTGGCCGCGAAAGCGCGGCTCCAGCGCGAGTATCTCGCCACCCTCGACGCGGATCTCGCCGGTCCAGCGATGCGCCGATCCGCGCGCGCCCCAGCCCAGCTCGAGATAGAGGATCGTCTCGCCCACCCCGGTCAGCGGCGCCGGGTCCAGCGCCGGCGAGAGGCGGGCGTGCAGCCGGCCGTTACGGATCACGTCGATCACGTCGATCTCGCCGCCGGCGACCGCCTCGATGTCGAGCTGCGCCGCCTTGGCGGGTGCCATCACGCCGCCGGTCATTACATCGCCCACCGCGCTCAGCAGGTGGATATTGTCGCCGGTCAATGCCACGGTCCGACGCGCCATGATCGCGTCCCAGAGACCTGCCCGACCGGCATGATCGGCAAACACCGCCATGCGCCCGTGGCCGTAGGACCCGGGAAAGGCGCTGTGATGATCGGTATTGCCGACAACGCCAAAGACATGGCCCTGCGCCAGCCCCCACTGCATCGTCGAATGGCCATCCACAGGCCCCATGGAATGCAGGTAGCTGCGTGGGGTTTCGGAAGTTTCGGCGCAGCCGTGCATGGAGTTCATCTCCACCACCGGCGACAGCCGCTCTTCGAAGCTGTCCCAGTTGATCCCCCGCGCGCCCCGGCGATAGCCGATGTGATGCGGGAAGGCAAACGCGCGCCCCGGCATCTCGCGGTCCAGCAGGGCATGCAGCTCGGGCGGGCTGTCGGCGAACCAGAGCGGCGCGGGCGCGAGATCGCGGTACACGATGGTATAATCGCCGTGCTCGGATCCATGGATTTCATATCCCGGAAAAACCGTGAACGCCTCGGTCTCTGCCGCCGCCAACACCTCGAAATGGGCGCGCCAGCCGTCGCGCAGCCGGGCAAAGCCCTCGACGTGGAAATTGACGATATGCGCGACCGCCGGGTCATCGACCGGCATGTCCGGCCAATGGGCATGGCCGGTTATCGACACGAAATCAAGCTGCAACGCCGCCCGCGCCAGCGCATCGGCAAAGCGGCCATGACCATAGGACAGGTCGCAATGGTTGTGGATGTCGCCGAAACGCGGCGCCACGCCCAGACGGCGGGCAAGTGGCAGGTCGGCCGGGGGCAGATAGGCGCGGCTCATAGGAACTCCTGGGTTCTGGGATCGACCGGGCGGCCCTGCGCGGCCAAGCTCCGTTTGGCCGCGGCGACCAGCTCGAGCGAGACGAGCCCGTCGCGCACGCCGGCCGGTGGCAGCTCTCCGTCCATGAACCGGCGCATGGCGCGAACCAGTTCCAGATCGGCACCAAAATGCGAGCTCGACCTGTCCGCCGCTCCGGCCTCGATGATCTCGCGGTTCTTGCCATGGGCACTCACCAGGTCGATCTGGCCGGAATGCCGCTCCATCCGCAACCGGCCGTTGGCGCCGATGATCTCAAGCGTTTCCTGGTCTTCGGAATAGGGGCCGAAGATGGTGAAGAACAGCGTGGCCACCAGCCCGCTCGTAAAGCGCACGGTGACGACGGCGTGGTCGTCGATGTCGGCGCCGGGGAGATAGACACAATTGTCGTTGCGGTCCTGCGCGGCCTCGGCGGTCAGCCAGCTGTCGTTGGGAACCCGGCCGACGCCCTCGGCCTTGTCGATCAACGTCTCGTGGCGGCGGTAAGGGCAGTCGCGGTCGCATTCGGAACAACGCGCCGGTGCCGTCGGATCTGGGGCAAAGATCGTCGTGCGCCCGCCGGTCGCGGTGACCGAAACCGGCTCGCAGCCCGCGATCCAGTTCAGCACGTCGAAATGATGCGAGCCCTTGTCATTGATCGCCCCGCCCGAGGCTGCATCCTCGCGGTGCCAGAGTTGCAGATAACGGCTGTAGGGAATGACCGAACGCAACAGCACCATGCGGGGTTCGGCGATCGCCTCGGTGCGGGCCAGGCCGATGGCTTCGATCCAGGGCCGCTCGTAGCGGCGGGTAAAGCCCATCATGATCGGTTGGCCGCTCTCGGCCTCGATCGCGACGATCCCGCGGGCATCCGCGAGACTGACGGAAATCGGCTTGTCGAGATAGATGCGCTTGCCCGCCGCCGCCGCCACGCGCACCGGTTCGAGATGGGCGTTTGTATGGGTGGTGACGATGACAAGGTCGACCTGCGGATCGGACACCGCTTCGGCCAGGCTGACGGCGGGGCGGGCCAGAGGGCCGAGGCCCTGGCTGGCATAGATCGCATTGAGATGCCGGGCCGCCATCTGTGCCCGCTCGGGCAGCCGGTCATGCACCGCGACGATGCGAAACCCGGTCTCGCGCGCCAGTTCCGCCATCCGGCTGCCGACGTAATAGATGCCGCGTTCGCCCGCGCCGATCACCGCGACGCCGATGCTGCGTTGGCCCGATCCGGGCGTATAGCTGGCCGTCGGATGTGCGGAACTCTGTGGCATGGGCGCTCCCGAATGCTCGATTCGGGATCAGGTTAAATGAGTATAACTCATGCCACATCCAGGGTTATACTCACCCGGTGACATCAACTGTCAGGTCGTCGACGCTGCCGAACCTGGCCGTGTGGATCGGCAGGTAATGCACCTCGGGCGGCGGCCCGTCGGGCGTGAGCCGGTCGCGCAGCACCCGCTCGAAGGTGTCGATCTTTTCGGCGTCGGCATTGCCGACGGTGTCGAACCGGTTCAAGTGCTCCGACGGGAAATCCACGCTGCCCAACATCATCACCGAAAGATCGCGCCCCGGCACGATGCCGTTTTCCCAAAGCGCGCGATCGAGCAGATAGCCCTCGACCACGCCCCAGGTGATCAGCCCGGTCACGCACAGCGCGCCGTCATCGCCGCGCAACCCTGCGATCGAGGTCGAGATGTCGGCGCCCGGGAAGGAGCCCGGCAGCGCATCGAGCTCGATCAGCCAGCCTGCCCCCTGCCCCGCGGCGTCGCTCAGGCGCTGGTATTCCCGCCGCGCCATGGCGATCGGCCGGGCCGAATGCGCCGAGGTGAGAAAGCCGATACGCTCATGCCCCGCAGCGCGCAGGTTGCGCCAGGCCAGCGCGAAGGCCTCGCGCCAGTTTGTACCGATCGCATCCATCCGAAGCCCGGTGGCCGAGATGCCGTCGAACACCACCGAATCCGCGATCTCGGTGATCCGCGACAGAAATGGCAGAGGCAGCGTCTCGAAATGGGTCTGTAGCAGGCACACCCGGAACCGCCCGATCCGCGACAGAATCGAAAGCGCCTGCGCCTCGTCGGTGAACCCCAGAAGCAGGATCGAGATGCCGGCCGCCTTCATCCGCTTTTCGATCTCGAGGATCAGGGTCCGGGCCAGCCGGCTGTCCGAGACCTTGTAGAGCAGCAGGATGTCGGCCTCATGCGCCGGTGTGGAAGGAACCGGGTCGCGGATGACGATCCCCAGCCCGCGCCGCACCTCGAGCCGACCGGTCGCGATGAAAGGCGCCAGCGCACGTTCGACCACCCGCTGCGAGGTGCGGAACCGGCGCATGAGCTCGCGCATTGTCGGCAGCCGCGCGCCGGGACCGCACCGGTCGATCTCGGCCGTGATCCAGCTGGCGAGCCGATCCTGCGTCGCCTCGGTCACGACAGGCGGACCGGGCGGATGGAAACTGTGTATGAGGTCGGAACCACGGGGTATTCGGCGCCCTGAGTGATGGTGATCGTGTCAGGACAGGCTACAGGCAAGGCCGCCGGGCTCCAAGCCGGGGCGGATCACTCCTGGAAGATGACGAAATGTTTCTCGCAGGTCTCCAGCACTTCCCAGTGACCGCGAAAGCCGTTGGGGATCAGGAAGCTGTCGCCGGGGCCGAACTCCTGCCTGTGGCCGTCCTCGTGGATCAGCGCGCAGCGGCCGCGCAGGATGTAGCAATATTCGTCGCGGCCGGTGAAAGCCTGCCAGCGCCCCGGAGTCGAGACCCAGCTTCCGGCCTTCAGCCGCCCCCCTGCCCCGTCATAGTGCAATCCGATCCGCTGGTGCGGATCGCCATCGGTGACGCGGCCGGGCTCGTCGGCGAGGCGGCGTTCGGAGGTGTCGGCGGCGGCGGTCGACAGGTTGATGACATGGCTCATAAGGCAGGCTCCGGTTCGGCAAGGCAGGCGGCATCGGCCTGGGCGGCGGTGACGGCGATCATGTGCAGGATGTCTTCGGAGGAACAGCCGCGCGACAGATCGTTGGCCGGTTTGGCCAGACCCTGAAGCACCGGGCCGATGGCCACCGCACCGCCCAGACGCTGGGCGATCTTGTAGGCGATGTTGCCGCTTTCGAGGTTGGGAAAGACAAAGACGTTGGCATTGCCGCCCAGCGGCGAATCCTTGGCCTTGGCGGCGGCGACATCGGGCACGAAGGCGGCGTCGAACTGCAATTCGCCATCGATCAGCAGCGTCGGATCGGCGGCTCGTGCCAGCGCCGTGGCCTGCACCACCTTGGAGACCGCGTCATGCGCGGCGCTGCCCCGGGTCGAGAACGACAGCATGGCGACACGCGGCACCTCGGCGGTCAGCGTGCGGAAGCTTTCGGCGGCAGAGCGCGCGATGATCGCCATTTCCTCGGCGTCGGGATCGATCACCAGGCCGCTGTCGGCAAAGATATGAGCGCCTTTCTTGGCGTGTTGTTCGGCGCAGAACAGCATCAGGAAAAAGCTCGACACCAGCGGCGTGCCGGGTTTCGGCCTGATCACCTGGATCGCGGTGCGCACGATCTCGGCGGTGGTGGCGACGGCGCCGCCGATGGTGCCGTCGGCCTGCCCCGAGGCCACCAGCGCGGCGGCAAAGACATGGGCATTGTTCACCGCCGCGCGGGCCGCCTCGGGCGTGACGCCCTTGTGCTTGCGGCGGGCGTGGAACAGCGCCGCCAGATCGTCGGACAGCGGAGAGGTTTCGGGATCGTGCAGCACAATGCCCTCGGCGGAAAGGCCCGCCGCGGCAAATCCGGCGCGTATCGCGGCTTCGGGGCCCACCAGAATGGGCCTGGCGATCTGCCTGTCGCGGGCGGCGCAGGCCGCCTGGATGACGCGGGGATCGGCACCCTCGCTGAGCACGATGCGGCGGTTCGAGCGGGCGGCATTGGCCAGCAACATTTCGAGCGGTTTCATGACATGGCTCCTCAGTGGCCCAGCAACATCACGCCGGCAATGACCAGCGCGGCGATAAAGAGAGTTTCCGCCACGATCATGAAGATCGCCTGACCGCCGACATCGAGGATGCGTTTCAGCGAGGTCTTCATGCCGACGGCGGCGATCGAGATCAGCAGCGCCCAGCGGGACAGATCCGACATCGCGTCGGAGATCTGGGACGGGATCAGCCCGAAGGAATTGAGCGTGGCAAAGAACAGGAAGCCGACCACAAAGACCGGCAGCAGCGGCGGGCGCTTGCCGGCGTCGGCGCCGTTGGCATGGCGGCGCACCAGGATCGAGATCACCAGCACCACCGGCGCCAGCATCGCGACCCGGATCAGCTTGACCAGGGTGGCGACCTCGCCAGTCTCGTTCGAGACCGAGAAGCCCGCGCCAACCACCTGGGCCACGTCGTGGATGGTCCCGCCCAGGAAGACGCCGGCCACCTCGTCAGAGAATTCGAAGGTCCGCGCCAGGATCGGATAGAGGATCATCGCCACGGTCGACAGCACGGTGACCGAGAGCACGGTGAAGATCAGATTGCGTTCGGAATGTTCGTTCTTGGGCAGCACGGCCGAGATCG
>NZ_JARAML010000015.1:0-114734 GCF_028807375.1 Marinovum sp. PR37 | reverse complement strand
GCGACGGTTGAATCAGAAAATCAAATCATACGCAACTGTAGTACTAGGCGCCGTCCTGCATCCGGTACAACCCGGCATAGACACCGTTCCGCGCCAGAAGCGTCTCATGCGTGCCTTCCTCGACCACCCGCCCCTGATCCATGACGACGATCTTGTCGGCATGGCGCACGGTCGACAGCCGATGCGCGATTACCAGCGTGGTGCGGCCCCGCGCCAGTCGGTCCAGCGCCTCCTGCACCAGCGCCTCGGAAGCGGTGTCGAGCGCCGAGGTCGCCTCGTCGAGCAGCAGGATCGGCCGATCGCGCAGCACTGCGCGGGCAATTGCCACCCGCTGCCGCTGACCACCCGAGAGGTTCGAGCCGCGCGGCCCGGCCGGGCTGTCGAGCCCTTCCGCCAGCCGCGGCAGGAAATCCGCCACATGCGCAGCCTCGAGCGCCGCGTTCAGCCGATCTTCGCTGACCTCGCGGCCGTCGAGCACGATATTGTCGCGCAGGCTCTCGTCGAACAGCAGCGCCTCCTGGCTGACCACGGAAAACAGCCCGCGCACCTCGGGCACCGCCATGTCGCGCACGTCGGTGCCGCCGATGGTGACCTGGCCGCGCTGCACGTCGACCAGCCGGGTGATCAGGTTGAAGACGGTGGATTTCCCCGCCCCCGAAGCGCCGACCAGCGCCGTGGTCTTGCCGGCCTCGGCCACCAGCGAGGCGCCACGCAGCACCGGCGCGTCGCCAAAGGCCAGGTGCACGTCATCCAGTACGATTTCCGGCGCGCCCTGCGGCGCGGGCCGGGGGGT
This sequence comes from Marinovum sp. PR37, assembly GCF_028807375.1. Lineage (NCBI taxonomy): Bacteria > Pseudomonadati > Pseudomonadota > Alphaproteobacteria > Rhodobacterales > Roseobacteraceae > Marinovum > Marinovum sp. PR37. The sequence continues at coordinate 113,941 of NZ_JARAML010000015.1, read as the reverse complement.
TGCCGGCGAGGCCAGCCCCGGCCGGGTCTCGAGCAGCTCGCGCAGCCGCTCGATCGCCGCCGCCGCCACCTGCCAGACACCCGAGACCGCGCCCAGCCGGCGCAGCGGCTCGAAGGCCAGGCCGAGAGCGGTGAAAAAGGCCATGAAATCGCCCACCGTCTTGGTGCCGTCGATGATCTCTCGCCCGCCATAGAGCAGCACGCCAAAGAACCCGACACCGGCCATCAGGTCGACCATGCCGGGGATCAGCGCCTGGCCGAGCGAGGATTTGACCTCGACCCTGATCCGCTTGTCGGTCAGCTTGGAATAGCGCCGCGACTGGTAGCGTTCGAGCCGGTTCAGCTTGATCGGCACGATGCCGTGAAAGATCTCGTTGAGCCGCACCGACAGCCCGGCTGCCACGTCGCGCGCCACCCGTGCATGGCGGCGGACATAGCGTTGCAGCACCACCACCGGCACCACCATCACGGGCACGCCGATCAACGCCACCAGCGTCCAGCGCCAGTCGATCGACAGCGCCACCCCGAACAGCGACACCAACGCCACGACGTCGCGGCCGGCGCCGGTGACCAGGGTCTTCCAGACCTTGTTGATCGAGCCGACATCGCCCTCGATCCGCTGCATCAGGTAGCCGGGGCTGTGGGTCTGATGGAACTGGCCTTCCAGGGTCATCAGGTGGTCCACCAGGTCGGTGCGAATCTCGCCCGAGGTGACCTGGGCCAGTCGTGTCAGCACCACCTTCTGCACCACCGAGGCCGCCGCGCGCAGGGCAAAGATGCCCAGAATGGCAAGCCCCACAAGCACCAGCTTGTCCCCTTGTCCGCCGATGAAGATCTGGTCGAACATCGGTTTCATCATGTAGCTGATGGCGCCGTACATCGCGCCTTCGAGCGACATGAAGACCAGCGCCACCGCCAGCAGCCAGATGTGCCGCCGCAGGTACTTGCGCCAGAGCCAGCGTGCCAGCCCGCGCGAATTGGGCGGGGTCTCGCTCACGCCTCGTCCTTTCGGTCGCGCAGCATCTGCGCGGTCTCGGCCGGGGTCTTCCGGGCATCCCAGGCGTCGTTCAGCCGGGCGGCGCGGTATTCGCTGCGCAGCCAGTCCTCGAAGCCGATCGGCTCGGCGTTCTTGCGTGCCTCGTAGACCGAGAGGATGTAATCCTGCACCCCGGTCTTGGTCCATTTCATGTGCAGGTATTTCATCGATAGCTGCTTGCGCGCCTCTTCCACCGGCAGGCCTTCGAACACCATCAGGTACATCGCGGCAACGATCCCGGCGCGGTCGGCGCCGGACTTGCAATGAAAGACAAACGGCTTCTCGATATCGCGGAAGGTGTCCAGAACCGCCAGAAGCCGATCCCGTTTGGTGGCATTGCGCGCCCAGAGCTTGGTGACGCGGAACTCCATGCCAAGCGCTTCGCAGGCTTCCTTTTCAAACAGGTAATGGGCGAATTTCTCTTCGCCGCGCAGGGTCACCACGGTCTTGATGCCGAGCTCCCGATAGCGTTTGAGCCGGCGCGGGCCGGGATGGTTCGAACGATAGACGCCCGGCGCGATTTCGAAGAAATTGGTCCAGAGCACGCGCAGGAAGGCATGGTCGACGACGTTGTAATGCACATTGCCCCAGAACCGGCCTTTCGGCGTGGAGATATCCTTGCCGAAGGACCGGCTGAACCGCCGGTTGCGGTCCTCCAACCAGGTCATCATCTTCTTGATCATCGACACTGCGGCCGGTGGCCGCCTCCCGGGGTTTCGCTGGCGCGGGTGTAGGCGCTCGGGGCCCGGCTGGCAAGCCGGGCGGTGGCGATTGACGAAGGCGCCGCGCCGGGGTTAGCTGCGCGTCGATCCACGGAGAACGCAACATGCCCCTCGCCAATGGCCGCACCTACCGGGCAATCCCCGGTCCCTCGGAAACGCCCGACGCCGTGCAACGCGCGATGCACCGCAGTTCGGTCAATATCTACGAAGGCGAGGTCGTCGAACTGACCGAGAGCCTGCTGCCGGATCTGCGCCGAGTGGCGCGGACCGAACATGACGTTGCGATGTATATCTGCAACGGTCACGGCGCCTGGGAGGCCGCGCTGGCCAATGTGCTGAACCCCGGCGATCTGGTGCTGGTGCCGGCAACGGGGCGGTTTTCGCACGGCTGGGTGGAAATGGCGCAGGGCCTGGGCATCGAGGCCGAGATCCTGGAATTCGGCTTGCAGAGCCCGTTCGACCCGGACCGCATCGAAGCGCGGCTGCGCGCCGACACGGCGCGGCGCATCAAGGCGGTTCTGGCGGTGCATGTGGATACCGCCACCTCGGTGCGCAACGACATTCCCGCGCTGCGGGCGGCGATGGATGCGGCCGGGCACCCGGCGCTTCTGATGGCCGATTGCGTCGCCTCGCTGGGCTGCGACCGCTTCGAGATGGATGCCTGGGGTGTCGACGTGCTGGTCGCCGGCTCGCAAAAGGGGTTGATGGTGCCGCCGGGCATGGGCTTTGTGTTCTTTTCGCCCAAGGCCGCCGCGCATCGCCCCGACCGGGTGTCGCGCTATTGGGACTGGACGCCGCGCGCCCGGCCCGAGATGTATTACCAGTATTTCGGCGGCACCGCGCCGACCCATCACCTCTATGGCCTGCGCGTCGCGCTCGACATGATGAAGGACGAGGGGATGGAGGCGATCTGGCAGCGGCATGCCACGCTGGCCCGGGCGATCTGGGCGGCGGTGGAGCATTGGGGGCAGGCCGGGCCGCTCCGGCTCAACATCGCCGATCCGGCGCATCGCAGCCATGCGGTCACCACCCTGGGTATCGGAACGCCCCAGGGCCAGCGGCTGCGCGACTGGTGCGAACGCAACGCCGGCGTGACGCTGGGCATTGGCCTGGGCATGGCGCCGCCCGACAGCCAGGAGCGGCACGGTTTCTTTCGCATCGGCCACATGGGGCATGTGAACAGCCACATGATCCTGGGCGTGCTGGGGGCGATCGAGGCGGGGCTTGCCGCGCTCGACATTCCGCACCACGCCGGCGGCATCCAGGCCGCCACACGGGCGATCAGCGCCGCCGCGCCGCCAGCCAGCTGATCCAGGTGTTGAGCGTCAGCCCGGCGAGCACGACCGCCGCCAGCCCGAAGGCCGCCAGCAGGGCAAACAGCATCCAGATCAGATTCACGCCGAACATCACCAGGCACGCGGCGGTGTAATCGGGCGCGCGCCCGACGGGGCGGTCGTGGGATCGATGGTACATGCGGCACCTCGCGCAAACTGCGACGCCGTCAAGAATAGACCGCCCGGCGCGCCTGTCATCTAAAGTTTTCGCCAATCGCCTGCGGTGTTCGCGCCCCGGGCCCGACCCGGGGCCGCACGCGCCGGATGTGACCGGTCCGGGGGCCCCGGCGCGGTGGCCGGGGCGGGGTCACGCGCCGGCGGTCATGCCGGGTCGAGGTGGCCGTCGGTCATCCGCAGCTGCCGGTCCATCCGCGCCGCCAGCTCGAGGTTGTGGGTGGCGATCAATGCCGAAAGTCCGGTTTCGCGCACCAGATGCATCAGAGCCTCGAACACCGTGTCCGAGGTCGCGGGGTCGAGGTTGCCGGTGGGCTCGTCGGCAAGCAGCAGGCGCGGCGCATTGGCCAGCGCGCGACAGAAGGCCACCCGCTGCTGTTCGCCGCCCGAGAGCGCGCCGGGGCGATGACCGGCGCGGCCCTGCAAGCCGACGGTTGCCAGCAGGGTCTCGGCCCGGGCCTCCGCCGCGCCGCGGGCCACACCATTGGCGAGCTGCGGCAGCACGACGTTTTCCAGCGCGGTGAATTCCGGCAGCAGGTGGTGGAACTGATAAACGAATCCCACGTCGCGCCGCCGCGCGGCAGTGCGCTTGCGGTCGCTCAGCCGGGTCATCTCCTGGCCGCCGATCCGGACCGAGCCGGCATCGGCGGTGTCGAGCAGCCCGGCGATATGCAGCAGCGTCGACTTGCCCGCCCCCGAGGGCGCCACCAGCGCCACCACCTCGCCGGGGGCGAGGCTCAGGTCGACGCCCTTGAGCACCGCCACCTCGTTTTCGCGACCCTGGTTGTAGGTCTTTTGCACGCCGTCCAGCGCCAGCACCGGATCACTCATACCGCAGCGCCTCCACAGGGTTGAGCCGCGCCGCGCGGCGGGCGGGAAAGATGGTGACGATGAAGGACAGCCCCAGCGACAGCGTCACCGCCGAGAGCACATCGCCCAGCTCGAGCTTGGCCGGCACCGCGTAAAGCCCGCGGATCGACGGATCCCAGACGCCGCCGCCGGACAGGTAGTTCACCACCGCAAAGATCGGGTCGATGTAGATCGCGAAGAGACTGCCGAGGATCACGCCAAGGAACGTGCCGATCAGCCCGGTGAAGGCGCCGCAGATGAAGAATATCCGCAACACCGAGCCTTCCGAAAGGCCCATGGTGCGCAGGATGCCGATGTCGCGGCCCTTGTTCTTGACCAGCATGATCAGCCCCGAGACGATGTTCATCGCCGCGATCAGCACCAGGATGGCGAGGATCACGAACATCACGTTGTCCTCGATCTCCAGCGCCCGGAGGAAGGCGCCGCTGGCGTCGCGCCAGGTCCAGACCAGCGCCCGCTCGCCCGCCACCTCGAGCAGCGGCAGCGCATAGCTGTCGACGGTGTCGGGGTCCGCGACCATGACCTCGATCTCGTCTGCCACGCCTTCGCGGTTGAAATAGCTCTGCGCCTCGGCAAAGGGCATGTAGACGCGGGTGCGGTCGATGTCGTGGCGGCCGGCGGTGAAGACATAGCCCACCTCATAGGCCTGCACCCGCGGCGAGGTGCCGAAGGGCGTCTTGACCCCGTCGGGCGAGATCAGCTTGATCCGGTCACCGATCGTCACCCCAAGCTCGCGCGCCACGCCCGAGCCGATGGCCAGGCCCGGGCCAAAACCGGAGAGATCGCCCTGGCTGTCGATCGGGTTGGCGACGCGCGGAATGGTCGAGAGATCGGCGGCAGAAATGCCGAAGACCTCGACACCGGAGTTTCGGCCATTGGCGGTGGCCATGACCTGGCCCTTGACCAGCGGCGCGGCGCGGGTGACGAAATCGAGCGCGGAGATCCGCGCCCGCAAGGCATCGAAATCCTCGATGCTGCGTTCGATCTGGCCGAATTCGTTGATCTGCTGCTGATAGTAGACGGTGACATGGGCGTTGGTGCCGACGATGGTATCGACGAATTCCTCGCGAAACCCCGAGCGCACCGCCAGCGTGGCAATCAGCGCAAAGACCGCCAGCGTGATGCCGATCAGGCTGATCCAGGTCATGGTGCTGACGCCGCCTTCGGCGCGTTTGGCGCGCAGGTAGCGCCAGGCGATCATCCATTCGAAGGCGGCGAAGGGCGCGGGGCTGCGCGGAGTGGCTCTGCTCATGGGCTTTCCTTGTTTCGCGCGGAAATTGGTCAAAGGGGCCGCAAGGGTCAAGCGGCGAATGCCGCGGCGCCGCGCGGGCTGTCGCGATTGTGTTGTTCGGGCGCGATGGCGGAGCGCTTGCATCCTTCGGCCGGCTCGGGATAGTGCAGGGGGATGAGAGGACCGCGTTTCACCGATATCGTCGCCGCCCTGCCGCCCACCGTGCCCTTCGTCGGCCCGGAACAGATGGAGCGTGACCGGGGCGCGCCTTTCGTGGCCCGTCTTGGCGCCAACGAAAGCGTCTTCGGCCCGTCGCCGCTGGCCAGCCGGGCGATGCAGGCAGCAGATGCCGAGATCTGGAAATACGGCGACAGCACCAGCTTTGATCTGCGGCATGCGCTGGCCGAGGATTTGGGCATCGGTGCCGACAATATCGTCCTCGGTGCCGGGATCGACGGGCTGCTGGAATCCACCGTGCGGCTGATGGTCGGCCCCGGAGATCAGGTGGTGACCTCGGATGGCGCCTATCCGACGTTCAACTTTCACGTGGCGGGCCATGGCGGCACGCTGCACCGGGTGCCCTATCGCGACGATCACGAGGATACCGAGGCACTGCTCGCCAAGGCGCGCGCGGTCGGGGCAAAGCTGATCTATCTGGCCAACCCCGACAATCCGATGGGCAGTTGGCTCTCGGCGGCGCAGGTCGAGGCGATGATCGCGGCGCTGCCGGCGGGATGTGTGCTGGTGCTCGACGAGGCCTATGTCGAATTCGCGCCTGAGGATTCGGTGCCGGCGTTTGACGTCACGGACCCGGCGGTTCTGCGCTTCCGGACTTTTTCCAAGGCGCATGGCATGGCCGGCGCGCGGGTGGGGTATGCCATCGGCCAGGCTGATGTGATCGCCGCCTATGAAAAGGTGCGCAACCATTTCGGGATGAACCGCTCGGCCCAGGCGGGCGCGCTGGCGGCCTTGCAGGATCGCGCGTGGCTGGCCCGGGTGCAGCGCGACGTGGCCACGGCGCGCGACAGAATCGCGGCGATCGCGCGGGACAACGGGCTTCGGCCGCTGGCCTCGGCCACCAATTTCGTGGCGGTGGATTGCGGCGCCGACGGCGATTTCGCCCGCCGGGTTCTGACCGGCCTGCTGGCACAGGGGGTCTTTGTGCGAATGCCCTTTGTTGCGCCGGAAGACCGCTGCATCAGGATCAGCGCCGGCACGCCGGAGATGCTCGACGCTTTTGCCGCCGCACTGCCCGAGGCGCTCGCCGTCGCGCGACGGGGCTGAGCCACTGGTCTTTGCCGGCCTGCGGCCTATCTTCGCTGCATGCAGATTCTCATCTTGTATTTCGCCACCGCGCTGGTCTTTCTCGGCCTCGATGTCATCGGGTTGCGGCTCCTGATCCGCCCGGTGTTCGAACGCCATGTCGGCGACCTTCTGGTCGACGGGTTCCGCCTTGTTCCGGCGCTGGTCTTCTACCTGTTCTACGTCGCAGGGCTGATCTGGTTCGTCAGCCTGCCGGCCCTGCGGGCCGAAGCGCCGGCGCAGGCGGCGCTGGGCGGGGCCTTTCTGGGGGCGCTGGCCTATGGCACCTACGAGTTCACCAATCTGGCGACCTTGAAAGGCTGGTCCTGGTCGATGCTGCTGACCGATCTGAGCTGGGGCATTTTCCTCACCGGCTTTGCCGCCTGGGCGGGGCTGATGATCACCCGCGCGCTGAGCTGATCAGCGCCGCCGCCGCCGCCCGGCGCGCGGGATCGAACTGCGTGACAGCGGATACGTGGCATCGGGATGCGGCGGGTGGCCTTGGGTTTTCGCCCAGAAGCGCGGCCCGCCAAGCCGCATCCACAGCGGAAGGCAGAGCACGATCCCGGCGACGAAGCCGCCGGCATGGGCCCAATAGGCGACGCCGCCGCCATCGCCCGGCGTGCTGAAGCCGCCAAAGAGCTGCATGCCGAACCACAGCCCCAGCATGATCCAGGCCGGCAGCGGCAGAACCTTGAAAAAGACGATGAAGATCAGCAGGATATCCACCTTGGCCCGAGGGTAGAGCAACAGGTAGCCGCCCATCACCCCGGCAATCGCCCCCGAGGCGCCGACCACCGGCACCATCGATTGCGGCGCACTGGCCCATTGCAGCACCGCGGCGGCCAGCCCGCAGGCGAGGTAAAAGCCCAAATAGGGCAGGTGCCCCATCTCATCCTCGATATTGTCGCCGAAGATGAAGAGAAACAGCATGTTGCCCGCAAGGTGCAGAAAACCGCCATGCAGGAACATCGAGGTGAAAACCCCGGTGATCCCCTCGCCGGCGCTGACCTTGGCCGGGATCAGCGCGTAATCCCAGTAGAAATAGGACAGCGCCCGGTCGCCCATGTCCACATATGACAGGAACACGACGATATTGATCGCCATGAGCGCATAGGTGACAAAGGGCGTCCGGCCGGAGGGGTTGTGATCGCGGATCGGGAACATGGGGGAAAGCTTGTGGCTTTCCCCCCGAAGGTCAAGAGATCACACGCCGGTCATGACATTCCCGAGAGCAGCGCGGCATTGCCGCCCGAGGCGGTGGTGTCGACGCAGACATGGCGTTCATGCGCCACGTGCCCCTTGTCGGGCAGGCCGGTGATCAGCGGCAGGATCGGCCCGTCACGTCCGGCCAGCGCCTGCGCATAGGCCCGTCCGGTGGATGCGTCGCCCCACCAGAGCGCACCCGAGATGGCCTCCAGCGCGCCCAAGGCCGCCGGTTCCAGCGCGCCGGCGACGCGGACGCCGCTGCCGCCAAGCGCCTCGACGGCCGCTTTCTGCGCCTGCGCTGCGGCATCCCCCGGCCCGAGGCAGAGCAGCGGCGGGCGCGGCAGGGCGGTGAGCCGGTTGGATTCGCCGGTCGGTCCCGGCAGCGAGAGCGGCTGATCGGCTTCGGGCAGTTCGCGGGCCTTCAGCGCCTCTTGCAGGGCCAGGCTGTCGACCTGCGCGCCGGGGCTCTCGCTGGCGAGGGGGGCGGGATGGCTGGAATAGCGCGCCAGATAGTTCGGCCCGCCCGCCTTGGGCCCGGTGCCCGAAAGCCCCTCGCCGCCAAAGGGCTGGCTGCCGACGATGGCACCGATCTGGTTGCGGTTGACGTAGATATTGCCGGCATGGATGCGCTCGGACACATGTTGCACCCGGTCGTCGATGCGGGTGTGCAGCCCGAAGGTGAGGCCGTAGCCGGTGGCATTGATCGTGTCGATCACCTGATCGAGTTGATCGGCCTCGAAGGTGGCGAAATGCAGCACCGGGCCAAAGATCTCGCGGTCCATCTCTTCGATGCCGCTGACGCGCAGCAGGGTGGGGGGGATGAAATGGCCGGTTTTCGGCACCGAGATCTGCTTGATGACGCGGCCTTCGGATTTGGCCTTGGCGATATAGGTGGCGATGCCTTCATGCGCCTCGGCGTCGATCACCGGGCCGAGATCGGTAGAGAGCTGCCAGGGCAGCCCGGGTTGCAACGCCTCCATCGCGCCGGTCAGCATCTCGATGAACGGCCCGGCAATGTCGCGCTGCACGTAGAGACAGCGCAGGGCGGAACAGCGCTGGCCGGCGGACTGAAAGGCGCTTTCGACAATGGCCTGAACCGCCTGTTCGGGCAGGGCGGTGCTGTCGACGATCATCGCGTTCAGCCCGCCGGTTTCGGCGATCAGCGGCGCGCCGGGGGCGAGGGTGTCGGCCATGCTGCGGCGGATTTTCAGGGCCGTCTCGGTCGAGCCGGTAAAGGCCACGCCGCCGACGCGCGGATCGGAGGTGAGCGCCGCACCGACGTCACCTGCACCGGGCAGACATTGCAGCACGTCGCGCGGCACACCGGCCTCGTGCAACAGCTCGACCGCGCGGCAGGCGATCAGCCCGGTCTGTTCCGCAGGTTTGGCCAGCACCGCATTGCCCGCCGCCAGCGCCGCCGAGACCTGACCGGTGAAGATCGCCAGCGGAAAGTTCCAGGGGCTGATGCAGGTAAAGGTGCCGACCGGCGCGTCCTCGGGCGCATTGGCGGCGTAGTAGCGCAGGAAATCGACCGCCTCGCGCAGCTCGGCCACCGCATCCGGCAGGCTTTTGCCCGCCTCGCGGGCGACCAGGGCGAAGATCTCGCCGTAATTGGCCTCGTAGAGATCGGCGGCCTTGTTGAGGATGGCGCCACGTTCAGCCGCAGAGGCCTGCCATGGGCGGGCCGTGTCCAGGGCGGTTTCGCAGTCGGCGGGGCTGGCAAAGGCGACCGCGCCGACCGTTTCGGAGGGCAGCGCCGGGTTGGTGACGGGCACGGCCTCGCGCGGTGCGGCCTTGCCGGCCAGCAGCGGTGCGGCCTGCCACTGGTGCGTCGCGAAGGGCGCGCGGGCGGCATCGATTTCCGCCAGCGTCGGGCGGTGCGCCAGATCCCAGCCGCGCGAATTCACCCGCTCGGGCTGAAACAGCTCCGGTCCCTTCGGCAGATGGGGCTGCGGATCGCCCACCGCCTCAAAAGGATCGCGCGCCACCACCTCTGGCGGCACATCTTCGTCGACAATCTGATTGACGAAAGACGAATTTGCGCCGTTTTCCAGCAGCCGCCGCACCAGATAGGCCAGCAGGTCCTTGTGCGCGCCGACCGGGGCGTAGATCCGGCAGCGGGTGCCTTCGGATTTCAGAACGATGTCATGCAGCGCCTCGCCCATGCCGTGCAGACGCTGGAATTCAAAGCTGTCCTTGTCCTCGGCCATGTCGAGAATCGCGGCCACGGTATGGGCGTTGTGGGTGGCGAACTGCGGATAGATCCGGTCGGTCATGTTCAGCAGACGGCGGGCATTGGCGATATAGCTCACGTCGGTCGCCGGTTTCGAGGTGAACACCGGGAACCCCGCCAGCCCCTCGACCTGCGCCAGCTTGATCTCGGTGTCCCAATAGGCGCCCTTGACCAGCCGCACCATGATCCGGCGGTCGGTCTCTTCGGCCAGCGCGTGAAGATATTCGAGCACCGCGCCGCAGCGCTGACCAAAGGCCTGCACCACCACGCCCAGGCCATCCCAGCCGGCAAGACCCGGATCGCGCATCAGCCGCTCGATCAGATCCATCGAGATCGACAGCCGGTCGGCCTCTTCGGCGTCGATGTTGAGCCCCATCCGGCGGCCGCGCGCCATCAGCGCCAGGTCGCGCAGGCGGGGATAGAGCTCGGCCATCACCCGGTCTTTCTGCGCCTCTTCGTAACGCGGATGCAGCGCCGAGAGCTTGACCGAAATGCCGGGGTTCCTGCGCACGTCGTCCGAGCCGCAGCCCTTGGCAATGGCCTCGATGGCGCGGCCATAAGCGGCGTGATAGCGCATCGCGTCGGCATCGGTGCGCGCGGCCTCGCCCAGCATGTCGTAGCTGTAGGTATAGCCCTTCTGCTCCATGCCGCTGGCGCGTTTCATCGCGGCGCGGATGTCCTCGCCCAGCACGAACTGGCGGCCCATCTCCTTCATCGCGCGGCCGACGGCGGTGCGGATCACCGGCTCGCCCAGCCGCTTGACGGCGGCGCGCAGGTGGCCGACCGGGCCGGGCTCGGCATCCTCGCGCAGCACCTTGCCGGTGAGCATCAGCGCCCAGGTCGAGGCATTGACGAGCGGCGAGGTGGAATGGCCCATGTGGCGGCCCCAGTCCGACGGCGCGATCTTGTCCTCGATCAGCGCATCGATGGTTTCCGGGTCGGGCACCCGCAGCAGCGCCTCGGCCAGGCACATCAGCGCCACACCCTCGTCGGTCGAGAGACCGTATTCCGCCAGAAAGACCTCCATCATTCCGGGGTCGGAATTGTCGCGGATGCGGCGGACCAGTCCGGCGCCGGCGGCCGAGATGCGCGCCCGGTCCTCGGGCGAGAGCGCCGCGGTCTCGATCAGCCGCGCGACGGTGTCGGCCTCGTCCGCATAGGTGAGCACGTCGATGCGGTCGCGCAGCGCCGCCAAGTCATTCTGTGTCATTCGAATCCCCGAGGGTTGTCTTTGCGCCCAAGATATCGCGATTCCACTGGCCATTTCTCCCGGAGTTTGCTTTATTGGAAGCCATATTCATCGAATTTTCGGGTATTCGCAGTGCATCTTGACCAAATAGAGCTCGACCGTTTCGATCGGTCCATCGTCACCGTTCTGGCCGAGGACGGCCGCATCTCGATCACCGATCTGGCCAAGCGCATCGGCCTGTCGAAATCACCCACCCAGGCGCGGCTGCGGCGGCTGGAAGAGGCCGGGGTGATCCGCGGTTACCGGGCGCTGCTCGATCCGATCCGCCTGGGGCTGGATCATGTGGCCTTTGTCGAGGTCCGGCTCGAGGATACACGCGAGGCGGCGCTGGCGGCCTTTGCCGCGGCGGTGGCGAAAATTCCCGAGATCGAGCAATGCCATCTAATTGCGGGAAATTTCGACTATCTGATGAAGGTGCGCACCTCGGACATGCGGGCCTATCGCAAGGTGCTGGCCGAGAAGATCTCGACCCTGCCGCATGTCTCGAACACCTCGACCTATGTGGCGATGCAGGCGATCAAGGAAAGCGGTCTCGGCGATGTGACTTGATCGCTGGCGTCCGCGTGGCACCATGGGGCATGTCGCGCCTTGCCCTGATCGTTCTTGTCCTGCTGTTGCCACTCACGGCCCGGGCCGAGACCTGCCCCCCGCCGCCGGATCATACCGAGACCTTTGATGGGCTGTTCGAAGAGGTGCAGGCCGCGCCCGACGCGGGTGCCGCGCAGCAGGTGGTGAACCGGATGTGGGCGCTCTGGGCGGATGCGCCCGATGCGCGCGCGCAGGAAATCCTCGATCGCGGGATGCGGCGGCGGTCGGCTTACGATTTTCTCGGGGCCATGCAGGATTTCGACCGGTTGATCGCCTATTGCCCGGATTACGCCGAAGGCTACAACCAGCGCGGCTTCGTCAGCTTCATCCGGCAGGATTATCCCGCCGCGTTGATCGACCTCGACCGGGTGATCGCGCTCAACCCGCGTCACACCGGCGCGCTGACGGGGCGGGCGCTGACCTTGATGGCGCTGGGCCGGACGGCCGAGGCGCGGGCGGATCTGCTGGCGGCGCTGGCGCTCAATCCCTGGCTGCCGGAACGGCGCTTTCTCGATCAACTGACGCCGGGGCCCGAGGAAACCGATCTTTAGCGTGATTTTGCGGTTTTCCACCGCGTCAGAGGGGCTTATGGTCGGCCCCGCTGGCCCGCGTGGTGGAATGGTAGACACAGGAGACTTAAAATCTCCAGGCCCCTGGGCCGTGCCGGTTCGAGTCCGGCCGCGGGTACCAGCGAAGATCGGGATATCCCAGCGGTCAGACCGCCTCGGGGTCCATCACGCTGGCCCAGCGCAGGCGCGTCGCGGCGACCTCTCTGGTCAACGCATTGGCCAGCCAGAGCCGCAGCCAGGCCAGGGTGACCGCGCCGAACATCATCGAACCGCCGGCCATACGCTTTCGATCCGGGTTGTCATCACACCCATTGCCAGGTGCCAGGTTGCGGCGAGAAAGAGCGCCAGCATGGCGGTCATGAGCAGCCATGATCCGATGGATCTGAGAGTGAGTTTCGGCATGATGTCCTCCGGCATTTCGCGTCCCCGATCCCGAGCTTTGACGCGAAATGCGGCGGAACTGCGGCCGAGATGGGGAATTGCCGGCGGCGGGGCGCTCAGCCCTCTCTGCGCCGCAGGCGGATCACCACGTCGACGCTGGCGATTTCGGCGCCCTCGGGCGCGTCGGGTAGGGCCACGATCTTGAGCTGGTCGGCCGGGGCATCGGTCAGATAGCCGTCGTCTTCCCAGTAGAAATGCGGGTGGTCGTGGGTGTTGGTGTCGAAATAGCTTTTCTGGCCATCCACCGTCACCTCCTGCATCAGCCCAGCGTCGCAAAAGGCGCGCAGGGTGTTGTAGACCGTGGCCAGCGACACGCTTTCGCCGGCTTCCTGAACCTTGGAAAACAGGCTCTCGGCAGTGACATGGCGGTTCTTGCCGTCGCCCACCAGCAGCTGCGCCAATGTCAACCGCTGCCGCGTCGGGCGCAAGCCCGCGCCAGAGAGCCAGGTGGCACCGCGGTCCAAAGCTGGGGACGTCATTCTCATGCCTCGCTTGTCATGCACGGTTTCAATATAGGGGCCTTCGCGAATGGTTTTCAATGTCCAGCTGACCTCGGGGACGGTTGATTTGCGGCCAATGGGCTGAAAAAGCGGTGGCCTTGCATGGGTCGCGGACGGAATGCTAGACCGGTTCAAACTTGTGATGACCCTTCCAGAAAGGCGCCTGAATGGCCGATTTTCCCACCAGCTTCGACAAAGACGACCTCCTGAAATGCGCGCGGGGCGAGCTCTTTGGACCCGGCAATGCGCAGCTGCCGGAACCGCCGATGCTGATGATGGACCGGATCACTGAGGTTTCGGCGGATGGCGGCGAACACGGCAAGGGCCATGTGCGCGCCGAATTCGACATCACCCCGGACCTGTGGTTCTTTGACTGCCACTTTCCCGGCAATCCGATCATGCCTGGCTGTCTCGGCCTTGACGGTCTGTGGCAGCTTACCGGCTTCAACCTCGGATGGCGCGGCTGGCAGGGGCGCGGCTATGCGCTGGGCGTGGGCGAGGTCAAGCTGACCGGCATGGTGCGGCCCGACCGCAAGATGCTGACCTACAAGGTGGATTTCACCAAGGCGGTACAGACCCGCCGGCTGACCATGGGCGTGGCCGATGGCATCGTCGAGGCCGACGGCGAGGTGATCTATCAGGTCAAGGACATGAAGGTGGCGCTCAGCGAGAGCTGATTGGCGCCCGCCAGCGAGATGTGTCGGACGCCGGCTGCGCAGCATCGCAGCCGGCGTTTTTGTGCGCGAGGAGGGCAAGGCAGGGCCATGGCGGGTGCCTTAACCGCAATGTCATGGCGCGGTCGCAAAAGCGTTACGATCCGGGCTTAGGCGCAGAGCGAACCGGCGCGGCCCCGAAAGGCGGCGCCTTTCTCAGCCAGACAGTCTAGCAAGGGATTACTGACATGGTGGACAAATCGCTCATCGACCTTTCGTGGGATGACTTCGACGAACAGCGCGATCCGCGCCCCGCGGGCAACCAGTTCGACGCCGTCGTCGACCGTGCCATTTCGCGCCGCGGCTTTCTTGGCGGCGCGCTCGCCTTCGGTTCGGGCGCGGCCGTCTTCGGCACCGGCCTGCTGTCGTCGACCACCGCGTCGCGCGCGGCCGGTCACGGCGGGTTTGCCTTCGAGCCGATCGACATTGCCACCGACCACGAGATCCATGTGCCCGCCGGCTATGCCCACAAGGTTCTGGTTCGCTGGGGCGATGCGCTCTGGTCCGAGGCCGATGGTGCCTATTCGCCCGAGACCGGCGTGTCGGTCGACATGTCCGACAAGGTCTTTGGCGAAAACACCGACGGCATGGAGCTCTTCGAGGTCGACGGCCGCGAGGTGATCGCCGTCAACTCGGAATACGTGAACCCTAAGATCAACCTGCCCGCCGCTTCGGAAGGTGTGCCGCAGACCGCCGACGAGGTGACCCTGCTGAAGAACCTGCAAGGTGTCACGGTGATGGAGGTGACCCGGGGCGACGCCGGTTACGAGGTGGTCAAGGACAGCCCGCTGAACCGCCGCATCACCCATGAGACCGAGATGACCCTCGAAGGGCCGCTGGCCGGTCATGACCTGGTCAAGACCAATGCCGATCCCGAAGGCCGCACCGTCAAGGGCACGATGAACAACTGCGGTTCCGGCCGGACACTCTGGGGCACCTACCTGACCTGCGAAGAGAACTTCAACGGCTACTTCGGCGCCACCGGCGAGATGCCGGAAGGCGAGGGCTACAGCCGCTATGGCATCGGTGGCGAAGGCCGCTATGCCTATGAGATCTTCGATCCGCGTTACGACATCTCGCAAGAGCCGAACGAACCGCACCGCCATGGCTTCGTGACCGAGATCGATCCCGCCGATCCGGCCTCGACCCCGATCAAGCGCACTGCTCTGGGCCGCATCAAGCACGAGAACGCGGCCATGACCCAGGCCGCCGACGGCCGTGTGGTTGTCTATATGGGCGACGACGAGCGCGGCGAGTTTCTTTACAAATACGTCTCGAACGGCACTTGGGAAGAAGGCCAGGACGGCGGCGATCTGCTGAACGACGGCACGCTCTATGTCGCCAAGTTCAATGACGACATGACGGGCGAATGGCTGGCGCTGACGCCGGAAACCACCGGCATGGCGCTGCCCGAGCTCCTCGCCTTCACCCGCATGGCGGCCTCCGCTGCGGGCGGCACCACCATGGACCGCCCCGAATGGGTCGCCGTGAACCCGGTGAAACCCGAGGCCTATGTGGCGCTGACGAACAACTCGCGTCGGGGCGAAGGTGCCACCAACGCCGGCGGCGACGACATGTCGACCAACGCCGCCAATCCGCGCGAGACCAACAACTTCGGTCAGATCGCACGCTGGACCCCGGCAGACGGCAATCACGCCGCCGAGGCCTTTACCTGGGATCTTTATGTCATGGCCGGCAACCCGGCGGTGTATGACAACGCCTATGCCGGCTCGGAGAATGTCACCGAGGGCAACATGTTCAACTCGCCCGACGGGATGATCTTCTCCTCCGACGGCATGCTCTGGATCCAGACCGACGGCGACGACGACAACGAAGGCGACTTCGCCGGCATGGGCAACAACCAGATGCTGGTGGGCAACCCCGAAACCGGCGAGATCGCGCGCTTCATGACTGTGCCGAACGGCGCCGAGGTGACCGGCCTGTGCTTCTCGCTCGACAAGTCGGTGGCCTTTGTCGGCGTGCAGCACCCCGGCGGCGCATGGCCCGACGGCGAAGGCGCCCCGCGTTCGTCCATCGTCGCCGTCTGGCGCGAGGACGGTGCGACCATCGGCTAAGCTGGACCTGAAAGTACAGTGCGCGGCGCCGGGGAACCCTTCGGCGCCGTGTTGCATTGGGGCCTGCGCCGGCGGCGCCCAATCTGCTTGCCCCTAAACCCCTGCCTGTCTTACACAGGGCGCCAACAGGCCAAAGGGAGTGCGTTCATGCGCCGTGTCGTCGTCACCGGGTTGGGGATCGTTTCCTCCATCGGCAACAATATCGAGGAGGTCCTCACCTCGCTCAAGGCCGGAAAATCCGGCATCACCGCCAACGAACAGATGAAAGAACATGGCTTCCGCAGCCAGATCGCGGGGGATATCAAGCTCGATGTCGCGGATCACGTCGACAAGCGGACCCTGCGGTTCATGGGGCCGGGCGCGGCCTATGCCTATATCGCCATGGGCCAGGCAATCGCCGATGCCGGGCTCGACGCCGACGTGATCTCGAACCCGCGCACCGGGCTTGTCGCCGGCTCGGGCGGGCCCTCGACCAGCGCGATGTTGCAGGCCCATCAGACCGTCCTGAAAACCGGCGCGACCAAGCGCATCGGGCCGTTTGCCGTGCCCAAGACCATGTGCTCGACGATTTCGGCCAATCTCTCGACCGCCTACGAGATCAAGGGCATCAACTATTCGATCACCTCGGCCTGCTCGACCTCGCTGCATTGCATCGGCAATGCCGCCGAGCAGATCATGCTGGGCAAGCAGGACGTGATGTTCGCCGGCGGTGGCGAAGAACTCGACTGGACGCTGAGCTGCCTGTTCGACGCGATGGGCGCGATGTCCTCGAAATTCAACGACGCGCCGGAAAAAGCCAGCCGCGCCTTCGACAAGGACCGCGACGGATTTGTCATCGGTGGCGGCGGCGGCATCGTGGTGCTGGAAGACCTCGAGCACGCCAAGGCGCGCGGCGCCAAGATCTATGCCGAGGTCACCGGCTACGCCGCCACCTCGGACGGCCATGACATGGTGGCCCCCTCGGGCGAGGGTGGCGAACGTGCGATGCGGCTGGCGTTGCAGAGCCTCGGCGCGGATCGCAAGGTGGGCTACATCAACGCCCATGGCACCTCGACCCCGGTGGGCGATGTCGGCGAGATCGAAGCCGTGCGCCGGGTCTTTGGCGAGGGCACGACCCCGCCGGTCAGCTCGACCAAATCGATGACCGGCCACAGCCAGGGCGCCACCGGCGCGCAGGAGGCGATCTACTGCCTGCTGATGCTCGAACATGATTTCATTGCCCCCTCGATCAATGTGGACAGCCTCGACCCGGCGCTGAAGCCGGAGGAGATCGCCACTTCGCTGGTCGAAAACGCCGGATTGGATTCGGTGATGACCAATTCCTTTGGGTTCGGCGGCACCAACGGGTCGATGATCCTGAGCAAGTACAACGGATGATTTGAAGATGTCTCATTCCATGCAGGGCAAACGCGGGCTGATCATGGGCGTCGCCAACGAGCGCTCGATCGCCTGGGGGATCGCCAAGGCGATGGCCGGGGCCGGGGCCGAACTGGCGTTCTCCTACCAGGGCGAGGCCTTTGGCAAGCGGGTGGAGCCGCTTGCGGCTTCGGTCGGCAGCGATTTCCTGGTCGATGTCGACGTCACCGACGATGCCTCGCTCGACCAGGCCTTCGAAAAACTGGGCGCGCGCTGGCCGACCATCGATTTCCTAGTCCATGCCATTGCCTTTTCCGACAAGACCGAGCTGACCGGCCGGGTGCTCAACACCAGCCGCGACAACTTCAAGAACTCGATGGACATTTCGGCCTATTCCTTCATCGAGGTGGCCCGCCGGGCGCATCCGCTGATGGTAGAGAACGGCGGCACGCTCCTGACGCTCACCTATATGGGATCGAACCGGGTGACGCCGAATTACAACGTGATGGGCATCGCCAAGGCGGCGCTCGAGGCCTCGGTGCGCTATCTCGCCAATGACCTCGGCCCCGAAGGCATTCGCGTCAACGCGATCTCGCCCGGCCCGATGAAGACGCTGGCCGGCGCGGCCATCGGGGGCGCGCGCAAGACCTACAAGCACACCGATCAGAACGCGCCCCTGCGGGCCAATGCCACGCTCGAGGCGGTGGGCGGCACCGCGGTCTATCTGGCCTCCGATGCCGGAGTCTGCACCACCGGCGAGATCATCCGCGTCGATGGCGGCTTTCACGTCTTGGGCATGCCGCAGGCGGAATACCTCTGATGCGCGAATATCGGTAAATCGCCACAACTCTGGCGGTTTTGCGCCCCGTTCCTGCCAAGGAGCGGGGCTAATTTTTTTCCATGACACCAGATCAGGCTCTGAAAACCGCCATGATGGGCGACGCGGCCCAGCCGAAGGGCAAGCCCGCGAAACCGCCGCGCGCCGCTGCCCGGCCGAAGTCCCGCGCCTTTCGCTGGACAATCCGGCTGCTGTTTGTCGCGCTGTCGCTGATGATCACCCGCGGCGTGCTTCAGACGCCCGAGATCCGTGCGATGCTGGATGATGGCGTCGCGACGGTGCTGGCGGTGCTCGCCAAGGAACGCGCGCAACAGGACGCCATGGCCGGTGCCGCAAGGCTGGAAGAGATGCAGGGCAGCGCGCTGCAACAAGCGCCGGCACCGGAGATGTTCGAGGATCGCGTTGCGGTGCGCCGATCCGAAAGCCCCGCCGGGCCGCGCAGGCTGACCGGCCCGGTAGAGGCGGTGATTGCCGGCAATGCCTTCATGCTGGGCGGCGTGCCGGTGGTGCTCGACGGCCTGGTCTGCGCCGCCCCCGACACCGAGGCCGGGCGCAGGGCGACGGACGGGCTTGAGGAACTCACCCGCGCGCAAGACCTGCGCTGCACTGTGACCGGCGCCGCCGGCGAACATGCGGTCCGGGCGACATGTATGCTCAAGGGCGGGGGCGACCTGGCGCTTGCGATGCAGGCCGACCGGCTCTGCGACGCGGACTAGCGGTCAGAACCACTGCCCGGGCTCCATCAGCCCCAGATCCAGCAATTGCCGCGAATGCCATTCGAAGGGCACCGAATTGTGCCAGGTGAAGGCCGCGATGTCATAGGTCGAGCCGGGGTTGAGCTTGAGTGCCTTGGCGGTGCGGAACGAGGCCACCGCCGCGGTGATGTTGTGATGCCACGGGCAGGAATAGGTGTTGTATTCCTCGTCGGAAAAGGTGTGATCGGGCCGCATCTTCAGCTTGGGCCGGGCCCGAAAGATCGAGATCCGGTCGATCTTGCGCCGGTGCGCCGGCACATGTTCCTCATAACGCCAGCGCAGCCCGCCGTGGAAATCGAGCTGTCGTTCCTTGGGATGATTGTTGTTCGCGGGATCGGGCCGGGCCAGAGCGTAATAGCCGGTGCGGTCGAGATGCGCGCTCTCGAGCGAGACGGCATTGCCGAAACGCCGCAGATCCCCGGCATAGAGATCGACGACAAAGCTCAGCATCGCATCCCGCCGTTCCTCGCTGTGAAAGGCCAGCATCTCGCCGATGGTCCGTGTTTCGCAGAAGGGATAGAACAGGTATTCGGCGTTGTAGCAGTAATAGACCCAGTTATCGCCGGCCCGGGGGATCACCGCGTTGACGATGGTGTCGATGCCGCCGTCGCGCACGTGGCTGTGGTCGACCCGGTGAATGCTGTCCACCAGATCCTCGGGCAGGGTGATCCGCGCGGGCATGAACCCCACGACCGCCTTGAAGCCCTGATATTGGTGGTGGCGCAGGGTCGAGGCGACCTCGGCCTCATCCTCGCAGAGGATCAGCGCCACGGGCCCTCTGGCCAGCGCGTCTTTGCCTCGGGCGAGGAAATCGGAAAGCGACGAATACTGCATCTCGGCCTCGTTTTGCCGCAGAATCGGTGAATTTTGTGTGCATTGCAAGAGAGGGGGCTTTTGATGTAGGCACGCGGCTCAGACGCGCGTCCGAGGAATCCCCCAATGTCCGACTTGAAGCCCGAACCGAAGAAGCTCTTTATCAAGACCTATGGCTGTCAGATGAACGTCTATGACAGCGAACGCATGGCCGAGACGCTGGGCGGGCAGGGCTATGTCGAGACGTCTTCGCCGGACGACGCCGACATGATCCTGCTCAACACTTGCCATATCCGTGAAAAGGCGGCGGAAAAGGTCTATTCCGAGCTGGGCCGCTACAAGGGGTTGAAGGCCGAGAAACCCGATCTCAAGATCGGCGTAGCCGGCTGCGTCGCGCAGGCCGAGGGCCAGGAGATCATGCGCCGCCAGCCGCTGGTCGATCTGGTGGTCGGCCCGCAGAGCTATCACCGCCTGCCCGAGATGGAGGCGAAGACGCGCGAGGGGGCCAAGGCGCTCGATACCGATTTCCCCGAGGAAGACAAGTTCGAACGGCTGAAATCGCGCCCCAAGGCGGCGCGCGGCCCGACCGCCTTTCTCACTGTCCAGGAAGGCTGCGACAAGTTCTGCGCCTTCTGTGTCGTGCCCTACACCCGCGGCGCCGAGGTCTCGCGCCCGGCGGTGCAGGTGCTCGACGAGGCCCGCGATCTGGTGGATCGCGGGGTGCGCGAGATCACCCTGCTGGGGCAGAACGTCAACGCCTATCACGGCGCCGGAGAAGGCGGCGACTGGTCGCTGGCGCGGCTGGTCCGGGGCCTGAGCAAGATCGACGGACTGGCGCGCATCCGCTATACCACCTCGCATCCCAACGACATGACCGACGATCTGATCGCGGCGCATGGCGAGTGTGACAAGCTGATGCCCTATCTGCACCTGCCGGTGCAGGCCGGTTCGGACAAGATCCTCAAGCGGATGAACCGCGCCCATACCGCCGAAAGCTATCTGAAGCTGATCGACCGGCTGCGCGAGGTGCGTCCCGATCTGCATCTGTCTGGCGATTTCATCGTCGGCTTCCCCGAAGAGACCGAAGAGGATTTCCAGGCCACGCTCGATCTGATCCGGGCCGCCCGCTACGGCACCGCCTTTTCCTTCAAGTATTCCACCCGCCCCGGCACCCCGGCCGCCGAGCGCGATCAGGTGGCCGAGGACGTCAAGAGCGACCGGCTCCAGCGTCTCCAGGCGCTGATCAATCAGCAGCAGCGCGAATTGCAGGACGCCATGGTCGGCCGCGAGGTTTCGGTGCTGTTCGAAAAGGCAGGCCGTCTGCCCGGCCAGATGGTCGGCAAGTCGGAATATCTGCACGCCGTTCACGTCGCCGAGGCCAATGTCGCCCGGGGCGAGATCGCCCGCGTCCGCATCGTCGACAGCGCCGCGAATTCCCTCGCCGGCGTCTTGATCTAGGCGGCGCGGCCCGCCGGCCCGTCACAACAAAAGGGCGGACCGAGGCCCGCCCTTGCGTCTCCTGCTCCCCTGCGGGGTGTCAGTAGTTGTGTTTCCGGTGCGAGGCGCGGTTGCGATAGATGTTCCGCATCGTCGATTTCAGCCCCTCGGGATTGCCCACCAGCGCCTTGTCGCGGCAGACCCGCTCGGCAATGGCATGTGCGGTGGGGTATTCGTAGCCGACCGCCACCAGGCTGTCGACGAAGACCGCGTTCGGACGATCCCAGATCACCTCGTTCCACGGGCCGCGAAAGCAGCTCACGACGATCGTGTTGTCGGTCGGGCCATATTCGCGGTTGTGTTTCTTGTGATATTTGCCGCCGGCCATGGCGGGGGCCGCGAGCGCCGCGCAGACAGCGGCCAGTACAAGTGCTTTTTTCATAAGTTTACCCTAACCTAAATCATAGGCCAATTCTTCGGCCAAGCATACGCCCAGACAAACGCTGTCTGCCCGGTTTCGCGGGGCAGCCCATCCAGCGCATCTCAACGAGACTGTGCGGCAGAGTACCGGTCCGTTAAGATTTTCAAAAGAAATTTTTAACTTTGTTGCCCGCAGTGCGCCAAACACGCCATTTTATGGCGATTGTCCTGTCTTTCTGCGCAATCCTGTGGTGTGGGCGCGCCAGCGGCCGATGAGGAACATCTCGTCCCGGTTGTCTAACCGCCTGAGAATCTTTGCACTATTTTGCGACCGAACCCGGCGGCATTGGACGATATAGCGGCATGCCCCGCAAGTCACCGCAATATCTGGATTTTCTCCTTCACACCTATCAATTGTTTGCTAATGTGTTGATGTCAAATGAGTTCAGGTCCCGTGCGGCGATTCTCGTGCCGGGATCTCTGGGGGAAACAATTTCGAACAAGGGACAGACGCTGTGGGGATCACAATCACCAAAGCCTTTCGGGCCGCTGCCACCGGATGCGCCGCCGTTGCCGCGGCCGCCCTGCTGACGGCCACTTTGGCCAATGCACAGGGTTTCGCACGCGACACGCCGTCGCAACAGGGGCGCGATCAGGGCCAGTACATACCCAATATCGTGCTCACGCCGGATGGCTGCGAGGTCTGGGCCGCCGATGACGGTGCCGAGGGCTATGCCTCCAACCGGCTGACGCGCAAGGGCACGCCGATCTGCCACGACGTGACGCCCTGCGGGCGGGTCAACACCGATCAGTTCTTTGCCACCGACAGCTATCGCATTCACGCCAACGGCCGCGCCCGGCTGCAAGAGTTCTTCCGGGGGTCTTCGGCCTTCGCCTATACCATCGTCGGCCATACCGACAGCCGCGCCAGCCATGAATACAACCTCCGCCTCAGCTACAACCGCGCCATCGCCGTGGCCAAGGTGGCGGAATCGGTCGGCGCCAAGATCGCCGATGTCCGCGGCATGGGCGAAACCGCGCCGGTCGCACCGAACAGCTCGGTCGAAGGCATGGCGCGCAACCGCCGCGTCGAAATCCTGTGCTTCCAGTAAGGGGACAAGAGATATGAACATCGTCAAACTCTGTGCCGCCCTGACGCTGGGCTTTGCGGTTTCGGCCTGTGACGAAGGTCCGCGCGGCTATCCCGCCGACAAGACCATCGACCGCGGAATCAATGCGCATTCGCTGAAATCGCTGAAGTGGGGCGTCTATGTCGATCCCGACGGCTGCGATCACTGGATCTCCGACGATGGCGTCGAGGGCTATCAGGTCAACCGTCTCGACCGCTACGGCAAACCGGTGTGCTCGGGCGTGGCCCCGCCGACCTATACCGCCGGCGATTTCAAGGGCGGCTCGCCGATCGCCGATCCCAACTGATCCGGGGCAGGGCGCCTGACGAAGCCGACAGCCGCGGAACCGCTCCGCGGCTGTTTTTCGTGACCCGGCAATGACATTTCCATCCGCCCCCTTGCCAAGCCCCGCACACTCGGCCACGCTCGACCTGGATACACGACGGAGACCCCCTTGAGCGCACCGCATCTCGACGACCCGATCACCCCTGACACCCTACAGGAGACGGTGCTTGAGTTCCCCGACAATCGCCTGCTGATCGACCTCTGCGGTGAATTCGACGCCAATCTCGCGGCGCTCGAGGCGCGGCTATCGGTGCAGATTCTGCGCCGCGGCAACCAGCTTGCCGTGATTGGCGAGACCGAGGCTCGCGACCAGGCTGCCGCCGTGCTCACCGCGCTTTACGAGCGGCTCGAAGCCGGCCGCCCGGTCGAGCCCGCCGACATCGACCGCGAGCTGCGCATGGGCGGCCCCGCCGAGGCCACCGGCGCCCGCGACGGCGATCAGCTCGACATGTTTCCCAAGGGCGCGGTCGAGATCAAGACCCGCAAGAAGCTGGTCGAGCCGCGCACCGAGGCGCAGAAGGCCTATGTGCAGAGCCTGTTCGAAAAAGAGCTGGCCTTTGGCATCGGCCCCGCCGGCACCGGCAAGACCTATCTCGCGGTGGCCGTCGGGGTGAACATGTTCATCAACGGCCATGTCGACCGGATCATCCTGTCGCGCCCGGCGGTCGAGGCCGGCGAAAAGCTCGGCTACCTGCCCGGCGACATGAAGGACAAGGTCGATCCCTACATGCAGCCGCTCTATGACGCGCTGAACGATTTCCTTCCGGCCAAGCAGTTGGGCAAGCTGATCGAGGAAAAGAAGATCGAGATCGCGCCACTGGCCTTCATGCGCGGCCGGACGCTCGCTAATGCCTTCGTAGTGCTCGACGAGGCACAGAACGCCACCTCGATGCAGATGAAGATGTTCCTCACCCGTCTGGGCGAAGGCTCGCGCATGGTGATCACCGGCGACCGCACCCAGGTCGACCTGCCGCGCGGCGTGCAATCGGGGTTGGCCGATGCCGAACGGCTGCTCAAGACCATCCCCAAGATTGCCTTCAACTATTTCACCGCCAAGGACGTGGTCCGCCATCCGCTGGTTGCCGCCATCATCGAGGCCTATGACAAGGATGCCGAGACGCCGTGACCGGCCGCCGGGCGGGCACCGCCCATCCGTCTTCTTCTGTTTGAAAATACCGCGGGGTCCGGGGCAGCGCCCCGGCGATCAGCCATATGCTCACCGAAACCATCTTCGAAGACGACCGCTGGCAGGAGGCCGGCCTCGAGACGCTGGCCGAAACCGCCGCGGCGGCGACTCTGGCGCATCTCGGCCACAGGGCGGCGGAATACGAGATTGCCGTTCTGGCCTGTGACGACGCCCGCATCGCCGTGCTCAACGCCGATTTCCGCGGCAAGCCCCGGCCCACCAATGTGCTGAGCTGGCCCGAAGAGGATCTGGCCCCCGAAGCGGCGGGCGCCGCGCCCGAGGCGCCGGAACCGGGCGACGAAGCCGATCCGCATCACCTCGGCGATGTCGCCATCGCCTGGGAGACTTGCCAGCGCGAGGCGGCAGAGCAGGACAAGCCATTTGCCGCTCATGTCACCCATCTGATGGTGCATGGGGTGTTACATTTGCTCGGGTTTGACCATATCCGCGACAAGGATGCCACTGTGATGGAGGCACATGAACGTGCCATACTTGGCAAACTGGGTATTTCAGACCCATATAGGAGCGATCAGGGCCCGTCAGGCCCGTAACGGACAGATTGATGGACGACATAGACCCCAGCTCTAAGGCAGCGCAACGCGCGCTTCCCGACCTCGACACAGACACACCCCAGCGTCCCGGCCTCTTTGGCAGGATGTTCCAGGTGTTGCGCCCGTCGGACACCGACGAAGCGGCAGACCTTCGCGCCAACCTCCCGGCGCCGCTGCCACAGACCCACGGCATGATCAACCTCCGCCGCCTCGCGGTCGAGGACGTGGCCATCCCCAAGGCCGATATCGTCGCCGTGCCGATCACCATCACCCGCGACGATCTTGTCGATGTCTTTCGCGACAGCGGCTTGTCGCGGCTGCCGGTGTACAACGGCACGCTCGACACGCCCGTCGGCATGGTCCACCTCAAGGATTTTGCCCTCAAGCACGGTTTCAACGGCAAGGGCGGGCGTTTCTCGCTCAAGGCGATGCTGCGGCCGCTGCTCTATGTGCCGCCTTCGATGCCGATCGGCGTGCTGCTCACCAAGATGCAGGCCGAGCGTCGCCACATGGCGCTGGTGATCGACGAATACGGCGGCGTCGACGGGTTGGTGACGATCGAGGACCTGATCGAACAGGTGATCGGCGAGATCGAGGACGAACACGATCTCGACGAGGACAAGCTCTGGACGGTAGAGAAATCCGGCACCTACCTGGCCCTGGCCAAGACCCCGCTGGATGAGTTCCAGGCCGAGATCGGCATGGATCTCACCGCTACCGACGAGGTCGACGCCGAAGAGATCGACACCCTCGGCGGGCTGGTTTTCGTGCTGGCCGGCCATGTGCCGGCGCGCGGCGAGATGGTGCCGCATCCCGACGGGCCCGAATTCGAGGTGGTGGACGCCGATCCGCGCCGCATCAAGCGGCTGCGGGTGCGGCTCCAGGCGCTGGCGCGAAACGGTGTGGATCAGACCCCCGTCGCGGACGCCTCCTAGCGATGCCGGCAGCTCCGGCACATGGCGTGGCGCAGGGCCTGGCCCGAGGGCTTCGCCGGCATCCCTGGCGTCAGCGGCTCTGCGCCGCCTTGCTGGGCGCGCTTGCCGCCACCGGCCTGGCGCCTCTGGGCTGGGCGGCGCTGGGCTTTGTCGCGCTGATCGGCCTTTTCGCCCTCTCCGGCGAGCCGATGGCGCCGCGCCGGGCGGCCGTCCTCGGCTGGTTCGCCGGCACCGGCTATTTCGCCGCCGGGCTGAACTGGATCGTCGAACCTTTTCTCGTCGAGCCCGAGATCTACGGCTGGATGGCACCCTTCGGCCTGATCGGCCTTGCCGGCGGACTGGCGCTGTTCTGGGCGCTGGCCTTCTGGGGCGCGGCGCGGCTGGGCGGCGGGCCGTTGCGCCTTGCCCTCGGGCTGGCCGCTGTGGAGTTGGCGCGGGGCTATGTTCTGACCGGTTTTCCCTGGGCGCTGCCGGGCTATATCTGGACCGAGACGGTTTTTGCCCAGCTGGCGGCCTGGATCGGCCCCTACGGCCTGACGGCCCTGACCCTTGCCATGGCGGCCCTGCCGGTCTGGCTCTGGCAGCGCCTCACGGTCTCGCTGCCGCTGCTCAAGGCCGGTCGGGTCTTCGGTCTCACCGTCGGGCTGGGCACGCTGCTGTGGTATGCGGCGGTGACACTTGATGCCCGGGTGCTGCCAGAGACCCCCGAGACGGCGCCGGTGCTGCGTCTGATCCAGCCCAATGCACCGCAGGACCAGAAATGGGATCCCGACATGATCCCGGTCTTTTTCAACCGCATGGTGGCATTTTCGGCCGAGGGCCCACGGCCCGATCTGATCCTCTGGCCGGAAAGCGCGGTGCCGGTGCTGCTCGAGGATGCGGCGCCGACGCTGGCCTATATTTCCGAGCAGGTGGGGGGTGTGCCGCTGCTGCTGGGCATCCAGCGGGCCGAGGGGCGGGCGTTCTACAACTCCGCCGTGCTGGCGGACGCAGAGGGCCGTGCCGGGCAGGTCTATGACAAGCATCACCTGGTGCCGTTCGGAGAATACATGCCCTTTCCCGGCTTCTGGCAGCGTCTCGGCATCACCGGTCTCGCCGCGCGGGTCGAGAGCGGCTATGCGGCGGGCCCCGGTCCGGCGTTGCTCGACCTCGGCTTTGCCCGGGCCTTGCCTCTGATTTGCTACGAGGCGGTCTTTCCGCAATATGCCCGCTACCGGCCGCGCCCGGATGTGCTGATCCAGCTCACCAATGACGCTTGGTTCGGCGCCCATACCGGGCCCTATCAGCATCTGGCACAGGCAAGGATGCGCGCCATCGAGACCGGGCTGCCGCTGGTGCGCGCGGCCAATACCGGCGTCTCGGCGGTGATCGACGCCAAGGGGCGCATCGTCGAGGCGCTGCCGCTGAACGCGGCCGGCTATTTCGACGCGGCGCTGCCGCCCGCGCTGCCACCCACGCCTTATGCCCGGACGGGCGACATACCGCTGCTGGTGTTGCTGATTGCTCTCGGCCTAGCCGCAATCGCACGGCGCCGGCGCATTCCTGGTTGACCTTGCCCCCGACGCGGCATAGCGCGTTAATTCATTCGGGCGTCACAACGGCTTCCTGGCGTGACGCCGGCAATCAATGGAGCAATCCCAATGTCTCGTCAGAACTACATTTTTACCTCCGAGTCCGTCTCGGAAGGGCACCCCGACAAGGTCTGTGATCGGATCTCGGACGCCGTGCTCGACGCGCTGCTGGCCGAAGATGCGATGGCCCGTGTCGCCTGCGAAACCTTTGCCACCTCAGGGCTTGTCGTCATCGGCGGCGAGGTCGGGCTGACCGATCAGGAGTTGCTCAAGAACTACATGGGCCGGATCGGCCAGATCGCCCGCGACTGCATCCGCGAGATCGGCTACGAGCAGGAGAAGTTCCACTGGAACACCTGCCACGTGCTGAACTTCCTGCACGAGCAATCGGCGCATATCGCGCAAGGTGTCGACAAGGACGGGGCCGGCGACCAGGGCATCATGTTCGGTTATGCCGCCAACGAGACGCCCGAGCTGATGCCGGCGCCGATCCAATACGCCCATGCCATCCTGCGCCGGCTGACCGAGGCGCGCAAATCCGGCGATGAGCCGACCCTGCGCCCGGACGCGAAATCGCAGATCTCGGTGCGTTATGAAGACGGCAAGCCGGTGGGCGTGACCTCGATCGTGCTGTCGACCCAGCACGAGAGCGAATACCAGAAATCCGCCGACATCCGCGCCATCGTCGAGCCCTACATCCGCGAAGTGCTGCCCGCCGACTGGATCACCGAGGAAACCGAATGGTGGGTCAACCCGACCGGCACCTTCGTGATCGGCGGCCCGGATGGGGACGCCGGCCTCACCGGCCGCAAGATCATCGTCGACACCTATGGCGGCGCCGCCCCGCACGGCGGCGGCGCGTTCTCCGGCAAGGATCCGACCAAGGTGGACCGTTCGGCGGCTTATGCCGCGCGCTACGTCGCCAAGAACGTCGTCGCGGCCGGTCTGGCCGACAAGTGCAACGTGCAGCTCTCCTATGCCATCGGCGTGGCCAAGCCGCTGTCGATCTATGTCGACACCTTTGGCACCGAAAAGGCCGATGTCGAGGCAATCGAACGGGCGATCCCCAAGGTGATGGACCTCACGCCGCGCGGCATCCGCGAGCACCTTGACCTCGCCAAGCCGATCTATGCCCGCACCGCGGCTTATGGCCACTTCGGCCGCGAGCCGGAGGCCGACGGCGGCTTCAGCTGGGAAAAGACCGATCTGGTCGACGCGCTGAAGAAAGAGATCTGAGACGACGGGTACGGGGGGCTTTGCCCCCCGGCCTGCGGCCTTCCGCTGAGGGTACTATCGAACAGAAAAAGAGCCCTGCGGCTCTTTTGTGACAGCCGGGGCGCACGCGATGACACGCATTGAGTATTCCGAGATTTCCAAGACGCTTGCCGCCTTGACCGAAGGGGAAAGCGACGAGGTCGCGCTCATGGCGACAATGGCCTGCGAGCTGCATCACGCCGACGACCGCTTCGACTGGACCGGATTCTACCGCGTGACCGGGCCAGAGATGCTCAAGATCGGGCCTTATCAGGGCGGTCATGGCTGCCTGACCATTCCATTTTCGCGCGGGGTCTGTGGTGCGGCGGCGCGGACCGGCGAGGTGCAGCTTGTCGAGGATGTGGAGGATTTTTCCGGCCACATCGCCTGCGCCACGTCGACCCGGTCGGAAATCGTGTTGCCGGTCCGGCGCGGCGATGGCCGGCTGATCGGCGTGCTCGACATCGACAGCGACCGGCCGGCGGCCTTCACGCAAGCGGATGCCCGGGGATTGGCCGGCCTGCTGACGCAGGTTTTCGGCCAAGTCTGAGCGCCGCAGCGCGGCGTGAAATTTTCTTGCGAAATTTCACGACTCGGTTCACCGTGAAAAACAGGCCCGGATTTTCACCGGGATCGTTCGCACGGGAAGGCCGATGGACCATCACAGCACCAACAGTCAGAGCCTCGGGGCCGACCTGCGCGCTTTGCGCCGGGCGCGGGGGCTGACTCTGGCCGAACTGGCGGCGCGGCTCGAAAGGTCGGTGGGCTGGCTGAGCCAGGTCGAACGCGATCTCTCGGAGCCTTCGATCGACGATCTGCGCCAGATCGGCGCGGTGCTTGAGGCGCCGATCTCGATGTTGTTCGGCCATACGCCGATTCCCGCCGAAGAAGCCGGCCTGGTGGTGCGCCGCGATGCCCGGCGGCGGCTGGGTTCCGGCGCGGCCGGGCTGGTGGAAGAGCTGCTCTCGCCCGATCTGACCGATGATTTCGAGATGGTGCATTCCACCTTTCTGCCCCGAAGCGAGATCGGCGAGACCGTCCGCCGCCCGACCCAGGAGGTGGGGTATCTGATCACCGGCAGGCTCGATCTTGAGATCGGCGCGCGCCGCTTCACGCTGGAGCCGGGCGACAGCTTTCGCATCCGCGGCGAGCCGTTTCGCTGGATCAACCCCTATGACGAACCGGCGGTGGCAATCTGGGTGATTGCCCCGCCGGTCTACTGAAACCGACAAGCACAGGACCGAACCATGAGCGATTTTCCCACCCAGGCCCGCGTGGTCATCATCGGCGGCGGCGCCGTCGGCGCCTCTTGCGCCTATCACATCGCCAAGGCGGGCTGGGAGGTTGTGCTGTTGGAAAAGAACGAGCTGACCGCCGGCAGCACCTGGCATGCGGCGGGCAATTGCCCGAACTTCTCCACCTCCTGGGCGGTGATGAACATGCAGCGCTATTCGCTGGAGCTCTATCGCCGCCTGTCGGACGAGGTGGATTACCCGATGAATTATCATGTCACCGGCTCGATCCGGCTGGGGCACGGCAAGGAACGGGTGATGGAGTTCGAGCGCGCGTGCAGCATGGGCAACTATCAGGGCCTCTCGCTCGAGATGATGCAGGTCTCTGACCTAAAAGACCGCTATCCCTTCATGGAAACCCACGATCTGGCGGGCGCGCTCTATGATCCGGACGACGGCGATATCGACCCGGCACAGCTCACCCAGGCCTTGGCGCGCGGCGCCCGCCAGGCCGGGGCGCGGATCGAACGGTTCTGCCCGGCGACCGGTGTGAGCCGCAAGGACGACCAGTGGGTCGTGCACACCGACAAAGGCGACATCACCTGCGAAAAGGTGGTGAACGCCGCCGGTTACTATGCCCAGCGGGTGGGGGAATGGTTCAAACCCTATGGCGGGCGCAGCGTGCCGATGACGGTGATGAGCCACCAGTATTTCCTCACCGAGCCGGTGGCCGAACTCGAGGCCTGGTCGCAGGAGAACGGCAAGCTGCCGCTCCTGCGCGACGTCGACAGCTCGTATTACCTGCGGCAGGAGAAATTCGGTCTCAACCTCGGCCCCTACGAGCGCAACTGCAATGCACATTGGGTCACGCCCGACGATCCGATGCCCGAGGATTTCTCGTTCCAGCTCTACCCCGACGATCTCGAACGGCTGGAATGGTATATCGAGGACGCCATGGCGCGGGTGCCCCTTCTCGGGCAATCCGGTGTCGGCCGCGTCATCAACGGGCCGATCCCCTATACCCCCGACGGGCTGCCGCTGATCGGCCCGATGCCCGGCGTGCCGGAGGCCTATGAGGCCTGCGTCTTCACCTTCGGCATCACCCAGGCGGGGGGCGCCGGCAAGGTGCTGGCGGAATGGGTCACCGAGGGCCAGACCGAATGGGACATGTGGGCCGTCGATCCGCGCCGTTTCACCGACTACACCGATCCGGCATATTGCCAGGCCAAGGCGATGGAGGTCTATGGCCACGAATATGCCATGCATTTCCCGCATCATCGCTGGCCCGCCGCACCCGACCGCAAGCTGTCGCCGTTGCATGGCCGGTTGCAAGCGGCGGGGGCGGTCTTTGGCGATTACAACGGCTGGGAACGGGCGAACTGGTTTGCCAAACCCGGCGACGACACCTCCGAAGAGGCCACCCACACCTGGGCCCGCTCCGGCCCCTGGGCGCCGCGGGTGCAGGAGGAATGCGAGGCGGTGCGCGATCACTGCGGCATTCTCGCGATCTCGGGCTTTACCCGGCTCAAGGTCGAGGGCCCCGGCGCGCGCGATTACGTCGATAGTCTCACCGCCTCGCGGCTGCCTGGCGAAGGCCGGGTCGGGCTTTGCTATTTCCCCGATGGACGCGGCCGGATCCTGACCGAGATGACGGCAATGGTGCACGGGCCCGATGACGTCGGGCTGATCACCGCCGCGGTGGCGCAGTGGCACGACGCCGAGCTGCTCTGGCGGCAGGCGCCCGAGGGCATCACCGTGACCGATCATTCCGACGCGGTCGAATGCCTGCTGGTCACCGGCCCGAAGGCGCGCGAGATCCTCGGGCCGCTCACCGATCACGACCTGACGAAACCCTGGCTTTCGGCCAGTTTCGAAGGCGCGGTCGCGGGCAGGCCCTGCGCCTTGCTCCGGGTTTCCTTCGCCGGCGAGCTGGGCTGGGAAATCCACTGCGCCACCGAGGACGCGCCGACGATCTGGGATGCCGTCACCAAAGCCGGGGCAAAGCCCTTCGGCATGTTCGCTCTCAATGCCTTGCGACTGGAAAAGGGCTATCGGGCGTGGAAGGGCGATCTGTCGACCGATTACACCTTGCTCGAAGGCGGGCTGGACCGCTTTATCGACTGGTCCAAGGAGTTTCCCGGCAAGGCAGCCCTGGCGGCAGAGAAACAGCAGGGTTCGGTCAAAGGCTGCGTCTCGCTGCAAATCGATGCCGGGGAATGCGACGCGCCTTACATGGCGACCCTGTGGAAAGGCGACGAGGTGGTCGGCGAGGTTACCTCGGGCGACTGGGGTCATCGGGTCGGCGGCTCGATCGCGCTGGCGATGCTGCGCAGCGATCTGACCGCGCCGGGCAGCGAGATCGAAGTCGATATTTTCGGCACACGTTGTCCCGCCCGGGTTCACCCGGTCGGCGGCCTCTGGGACCCCAGGAACGAAAGAATCCGCGCATGACCGATCCGGCCTTTCTTTTGTGTCCAATTGCCCTCGGGAGTGTCCTCGCGCGCGGGGACAGAGGCGGCGCCGCAGAATGCCCGGCCTGCCGCACCCACCCCGGCCGAGGCGTGGCACGATGAGCCGGATCACCCTCCTCGACGGCGGCATGGGCCAGGAGCTGGTGCACCGCGCCGGAGACCGGCCGACGCCGCTCTGGTCGACCCAGGTGATGCGCGACCATCCCGGCCTGGTGGCGCAGGTGCATGCCGATTTCTTTGCCGCGGGCGCCACCGTCGCCACTGCCAACAGCTATGCCATCCTGCGTGATCGGCTGACCCAGGCCGGCATCGAAGCGCAGTTCGCCGCGCTGCATGACCGGGCCCTGCACGAGGCCGAGACCGCGCGCCGGGCGCATGGTGCGGGCCGCATTGCCGGTGCCATCGGCCCGATCGGCGCCTCCTACCGCCCCGATCTGCATCCGGCGTCGGATGCGGCCGTGGCGATCTATCGCGAGATCGCGGTGCTGCACATTCCGCGGGTCGACCTGATCCTCTGCGAAACCGTCGCCTCTCTGGCCCATGCCCGTGACATCCTCGCCGCGACGGTGCCGGGGGGCAAGCCGGTCTGGCTGGCCTGCACCGTGGATGACGAGGACGGCAGCCGGCTGCGCTCGGGCGAGCCGGTCACCGAGGTCGCCCGGATCTCCGTCGGCGAGGGCGCCGCCGCCGTGCTGGCCAATTGCTCGGCTCCAGAGGCGATGCCCGCGGCGCTGGATGCCATGGCCGGGGCGGGGCTGCCGACGGGCGCCTATGCCAACGGCTTCACGCAGATCACCAAGGAGTTCCTCAAGGCCAATCCCACCGTCGACGCGCTGGCGCCGCGCCGCGACATGGGGCCGGAAATCTACGCCCGGCACGCCCTGCGCTGGGTTGCCCAGGGCGCCACCATCATCGGCGGCTGCTGCGAGGTCAGCCCCGCCCATATCGCCGAGATCGCCCGCCGCCTGAAAACCGAAGGCCACAGCATCGTCTGAACCCTCACCCGTTCCAACTCTTTCCGGGTCCGGGGACGCGCCCCGCGAGGCCCGGCCTGCCAGGAAAGTCTGCCCCATGCCGCATCTTCCCGCTCACGCCCGCGCCGTCATCATCGGTGGCGGTGTCATCGGCTGTTCCGTCGCCTATCACTTGACCAAGCTGGGCTGGAAAGACGTCGTGCTGCTTGAACGCAAACAACTCACCTCGGGCACCACATGGCATGCCGCCGGGCTGATCGCCCAGCTCCGCGCCACCGCCAACATGACGAAGCTGGCGAAATACAGTCAGGAGCTCTATGGCGCGCTCGAGGCAGAGACCGGCGTTGCCACCGGCTTCAAGCGGGTCGGGTCGATCACCGTGGCATTGACCGGCGAACGGATGGAGGAACTGGCCCGGTCCGCCGGCATGGCGCGCGCCTTCGGGGTCGAGATCGAAGAGATCGGCCCGGACGACATCGGCCGGCGGTATGCCCATCTCAACCGCGAGGATGTGGTCGGCGGCGTCTATCTGCCGAAGGACGGGCAGGGCGACCCCGGCAATATCGCGCTGGCGCTGGCCAAGGGCGCGCGCCAGCGCGGCGCGGTGATCGCCGAGCGCACCAAGGCCACCGGCGTCACCCGCACGGGCCGCCGCATCACCGGCGTCGACTGGCAGGCCGAGGACGGCAGCCAGGGCCATATCGCCTGCGAACATGTCATCAACTGCGCCGGAATGTGGGGCCGCGAGGTGGGCGCGATGCTGGGCACCGACGTGCCGCTGCATGCCTGCGAGCATTTCTACATCGTGTCCGAACCGATTGCCGGGCTCAGCGAGCTGCCGGTGCTGCGGGTTCCCGATGAATGCGCCTATTACAAGGAAGACGCCGGCAAGATCCTTTTGGGCGCCTTCGAGCCGGTGTCGAAACCCTGGGGCATGGCGGGCATTCCCGACAGTTTCGAATTCGACCAGTTGCCCGAGGATTTCGACCATTTCGAGCCGATCCTGGAGCAGGCAGTCAATCGCCTGCCGATGCTGGCCGAGGCCGGCATCCACACCTTTTTCAACGGCCCCGAAAGCTTCACCCCCGACGACGCCTATCACCTGGGCCTCTGTCCTGGCATGGACAATGTCTGGGTCGCCGCCGGCTTCAACTCGGTCGGCATCCAGTCGGCCGGTGGCGCCGGCATGGCGCTGGCCGACTGGATGGGCAGCGGCGAAAAGCCGTTCGACCTGGGGGACGTCGATATCGCCCGCATGGCGCCGGTGCAGAACAACCGCCATTACCTGTTCGAGCGGTCGAAAGAGACGCTGGGCCTGCTCTACGCCGATCACTTCCCCTTTCGCCAGAAGGCCACCGCGCGCGGTATCCGGCGCACGCCTTTCCATGCGCATCTGGCCGCCGAAGGCGCGGTCTTTGGCGAGTTGGCGGGCTGGGAACGCGCCAACTGGTTCGCCCGCGACGGGCAGGCGCGCGATTACGAATATTCCTGGAAGCGGCAGAATTTCTTCGACAATGTCGCCGATGAAGTGGCCGCGGTGCGCAGCTCTGTCGGCATGTACGACATGACCTCTTTCGGCAAGCTGCGCGTCGAGGGGCCGGATGCCGAGGCCTTTCTCAACCATGTCTGCGGCAATGACATGTCGGTGCCGGCGGGCCGCATCGTCTATACCCAGTTTCTCAATGCGCGCGGCGGGATCGAGGCCGATGTCACCGTCACCCGCCTCTCCGAGACCGCGTATCTGGTGGTCACGCCGGCGGCCACACGGTTGGCCGACGAGACCTGGCTGCGCCGCCACCAGGGCGAATACCGTGCCACGATCACCGACATGACCGCCGCCGAAGGCGTGCTGGCGGTGATGGGGCCGAACGCCCGGGCGCTGCTGCAATCGGTCTCGCCCAATGATTTCTCGAACGCGGTCAACCCCTTCGGCACGGCGCAGGAGATCGAAATCGGCCTAGGGCTGGCGCGGGCGCATCGCGTCTCTTACGTCGGCGAGCTGGGCTGGGAGCTGTACGTCAGCTCGGACATGGCGGCGCATGTGTTTGAAACGCTGCGGGCGGCGGGGGCGGACCACGGGCTCAAGCTCTGCGGCATGCACATGATGGATTGCGCCCGGATCGAGAAGGCCTTTCGCCACTTCGGCCACGACATCACCTGCGAGGATCACGTGCTCGAGGCGGGCCTCGGGTTTGCGGTCAAGTCCGCCAAACCGGCGTTCATCGGCCGCGACGCGGTGCTGCGCAAGAAGGAGGCCGGGCTCGACCGGCGCCTGCTTCAGTTCCGCCTGACCGATCCCGAGCCGCTGCTCTATCACAACGAGCCGATCCTGCGCGACGGCAAGATCGTGGGCTACCTGTCGTCGGGTGCCTATGGCCACCATCTGGGCGGCGCCATCGGGCTGGGGTATGTTCCTTGCGCCGGCGAAAGCGCGGCCGAGGTCAAGGCCTCGCGCTACGAGATCGACGTCGCCGGGCAGCGGGTGCCGGCCGAAGTTTCGCTGCGGCCGATGTACGATCCCGGAAACGACCGCATGCGGGCTTGACCTTGGCCTGGCACGGGGATGAAACTGCCGCGCAAAATTGCGCGGGCAGCAACGCAGGGATCACATTCTGCCCTCGCCAGCGACCGGAAGTTGTGCGATTTCACGATTTTTTCACGATTGAAGCGCGTGGGCCTCTTGGCAGAAGTGTGTAACAACAGTCATCTAGACCGCAAAATGGGGGCGGACGGATGGCGGGCGTTTACGAAATCAGATTCTTTGGCACCTTTTCGATGCAGGCGCCTGACGGCCGCGATGTCACACCGCGCGGATCCAAGGCGCGCGCGGTTCTGGCGCTGCTGGCGGCGGCGCAGGACATGCGGCGAGGGCGGCGCTGGCTCGAGGGCAAACTCTGGAGCGACCGCTCGCAGACCCAGGCCAGCGGCAGCCTGCGCCAGACCCTGAGCCAGATTCGCGCCGCTCTGCCTGATGACGAGACGATCTTCGAGGCCAGCCGGCTGAACGTCTGGCTCGAGCCCGGACGCATCCGCACCGATCTCGATCCGGCGGGGGGATTGCCCCGGGCCGATCGCGAGATGCTCGAGGGGCTGACCGTCCGCGACCCCGAATTTACCAAGTGGAAGGCCGATCTGATCCGCCGCCATGCGCCCCCCGCCGAGGTGTCGATGGCCCAGATCATCCGGCCGCGCGGCAGCGTCGGGCTGGTGGTACGCTCGGCGCCCGCCGGCGAAGGGCCGGCGGCGGAACGCATCACCGGCCAGATCCTCGCCGATCAGGTCGCCAAGAGCCTCGAAGAGCGCTTTTCCGTGGTGCGTTTTGCCTGGGGCGACAAGATGCCGGCCGACCTGCTTCCCGATATCGAGGTGCGCTGCGACGTGGCCGAGGACGGCGGCCGCGCGGTGGCCTTCCTGCGGGTGGAGAACGGCAGCGACGGGCGGGTGATGTTTTCGGACTATCGCAGCATGGCCGGGCCGGTGACCGAGATGATCAGCGCCGAGACCGTCACCGGGCTGGCCCATTCCGCCGCCGCGCGCATCCTGCACCGGTTGCCCGCCATGGTGCCGCTCGACCGGCCCGAAGCCGCCGCCGCCGGGTATGGCAGCCTCGGCATGCGCAAGCTGGCGCAATTCGACAAGGTTTCGCTGCAAGAGGCGAACCAGTTTTTCCGCCGCGCCCATGAGGCTGACGGCAATGGTGTCTACCTCGCCTGGCAGGCCTATGTCCGCATGGCGCAACTGCTCGAGACCGGACACGGCAGCGGCCCCGCCGACCGCGAAGAGACCGATGCGCTGATCACCCAGGCGCTGGAAAGCGCGCCAGACAATGCGCTGGCGATCTCGCTGGTGGCGCTGACCCGGATCGGGTTGCAGCATGATCCCGAAGCCCCCGCCGATCTCGCGATGCAGGCGATGAAATTCAATCAGTACAACCTGTTCGCGCAGCAGACGCTGGCGCTGGCGCACAGCACGCTGGGCAATCCGGCCGAAGCCTACCGGCTGTCGATCGCGGCGCGGGCCTCGGAGCCGGACGATGATCTCAGCCACCTCTGGGATCTGTTTCACACGCTGATCTGCATTTCGGCCGGCAAGCTCGACGAGGCGCGGCTTGCCGCCGCCCGCGCCAGCCGTGCCGCGCCCGGGTTCATCACCCCCAAGCGGCAGCTTGTGGTGCTGTGCGCCCATGCCGGCGACATCAAGGGGGCGCAACGCTACATGCGCCAGATTCAGGCGCTGGAGCCTGATTTTACCCTCGACCGTTTCCTCAACGATCCGGCTTATCCGGTGCCGACGCTGCGCCGCGCCGGGCTGATCTCGCAGCTTCGCAAGGACGAGCTGATCGGCTGAATCAAGCCGTCTTGCAATCGCCGATCCGCCGTGAAACGCTCCGCTCATGCGGGTGCATCTCTGCGGGTGCACCACGCAAGTCCCGACGCGATCGCGGCGGGCAAGCCGGGCCGCATTTCCACCCGGCTGCGAGGCGCGGGCGGCCACGGGGCTGCGGATTGTTTTGGAGAATAGCAGGACGGGCGGCTGGCGCGGCCTCTTGCGGAAAGGAAGATCATGCTGAAAAACGACATGCTCGAACAATGGGACCGGGAGAATTTCTTTCACCCCTCCACCCATCTGGCCGATTTCGCGCGAGGCGAGGTCGCACATCGTGTGGTGACCACCGGCGATGGCTGTCACATCGAGGATCGCGACGGCAATCGCCTGCTCGATGCCTTTGCCGGGCTGTACTGCGTCAATGTCGGCTACGGGCGCAAGGAGATCGCCGAGGCGATCTCGGATCAGGCGCATGAGCTGGCTTATTACCATGCCTATGTCGGCCATGGCACCGAAGCCTCGATCACCCTGGCCAAGATGATCCTCGACCGCGCGCCCGACCACATGTCCAAGGTCTATTTCGGCCTGTCTGGCTCGGATGCGAACGAGACCAACGTCAAGCTGATCTGGTATTACAACAACATTCTCGGCCGGCCCGAAAAGAAGAAGATCATCTCGCGCTGGCGCGGCTATCACGGTTCGGGTCTAATGACCGGCTCGCTCACCGGGCTCGAGCTGTTTCACAAGAAATTCGACCTGCCGCTGGCGCAGGTGGTCCACACCGAAGCGCCCTATTACTTCCGCCGCGACGATCTCGATCAGAGCGAGGCGGAGTTCGTGGCGCATTGCGTCGCCGAGCTGGAAGCGCTGATCGCGCGCGAGGGCGCCGATACCATCGCCGCCTTCATCGGCGAGCCGGTGTTGGGCACCGGGGGCATCGTGCCGCCGCCGGAGGGCTATTGGCCGGCGATCCAGAAGGTGCTGCAAAAGCACGACATCCTGCTGGTGGCCGACGAGGTGGTGACCGGGTTTGGCCGCCTGGGCTCGATGATGGGCTCGGATCACTACGGGCTGAAGCCCGACCTGATGACCATCGCCAAGGGGCTGACCTCGGCCTATGCGCCGCTCTCGGGTTCGATCGTGTCCGACAAGATGTGGAAGGTGCTGGAGCAGGGCACCGACGAGAACGGCCCGATCGGCCACGGCTGGACCTATTCCGCCCATCCCATCGGAGCCGCAGCCGGGGTGGCCAACCTCAAGCTGATCGACACGCTCGGGCTGGTCAAGAACGCCGGCGAGACCGGCGCCTATTTCAACAAGGTGATGGCCGAGGCGCTGGGCGGGCATGCCCATGTCGGCGACGTGCGCGGCGAGGGCATGATGTGCGCCGTGGAATTCGTCAAGGACCGCGACAGCCGTGGCTTCTTTGACGCTTCCGAAAAGGTCGGCCCCCGGGTCGCCGCCGCGCTGTTGGAGCAGGGGGTGATCGGCCGGGCGATGCCGCAGGGCGATATCCTGGGCTTTGCGCCGCCGTTCTGCCTGACCCCGGCCGAGGCCGATGAGGTGGCGGAAAAGACCCGCGTGGCGGTGAGCCTGGTTCTGGGGTGATCCCGGGCTGAGCGTGGCCCGGCAAAGTCAGCGCGGCGGGATTGCCCCGCCGCGTGTTACACGCCCGGTTCTTTCCGGGCGCCGGTGTCAGCCGCTGGCGCGCCGCCCGGATGCCCGATCAGCTGCCATCCGCGCCCATATCGGGGCCGATCTTCTTGAGGAAGGCATAGAGGTCTTTCGCCTCGTCTTCCTTGCGCACCCGGAAGCTCATCTTGGAACGGGCGGAACCGTCGCCGGTAACTTCCTGAACCGCGCCTTTCGGATCCATCACGAATGCCACGAAGCTCGCCTCGTCAAACACCAGCCCGGCCTCGCCGGCGGCGATCATGTCCTTGCCATAGCGAAAATCCTCGACGGTACCGGCGGTGCGGCCGACGACGCCATAGAGGTTGGGGCCGGTCTTGGCCTTCTTGCCGGCCAGCACCTCGCCGGCGTCGTTGGTGACGACGTGGCAGGACTGGCACTTGCGGAACGCCTGTTCTCCGGCATCTGCATCGCCGGTGGCGGTTAGGTCGGGGCCGTGGCTGTCGGCCATCGCGGGCATGGCAAGCGCCATAGCCAGAAGCGATGTCAGGGCTAGGGTCTTCATCGGTCAAATCTCCTCAGCAATTCTTTCAGGACATAGGTTCGGGGCCATTAGGTCAAGCGCGACGTTTTGGCAAATCCTGCCCGCCATGGCGCCAGAGCCTTGATTTCCTTGGCGCTGAAAGGGTAGGCGGTCGGACAAGATGCCGCGCCCCGGCCGGGGCGTGGGGGCCTTTGACACCGACAGGAGGGGCATAATGGAAGACATGGTGCCCGCCTGGGTTGACGGAGAGCTTACACCCGTTGGCAAGCTCGAGGCGCATGAACGCGGGCTTCGGCACAAGGCAGTGTCGGTTTTCGTGCTGGCCGGCGATGCAGTGCTGATCCAGCAGCGCGCGGCGGGCAAATACCACACGCCAGGGCTCTGGGCCAACACCTGCTGCACCCATCCGCTCTGGGGCGAAGCGGCCGAGACCTGTGCCATGCGGCGGCTGGAGCAGGAACTGGGCATCACCGCCGTCACTCCGATCTGGCGGCACCAGGCGGAATACCGGGCCGATGTCGGCGGTGGCATGATCGAGCATGAGGTGGTGGAGATCTTCACCGTCGAGGCCAGCCGCGACCTTCCGGTCATTCCCAACCCCGACGAGGTGCAGGCGGTGCGCTGGGTGACGCGGGCCGAGTTGGTGGCCGAGATCGCCGCCATGCCGCAGATCTACACCCCCTGGATGCGCATCTACATGGCCGATCACGCCTCGGCGATCTTTGGTCACGGCCCGGCGGGCTGAGCGGCCGGCGGGCTGGCGCCTGCGCCGGCAAAGGTGTATCCGAGGGCAAAGACAGCGATGAAGGCAGCAGCATGACCAGACAAGCGGCGGATTTCGCAGCGGTGGCAGAGACCGGGCGCCGGGTGTTGCAGACCGAGGCGGAGGCGCTTCTGGCGCTCGGCCGGGCGCTGCCGGAGGATTTCGAGGCGGCGGCGCAGCTGCTGGCCGCGCTCGAGGGCCGGGTGATCGTCTCGGGCATCGGCAAGTCGGGCCACATCGGCCGCAAGATCTCGGCCACCCTGGCCTCGACCGGCACGCCGTCCTATTTCGTGCATGCCTCCGAGGCGAGCCACGGCGATCTCGGCATGATCACCCGGCATGACGTTTGCCTGCTGATCTCCAATTCCGGCGAGACCGCCGAGCTGCGCGACATCCTGCTGCACACACGGCGGTTCTCGATCCCGATGATCGGGATTTCGTCGAACCCGAACAGCACGCTGATGCAGGCCGCCGATTTCAAGCTGACCCTGCCGAAACTCCCCGAGGCCTGCCCGATGGGCCTCGCTCCCACCACCTCGACCACGCTGACCCTGGCGCTGGGCGATGCCCTGGCGGTGGCGGTGATGGAGCTGCGCGGCTTCGGCTCGGAGGATTTCCAGGTGTTCCATCCGGGCGGCAAGCTCGGCGCCCAGCTCAGTCGGGTGGAAGACCTGATGCACGGGCCGGAGATGCTGCCGCTGGTGCCCGCCGACATGGCGATGGCGGATGTGCTGATCACCATGACCTCGAAAAGCTTTGGCATCGCGGCTGTGGTCGACGACGGCCGGCTGGTGGGGGTGATCTCGGACGGCGACCTGCGGCGCAACATGGCCGGGCTGATGAAGATGACTGCCGGCGAACTGGCCAGCCGCAACCCGGTGACGGTGACGCCGGATGTCTTTGCCGCCCAGGCGCTGGCACTGCTCAACGAGCGCAAGATCGGTGCGCTGATGGTTGTCGATGACGACAGCCGCCCGGTCGGCATTCTCCATATCCACGATGTTCTGCGCGCAGGTGTTGCATGAAAACCGTTATCCTGATCCCCGCCCGCTATGCCTCGGCGCGCTATCCCGGCAAGCCGCTGGCCGAGCTGACACAGAAGGACGGCAGCAGGAAAAGCCTGATCCAGATGTCCTGGGAGGCCGCGCGCCAGATCGCCGGCGTGGACGAGGTGCATGTGGTCACCGATGACGACCGCATCCGCGAGGCCTCGGAGGGTTTTGGCGCCTCGGTGATCATGACCTCGCCCGAGGCCGAAAACGGCACCGCCCGCTGCGCCGAGGCGCTGGCCAATGGCGCGATCTCGGCCGATCTGGTGGTGAATTTCCAGGGCGACGCGCCGCTGACGCCGCCCTGGTTCGTGGAAGAGCTGATCGCTGCGATGAAGGCTGATCCCGGCGCGCAGATGGCCACGCCGGTGCTGCAATGCGATCCGGCGACCTATGACATGTTTGTCGAAGACCGCCAGAACGGCCGGGTCGGAGGCACCACGGCGGTATTTGGCGAAGATCACCGGGCGCTCTATTTCTCCAAGGAGATCGTGCCCTATATCGACCCGGCCAAGGTGCCCGAGCGCGACATTCCGGTCTATCACCATGTCGGCGTCTATGCCTACCGGCCCGAGGCGCTGCGGTCTTACACCTTCTGGGGTGTGAGCCGGCTCGAGACGCTGGAGGGGCTGGAGCAGCTGCGCTTCCTGGTGCACGGCGTGCCGGTGCGCTGCGTGGTGGTCGAATCGCGGGGCCGGATGTTCTGGGAGCTGAACAACCCCGCCGATGTGGCGCGGATCGAGAAGGTGTTGAAAGAGCAATGACAGAGACCAGAACCGTCACCATCGGCGAGATCGCCATCAGTGCGCAGGATCCCCTGGCGCTGATCACCGGGCCCTGCCAGCTCGAAAGCCACGACCATGCCCGGATGATGGCCGAGAAGATCGCCGAGGCCTGCGCGCCAAGCGGCACCCGGTTCATCTTCAAGGCCAGCTACGACAAGGCCAACCGGTCCTCGATCTCGACCCAGCGGGGCCTGGGGATGGAGGAAGGCCTGACCATCCTGTCGAAGATCCGCGAGGAATTCGGCTGCCCGGTGCTGACCGACGTGCATTCCGAGAGCCATTGCGCCCCGGCGGCCGAGGCGGTCGACGTGCTGCAAATCCCCGCCTTTCTCTGCCGGCAGACCGATCTGCTCTTGGCGGCGGGCGAGACCGGTGCCGCGATCAACGTCAAGAAAGGCCAGTTCCTGGCGCCGTGGGACATGGGCAATGTCGCCGAAAAAATCGCTTCGACCGGCAATCAGCGCATCATGCTCTGCGATCGCGGCACCTCCTTCGGCTACAACACTCTGGTGAGCGATTTCCGTGGCCTGCCGACCATGGCCAAGACCGGCTATCCGGTGGTCTTCGACGCGACCCATTCGGTGCAGCAGCCCGGCGGGCAGGGCACCGCCTCGGGCGGCCAACGCGAGTTCGCTCCGGTGCTGGCCCGGGCGGCGGTCGCGGTGGGTGTGGCGGCGCTCTTCATCGAGACGCACGAGGATCCGGACGATGCGCCGTCGGACGGGCCGAACATGATCCCGGTGGATCAGATGCGCGCGCTGATCGACCGGCTGGTGGCTTTCGACCGGCTGTCCAAGGGGCTCTGAGCCCCCGCGTCCCGGCCCCGCGCCGGGACCTCGCGCCGCAAACCGTGAGGCCCCGGAACAGGTCCGGGGCGCGGGGATTGCGCCGCAGCCCGGGCCGCTTGCGGGCGGGTTCTCTTGGGGCTGAGAGGCCCCGGCGCGAGGCCGGGGCGTGCTGCGCGACCCTCTGCCCCCGGTCCCGCAATAGAGAGCGCATTTTCCGGGTCGCCTTTGTCGCGCGGTTCTGGCAACAGGATCCGGTCGCCTTGCAGAAGGATCCGCCAGATGCGCCCTGCCGAAGCTCTCAAGCCCAAGACCAACGAAGATACCGCGCAGGGCCTGGCCTTTGCCGTCTCGGCCTATGTCATCTGGGGCTTTCTGCCGCTTTACATGAAGCTGCTGGCGCATATTCCGCCGGCCGAGGTGGTGGCGCACCGGGTGATCTGGTCGGTGCCGATCGCGGCGGTGGTGCTGGTGGCACTGGGGCGGACGGCCACCCTGCGCGAGGCGCTGCGCAACCCGCGGATGCTGGCGATGGGCTGCGTGACGGCGGCGCTGGTGTCGATCAACTGGGGCATCTACGTCTGGGCGATTGCCAACGATCGTGCGCTCGACGCGGCGCTGGGGTACTACATCAACCCGCTGTTCTCGGTCTTTCTCGGCGCGGTCCTGCTGGGTGAACGGCTGAGCCGGGCGCAGATCGCCGCCATCGCCCTGGCGGCGGCGGCGGTGCTGGTTCTGGCGCTGGATGCCGGGCGGCTGCCCTGGGCGGCGGTCGGGCTGATGCTGTCCTGGGGATTCTATGCCCTGGCCAAGAAGCAGTTGCCGATCGGCCCCAACCAGGGGTTCCTGCTCGAGGTGCTGATCCTGACGCCGCCGGCGCTGGGTTACATCGCCTGGACGGTCGCGACCGGACAATCGCATTTCACCACCAGCCTGACGCTGGACACCTGGCTGCTTCTGGGCTGTGGTGTCGTCACCGCCGTGCCGCTCCTGTTTTATGCCAATGGCGCCAAGGGGCTGCGGCTTTCGACCATCGGCGTGCTGCAATATATCGCGCCGACGATGATCTTTCTCTGCGCGGTGCTGGTTTTCAAGGAGCCCTTCGGCCAGGCTCGGATGATCGCCTTTCCGATGATCTGGGCGGCGTTGGTGATCTATTCGGTGGCAATGCTGCGCGGCATGCGGCGGCTGGGCGCCTGACCCGTGGACCCT
The DNA here is from genome assembly GCF_028807375.1 of Marinovum sp. PR37. Lineage (NCBI taxonomy): Bacteria > Pseudomonadati > Pseudomonadota > Alphaproteobacteria > Rhodobacterales > Roseobacteraceae > Marinovum > Marinovum sp. PR37. The sequence goes on along the minus strand of NZ_JARAML010000015.1, from coordinate 69,332 downwards.
TGCGGCGGCGCCGCGCATTTGCCACACCCTCGGCGCATGGATGACAGCTATCAGCCCCCCGACACGCCGCTCGACGTGCTGCACGAAGATCACGAGATCCTCATCGTCAACAAGCCCGCCGGCCTCCTGTCGGTGCCGGGCAAGGGGCCGCATCTGGCCGATTGCCTGATCGCCCGGGTGCAGGAGGCCTTTCCGACGGCGCTGCTGGTGCACCGGCTGGACCGCGACACATCCGGCGTGATGGTCTTTGGCCTGACGCCGCATGCCCAGCGCCACCTTGGTCTGCAATTCGAGAAGCGCGGCGTCAGGAAAACCTACGTCGCGCGGCTCTGGGGCCGGCTGGAGCCGCGCACCGGCACCGTCGATCTGCCGCTGATCGTCGACTGGGAGAACCGGCCGTTGCAAAAGGTCTGTCACGAGACCGGCCGGGCGGCGCAGACCGATTGGCGGGTGCAATCCTACGAGGCCGACGAGACCCGCGTGCGCTTCATGCCCAAGACCGGGCGCAGCCACCAGTTGCGGGTGCATGCCCTGGCGCTGGGGCATGTGATCCTCGGTGATCCGCTTTATGCCAGCGGTGCGGCGCGGGCCTATCCTCGGCTGATGCTGCACTCCGAGGAGCTGCGGTTCCGCCATCCAGATGGCGGCGAGGGGGTGAAGTTCCGGGCGGTGGCGCCGTTCTGAGGGCGCCGGCCGGTTTCAGTGGCCGCCGGTATCGGCGTCGCGGCGGGTGAGCCCCATGTCGCGCAGTGCCGCGTCGCTCAGGCGGCGCATCTGCTGGCGCTGGCGATAGGCACCGTCGGCGGCGATCAGCCAGCCCAGGACGCGGGCCAGGATCGAGCGGGTGGCGGGGCGGTGAAGCGGGCGGGGGAGGCTGCGATGGGTCTGCATGGTCGGGCTCCTTTCGAGGTATGACATTGGATGACCTCAGACTGACAGCCGCCTGCAAAAGCAGCGCAAAAAGCCGGGTGCAAAGGCCGCCCCCGCGTGCAAGACTTTCGTAAAATGAGCCGGATACACCGTAAAATCGGCGCTGAGAGGAGCCTGACAGCCGAAATGCCCGACCTCGTGATCCATCTGCGCGGCCCCTTGCGGATCGCCACCGGCGACGGCCGGCCGCTGGCCGGCCTGACGCGGCGGGGGCAGGCGATGCTGGTCTGTCTGGCGTTGCAGCCGGGGATGCGGGCCGAACGGGGGTATCTGGCCGAGCTGCTCTGGAGCGACCGGTCGGAAGAACAGTCGCGCGCCTCGCTGCGACAGGAGCTTTCGGTGCTGAAACGGGCCGTGCCGGAGGCGATTCTGGCGGCGGATCGCCAGTCGGTCTGGCTCGATGCCGGCGCGGTGCAGGTTGACGAGGGCGGCGCCGGCGATCTGCTCGAGGGATTCGATCTGGCTTCGGAAGGTTTCGAGGACTGGCTGCGGCAGGCACGGGCGGGGCGCGCCGCAGAGGCGCCCGCCGATGCCGGCGACGCGGCGCGGGGCGAGCGGCCGACGCTTGCGGTGCTGCCGTTCGAGGAATTTGGCGCCGCCGCGCGGGACATGTTCGCCGACGGTGTGGTCGACGAGATCACCAGCGCGCTCAGCCGGTGCAAGGAGTTCCGCGTCATTGCCCGGCAATCGGCTTTTGCGCTGGGCGATCCGGGGCTTTCGGTGCCCGAGGCGGCGGCGCGACTGAAGGCGGATTACATCGTCGAGGGGTCGGTGCGCCGCGCGGGCGAACGGCTGCGGATTTCGGTGCAGCTGGTGCGGGGCCACGACGGGCATACGCTCTGGACCGCGCGCTTCGATGATCGGCTGGACGATCTGTTCGACCTGCTCGACCGGATCGCGGCCCAGGTGGCGGGGCAGATCCTGCCCAACCTGCGCGCCGCCGAGATCGCCCGCGCCCGCGCCCGGCCGCCGCAGGACCGGACCGCCTATGAGCTGATGCTGACCGCGCTGCCGCATTTCTGGGCGCATCGCGGCGAAGAGAACGAACGCGCCATCGCACTGCTGGATCAGGCGTTGCTGCATCAGCCGGATTTCGCGCCGGCGATGGCCTACAAGGCGTGGTGCCATGCACATCACTGCTGCTACACTTGGACAACCGACGGCGCACCGCATCAGGCGGCGGCCCGGACGCTCGTGTCTCGGGCGGCGCCGATGGTGCAGGACGATCCCGGCGCGCTGGTGGCGCTGTCGGCGGCCTGCGGGCTGGCGCTCAACGATTTTGCCCGGGCGCGGAGCCTGGTCGACCGGGCGTTGCTGCTTGATCCGAACAACGCCTGGGGCTGGCTGCGGCTGGGCTGGACGGCGGTTTATGTCGGAGAGTTCGACACCGGCATGGCGGCCTTTGATCGCTACGATCAGCTCAGCCCGCTCGATCCCTTCCGCTTCAACGGGCTGTTCGGCCGCTCTGCCGCGCTGCGGGCGATGCGGCGGTTCGACGAATCGGTGGCGCTTTGTGAACAGGGGCTGCGCGAAGGGACCGGGGTGACCTGGGCCTACCGGATGCTCTTTGGCACCCATTGGCTGGCCGGCAACAAGGATGCGGCAATGGAGGCGGCGCGGAAATGGCGGGCCGCCTATCCCGACATCACCTTCGAGATGGCGCGCAACCTGATGCCGAAATGGCAGCACGACCCGGCCTATTACAAGGCGCTTCAGGAATTGTGGCGGCAGGACGGCTGAGTCGCGGGCCGGATCAGGCGCTCTTGCTCAGCCGCGCTTCCAGCACGTCGAAGGGCACGCCGGGCTCGTCCTTGGCGCCGCGGATCACCAGCGAGGTCTTGACCGAGGCGACATTGGGCGCGGTCAGCAGTTCGCCGGTCAGAAAGCTCTGAAAGCTCGACAGATCGGGCGCCACGCATTTCAGGATGAAATCCACCTCGCCATTCAGCATGTGGCACTCGCGCACCAGCGGCCAGGCGCGGCAGCGGTCCTCGAAGGCCGAAAGATCGGCCTCGGCCTGGCTCACCAGACCGACCATGGCAAAGACCTGCACCTCGAATCCCAGCTCGCGGGCGTCGATATCGGCATGGTAGCCGCGTATGAATCCCTGCTCTTCGAGCGTGCGCACCCGGCGCAGGCAGGGCGGGGCCGAAATGCCGACCCGGCGGGCCAGCTCGACATTGGTCATCCGCCCGTCGGCCTGAAGCTCGGCCAGGATTTTGCGATCTATCGGGTCTAGTCGAGTTCCCGGCATGTATCCCTCCGCCGAAATTGCGTTTGTTATACCAGCCCTGTCAGGCGACGCAATAATGTTTCGCTCTTGCGCAAGATTGTTTTTGCCGCGCCGGTCTGGCTGGTGTCAGGGCGCATAGCGGCCCTGCATGGTCTTTTCGTCGGGCGACGGGATCGCTATATGCGGCCTCTGACATGCAAGCGCAAGCCAAAGGGGCACAACATGGGTGAGACACGCCACACCAAAGTTCTGATCATCGGGTCCGGCCCCGCGGGCTATACCGCCGGGGTCTATGCCAGCCGCGCCATGCTGAGCCCGATCCTCGTGCAGGGAATCGAGCCGGGCGGCCAGCTGACCACCACCACCGAGGTCGAGAACTGGCCCGGCGACACCGAAGTGCAGGGCCCCGATCTGATGGTGCGGATGGAGGCCCATGCCAAGGCGATGGGCACCGAGATCATCGGCGACATCATCACGTCGCTCGATACCTCCAAGCGGCCGTTCGTGGCCAAGGGGGACAGCGGCACCACCTACACCGCCGACGCGGTGATCCTGGCCACCGGGGCGCGGGCGAAATGGCTGGGGCTGGACAGCGAAGAGGCCTTCAAGGGCTTTGGCGTCTCGGCCTGTGCCACCTGCGACGGTTTCTTCTATCGCGGGCAAGAGATCGTCGTGGTCGGCGGCGGCAACACCGCTGTCGAAGAGGCGCTGTTCCTGACCAATTTCGCATCCAAGGTCACGCTGGTGCACCGCCGCGACGAGCTGCGCGCCGAGAAGATCCTTCAGGAACGGCTGTTGAAACACCCCAAGATCGAGCCGCTGTGGTTCCATGAGCTGGATGAGGTCTTTGGCAATGACATGCCCAAGGGCGTCGAGGGCGTGCGGGTAAAGCACGTCAAGACCGGCGAGATCACCGAAATCCCCTGCAAGGGCGTCTTTATCGCCATCGGCCATGCGCCGGCGACCGAACTGGTGAAAGACACGCTGGAGCTGCACAACGGCGGATACGTTAAGGTCGAGCCGGGCAGCACCCGCTCTTCGGTGCCGGGCATCTTTGCCGCCGGAGATCTGACTGACCACATCTATCGCCAGGCGGTGACCTCGGCCGGAATGGGCTGCATGGCGGCACTCGATGCCGAGAAGTTCCTGGCCGAGCACGGCGAAGCCGAGCGCAGCCCCGAGGCGGTGACCGAACCGCTGGGCTACGGCGCCGAAACCCCGGCTTGAGCCGGGGTCCAAGTCGCCCGGTGCACCCCCGGGGGTGATGGGCGCGCCGCCATCCCCCCGCGGCGGTTGAGGCGGCGCCTAGGGGTGGATGTCGCGCGGCGTGCATCCCGATTCCAGCACCACCGCGATCCAGTTGACCTCGGGCTCGAGGCCCAACTCGTTCAGCCAGGCCTGTTGCAGCCGATAGGCGGGCAGTTCCTGCGCGCCGGGGCAATACCAGTGCCGCGCCTCGGCCTGTCGGTGGTGCGCCAGCTCATGCAACAGCGTGCTGACGTCAAAGGGATCGCGCGGCGACCAGGGACGGATCAGCCAGATCACCTGCGCCTCGGCATCGTAGAGCCCGCGCAGGGCGGCGTGCCGCGAGGACAGCCCGTCCAGCGCGGCGGCCCGGGCGGCGCTGACAAGCCGCACGGCGGGCGGCTGGGCACGGCGCGGCAGATCGGAGCGGCGGTCGAGCCAATCGTCGAGATGGGCCACGAGTTCGACCAGCGTCGGCGCGGTGCGCCAGGCCAGCGGATCGGCCGGTTCGGCAGCAGCGGGCAAGAGGGACAGCATCAGGCATAGGGCGCCTGTGCGTGCCAGCGCAAGGCTGGCCCGGAAAGGGAAGGTCATTACGTCCTCCGCATCTTGTTTTGTCAGGCTGTGCTTTGATGATACGCTGGGGGCGAGGGATGCCGCAAAAGACGTTTTTTCATCCCCGGATGAAGGGAATTCATCTGCCATGGGCCGACATTTTCCGCCTTTCGCCGCGGTGCGGGCTTTCGAAGCCGCCGCGCGCCACCGCAGCTTCAAACACGCCGCCGAGGAGCTGTGCCTCTCGCCCTCGGCGATCAGCCATCAGATCCGCGCGCTCGAGCAATATCTCGACACTGCGTTGTTCGAGCGGGACGGCAACCGGCTCGAGCTGACGCTGACCGGGCGCGGCTACGCCGGCAAGCTGACCGGCTTGCTCGACCAGCTCGACGAGAGCACCCGCGCGGTCAGCCAGGCCGGGGCGCGGCCTTTCCGGGTGCTCTGCACGCCGGGCTTTGCAGCGCGCTGGCTGGTGCCGCGGCTGGACCGGCTGGAATTTGGTGACCGGGTGCGGCTTCGGGTCTCGACCGGCGCGCCATCGACCGATTTCGCCAGCAACGGCAGCGACGTGGTGATCCAGTGGTCGGTGACGCCGACGGCGGGCGTATCTACCGAGCCCCTGATGGAATCGAGCCGCTATCCGGTGATAAGCCCCGAGTTGAAACACCGGGCCGCCGTGCACCGGCCCGGTGACCTTCTGCGCCTGCGGCTGATGTACGACGAGACCGACGATGCCTGGGGCGAATGGTTCCAGGCCGCTGGCGTGACGCCGGCCGCACTGCCGCAGGGCCCGGTCTTTCCCAATTGCGAGCTGGCAACCACCGCGGCCGAGCGAGGGCAGGGGGTGTCGCTGGCCTATGATGCGGTGGTGCGGGCCACGCTGGCATCCGGGCGGCTGGTGCGGCTGTTCGAGGCGGTGACCCTGCCGATGGTAATCTATTCCCTGGCCTATCCCGAGGGGCGGGCCGGCGATCCGATGATCCGCGCCTTTCGCGACTGGATCTTCGCCGAGGTCGCGCGCGAGCAGGTCGGGGTGCGGGTGGCTTCGGCGCTGGCCTGAGCGCGTCATGCGGCTGCTGCAAAGCGGCATTTCGGCAACGGCGTGCCTGCGCCGCCGCTTCGGGCTTTCCTGGGGCGGCGACTTGTGCGATGTGTTCAGCGTTGAACATACTTTGAGTCGCTCCCATGGCCCCGCCCAAAGCCAAACCGATCACCGATGAGGACGGCAATGTCTTTCGTCTCCTGCGCCAGCTCGATCTGGCGCCGGAGGCGTCGCAGCGGTCGATCGCCGAGGCGCTGGGCCTGTCGCTGGGCACGCTGAACACGCGGCTCAAATCTGCCGAGGCGGCCGGGTTCATCAAGATCAGCGAACGTTCGGGGCCCGACCGGCGCCAGCGGTTCGCCTATGTGCTGACCCCGCGCGGGGCAGCGGAAAAGAACCGGCTGACCGAGAGTTTCCTCGCCCGCAAGCTGGCGGAATACGAAGCGCTTCATGCCGAACTGACGGGCACCGCCAGCGGTCTCGTCCCCATCAAACACAGGACTGAATTGATGCAGAACAACCTGGCTCCGATTTCGGAACTCTATGTCTCTTACGAGAGCGCCCAGAAGCTGAAGGTGGAGGCCGGCAATCTGGTCAGCCACGATCTCAGCCCGCGCCAGATCTGTGATCTGGAACTTCTGATGAACGGCGGTTTCAACCCGCTCAAGGGGTTTCTGTCGGAAGAGGACTACAACGGCGTTGTCGAGAACATGCGCCTGGCCGACGGGTCGCTCTGGCCGATGCCGATCACGCTCGACGTTTCCGAGGAATTCGCCGCCTCGCTCGAGATCGGCCAGGACATCGCGCTGCGCGATCAGGAAGGCGTGATCCTCGGCACCATGACCGTGACCGACCGCTGGACCCCCGACAAATCGCGCGAGGCGGAAAAGGTGTTCGGCGCCGATGATGCGGCCCACCCGGCGGTCAACTACCTGCACAACACCGCCGGAAAGGTCTATCTCGGCGGGCCGGTGACCGGTATCCAGCAGCCGGTGCATTATGATTTCCGCGGCCGCCGCGACACGCCGAACGAGCTGCGCGCCCTGTTCCGCAAGCTGGGCTGGCGCAAGGTCGTGGCCTTCCAGACCCGCAACCCGCTGCACCGCGCCCACCAGGAGCTGACCTTCCGCGCGGCCAAGGAAGCCCAGGCCAACCTGCTGATCCATCCGGTCGTCGGCATGACCAAGCCGGGCGACGTCGATCACTTCACCCGCGTGCGCTGCTACGAGGCGGTGCTGGACAAGTATCCGCAGTCGACCACCAACATGTCGCTGCTGAACCTGGCGATGCGCATGGGCGGCCCGCGCGAGGCGGTCTGGCACGGGCTGATCCGCGCCAACCACGGCTGCACCCATTTCATCGTCGGCCGCGACCACGCCGGCCCTGGCAAGAATTCCCAGGGCGAGGATTTCTACGGGCCTTATGATGCGCAGGATCTGTTCCGCGAGTACCAGAGCGAGATCGGCGTCGAGATGGTGGACTTCAAGCACATGGTCTATGTGCAGGAGCGCGCGCAATACGAACCCGCCGACGAGATCGAGGACCGCGACAATGTCACCATCCTCAACATCTCGGGCACCGAGCTGCGCCGCCGTCTGCAAGAGGGGCTGGAGATCCCCGAATGGTTCTCGTTCCCTGAGGTGGTGGCCGAGCTGCGCCGCACCCGTCCGCCGCGGGCCAAACAGGGCTTCACCGTGTTCTTTACCGGTCTCTCAGGCTCCGGCAAATCGACCATTGCCAATGCGCTGATGGTCAAGCTGATGGAGATGGGTGGCCGCCCGGTGACGCTGCTCGACGGCGACATCGTGCGCAAGAACCTCAGCTCCGAGCTGGGCTTCTCGAAGGAGCACCGCGACCTCAACATCCGCCGCATCGGTTATGTCGCCAGCGAGATCACCAAGAACGGCGGCATCGCCATCTGCGCGCCGATCGCGCCTTATGCCACCACCCGCCGTGCCGTGCGCGAGGACGTGGAGCAATTCGGCGCCTTCATCGAGGTGCATGTGGCCACCTCGCTCGAGGAATGCGAGCGGCGTGACCGCAAGGGGCTCTACAAGCTGGCGCGGGAAGGCAAGATCAAGGAATTCACCGGCATCTCCGATCCCTACGACGTGCCGGCGGATCCTGAATTGAGCGTTGAGACCGAGAATGTCGAGGTCGACAACTGCGCGCATCAGGTGATCCTGAAGCTCGAGAGCATGGGGCTGATCGCCGGCTGATCGCGGCAAAGGCCACGCAAAACGACAAAGGCCGCGGGCGATCCCGCGGCCTTTTGCCTGTCATACGGAGTGTGTCCGCCCGGCTCGGTACGGCGGGGAGGGCGGCCTAGTGGACCGCGACCGGCGCCATGTCGTGCTGCCGCGCCAAAACGAAGGCCAGCTTGCGGTCGGCCACGAGGGCCAGCTGCTCGCCATCCTCGCGGTGGACGGCGTAAAGCGTTTCGGCGCCATGCGCCTGATCGCGGATTTCCTCGGGCAGGTCGGCGACCGCCACCGGTTTCACATAGACGATATTGAGCGGCACCGTCTGGCCGAAATCATAATTCGTGTTCATGACATTCACCCTTTCCTGATATTGATCGTCTGCACCACGGTTTCCGGGCGTTGCATCGTCAGATCGACATGCAGCAACCCGTTTTCCATCACCGCTTCGCCCACCTCGACACCATCGGCCAGCACGAAGCTGCGCTGGAACTGCCGCGCCGCGATGCCGCGATGGAGAAAGACGCGTTCGCTGCCGTCGTCGCGCTGGCGGCCGCGGATCACCAGCTGTCGGTCCTCGACGGTGATCGAGAGATCGCCCTCGGCGAATCCGGCCACGGCCAGAGTGATGCGATACGAATGATCGGAGGTCTGTTCGATATTGAAAGGCGGATAGCCTTCGTTGCCGGTCTTCGCCGTGCGTTCCAGCAGGCGCTCCAGCTGCTCGAACCCCAGCATATGGGGGTAGGAGCCCAGGGTCAGTTTTGTCATGACACGTCCTTTGGCAAAGCGACATCTCTTGACCGGCCCCGTCAGCGGCAACCGGTTCACAACGAATATGGTGTGGCATCCGTTGGGCTGCAAGACCTTTGCCAAAAGCCTTTGAACACAGTATCCTGAACACCTGCCCGCGATGGAGAATACCCGGATGAACATGCAGACCGAACTGGCGATGAAGACCGACGAGGTCTTGCGCGTTGAACTCGAGGTCTTCAAACGCGAGCACCGCGATCTCGACCAGGCGATCGATGCGCTTCAGGCCGAGGGCCGCGCCGATGCGCTGACCATTCAGCGGCTGAAGAAGAAAAAGCTGATGCTGAAGGACAAGATCGCCCAGATCGAGGACCGCCTGCTGCCCGACATCATCGCCTGATCCGCCATGGCGCGGCCTGCGGTCCGGCCCAAAGTCTGGCCCCAACGCCTGCGGCGTGCGCTGCTTGGCGTCCTGGGGCTGTTTGGCCTCCTGCTGCTGGCGCTGGGGGTGCAGCATCTGCGTCTCTCGGGCGGGCCGGCGCTGGGCCCACCTGTGCCGGGCGGGCTGCGGCTGGCCACGCACAACGTGCATTACATCGTTACCCGGCGCGACACCGGCCGCTGGTCGCTGGCGGACTGGCGCCGGCGCAAGCCGGTTCTGGATGCGACCTTCAAGGCGCTCGCGGCCGATCTGGTGGCCTTTCAGGAAATGGAAAGCTTCGCCGGCGGTTCGGGCAGCGACGAGAACCTCGCCCGCGACTGGCTGTTGCAGCAGAACCCGGGCTATGCCGCCGCGGCCACCGGACCCTGGCGGGAATTTCCGCCGACCCAGCCGATCCTCTACCGCCGCGCCAGGCTCGAATTGCTGGATCAGGGCTGGTTTTTCTTTTCAGAGACGCCGGAGGTGATTTATTCGCGCACCTTCAATGGCTCCTGGCCGGCCTTTGCCGCCTGGGCCGAGTTCCGCGACCGTCGGGGCGGCACGGTGTTTCGGGTGTTGAACCTGCATCTGGATTATTCCAGCCTGGACAACCGGCGCAAATCCGTCGTGCTGATCCGCGCGCGGCTGGCGGACTGGCGGGCGGCGGGCCATTCGATGGTGGTGCTGGGTGATTTCAACGCGCTGGCGGGCTCGGCGCTGCTGGCGCCGCTGGAGGCGGAGGGGCTGCGGTTCGTGCCGGTGCCGGGGGCGACCTATCACTTCGATCGCGGGCTCAACCTCTTTGGCGCGATCGATCATGTCGGGTTGGGGCCGGGGCTGCGCGCGCTGCGCCCGGCGGCGGTGTTTCGCGAGCGGTTGGGGCCGGTCTGGCCGAGCGACCATTACCCGGTGGTGGTGGATGTGACTTTCGGGGATTAGGGGCGCTGCCCCCGGCCTGCGGCCTCCCCCGGCGGTATTTTTCAAGAGAAGAAGCCACGGGAATGCGAAAATGCTGCCGCTGCGACCGGCGGGGCCGTTGCCAATGGGGGCGCTCTGGCTATAGTGCGGCCTTCCTAACGTGAGGGGATGCGATGACAGAGCCGGTAGTGGGCATCATCATGGGCAGCCAGTCGGATTGGCCCACCATGAAGGAAGCGGCGGATGTGCTGGACGAGCTGGGCGTGGCCTATGAGGCGCGCATCGTCTCGGCGCATCGGACGCCGGACCGGCTCTGGGACTACGGCAAGACGGCGGTGGACCGGGGGGTGCAGGTGATCATCGCCGGCGCCGGCGGCGCGGCGCATCTGCCGGGTATGATGGCGTCGAAGACCCGGGTGCCGGTGATCGGCGTACCGGTGCAGACCCGGGCGCTCTCGGGGGTCGATTCGCTGTATTCGATCTTGCAGATGCCGCGCGGCTATCCGGTGGCGACCATGGCGATCGGCGCGCCGGGAGCGAAAAACGCGGGGCTGATGGCGGCGGGCATTCTGGCGTTGCAGGATGCCGGGCTGGCGCAGCGGCTGGAGGATTGGCGTGCTGCGCTCTCGGCCTCGATCCCGGAGGTGCCGGTCGATGAATAAGGCTCTGGCGCAGGGGGCGGTGATCGGCATTCTGGGCGGTGGCCAGCTTGGCCGCATGCTCGCGGTGGCGGCGAGCCGGCTGGGCTTTCGCTGCCATGTCTTCGAGCCGGGGGCCCATCCGCCGGCCGGTGATGTCGCCTGGAAAGTGACGACGGCGGGCTATGACGATGCCGCGGCATTGCGGGCCTTTGCTGAGAGCGTCGATGTCATCACCTATGAATTCGAGAACATTCCGACGGCGGCGCTCGACATCCTCGAGGCGCTGCGGCCGATCCGGCCGGGGCGCGAGGCGCTGCGGGTGAGCCAGGACCGGCTGATCGAGAAGGACTTCCTGTCGGGGTCGGGGCTGACGGTGGCGCCTTATGCCGATGTCGGTGACGCGGCATCGCTGGAGGCGGCGCTGGCGCGGATCGGCACGCCGGCGATCCTCAAGACCCGGCGCTTCGGCTATGACGGCAAGGGCCAGGCGCGGATCATGGCGCCGGGCGATGCCGGTCAGGCGCTGGCCGACATGGCGGGCGCGCCGGCGGTGCTGGAGGGCTTCGTCGATTTCGAGCGCGAGATCTCGGTGATCGCGGCGCGCGGGGTGACCGGCGAGGTGGCCTGTTTCGACCCGGGCGAGAATGTGCACGAGGGTGGCATCCTGCGCACCACCACGGTGCCGGCCGAGATCCGGCCGATGATGCAGGCCGATGCGGTGCTGCTGGCCGGGCAGATCCTCAATGCGCTGGATTATGTCGGCGTGATGGGGGTGGAGCTTTTTGTCACCGGCCGGGGCCTCGTGGTCAACGAGATCGCGCCGCGGGTGCATAACTCGGGCCATTGGACCCAGGCGGGCTGTGCCGTCGATCAGTTCGAACAGCATATCCGCGCCGTGGCGGGCTGGCCGCTGGGCGATGGCGGCCGACATGCCGATGTGGTGATGGAAAACCTGATCGGCGAGGACATGGACCGGGTGCCGGAGATTGCCAGGGAGCGCCATGCCAGCCTGCATCTTTACGGCAAGACCGAGGTCAAGCCGGGGCGCAAGATGGGGCATGTGAACCGGGTGAAGACCGCAGGATAAACCCGTCGGCGGCGGGGGGCTCTCTGCTGCGAAGATCTGCGATCGGGGAGGTCCCGGATCGGGGTCCGGGACGGGGTCAGGCGGTGACCAGCCGGCGGGCGGTTTCGCCAGCCAGATGGGTGAAGACCCCGGCGCAGAGCGTCGCCTCGACCCGGCGGGTCGTGGCGTCGAGCACCACCAGATCGGCGCGTTGGCCGGGCGCCAGCGTGCCGCGGTCTGTCAGGCCCAGCACCTGTGCCGGGCCGGAGGAGATCAGCGCCCAGGCCTGCGCCAGATCCCGCTGTCCGAGATCGACCAGCTGCCAGACCGCGTTGCGCGGGGCCGGGTAGTGGTAGTCCGAGGCCAGCGCGGTGCAGAGCCCGTCCTCGACCAGCGCCCGGGCCGAGACCTTGCCCTTGTGGCTGGCGCCGCGCACCACGTTGGGCGCGCCAAGCACCACCGGCTGGCCACGGTCCCGCGCCGCCTGGGCGGCCTCGCGGGTCTCGGGGAATTCGCTGATCGCGGCGCCGCGGGCGGCCCAGATGGCGCGGTCCTCGGCGCTGGCATCGTCGTGGCTGGCGTAGCGGATGTCGCGCCGGCGCAGATCGGCGCAGACCGCATCCAGCGCCGCCGGCACTTCGGCCGAGCGCGCATGCAGCGCCTGCATCAGCGCCAAATGCGCCTCGGGGCTGCGGCCGGATTTCAGCGCCGTGCCGGTGAGCCGCGGGATCGCGCGGCCCGATGCCAGCCGGTCGTGCGGCAGATGATCGTTGAAGGCGACATAGCGGATGTCATGCTCTGCCAACAGCCCGAGCACTGTCCGGAAATCGTCGATCATATGGGTCTCGAGCCGCAGCTGGACCTGTAAATCCGTGTCGAGCTGCGGCCGCACCCGGGCCAGCGCCGCCAGCATCCGCCTGGCGAACTCGGGGCTACGCAGCCCGCCTTCCCAGGAATAGAATTGCGCCAGAACGGCGGTGGTGATGCCATTGGCGGCCAGTTCGGCTTCGGCCGAGACCAACCCGGCGGCAAGGTCGGTCATGGCGCCGCGGCGGGGGGCGAGATGGCGTTCGAAACCGTCGCCGTGCAGATCGACGATGCCGGGCAGGATCAACTTGCCGGAGACGTCGACAGGGCGCCCGCCAGCCGCCGCGCCGACCAACCCGCCGGAGATCGCCAGCGGCCCGCCGCGCAGCCCATGCGGCGAGAGCCAGCGCGCGCCGGTGAAGGTGAGATCAATTGGCATCGTCATCTCCGAACAGCATGTCGGCAAGATCCATGCCGGGGTCGAAACGGCCTTCGCGCAGGAACAGCAGGGTCTGTTGTATCACGATCGGATTGTTCATCATGAAGGTATGGGTGACCGGCAGGGTAATATGCCAGTCCATGCCCTCGACCTTGGTCGAGGCGACCGAGACCTTGCCATCGTCCGGCCCGTCGATCAGCGACGAGAAATAGGGGTTGAGCGAGCGGTTGCCGGCGATCACGCCGAGTTCTGCCTCCACCGGGGGAAGCTGCGGCGGCAGGCTTTCGGGATCGGTGCCCAGTTGCAGCCCGGCCGGGCCGTTCATCCAGCGGAACAGCTCGAGCCCGCCGAGCTCGTCCACCAGCTCGCTACCGTGGTTGGGCGGGGCGAGCATCACCACGCGGCCCAGATTGTCGGGCGTGCCGTGATCGCGCAGCCAGACGCGCAGCAGAATGCCGCCCATGGAGTGGGTGACGAAATGCGTGGTCTGGGTGCCGCATTGCGCCAGGGCTTCGGGCAGGGTCTTGCCGACCAGGGTTTCCACATCGGCCGAGGTCGAGGGATAGGAGGGCAGCACCGTGTCATAGCCTTCGAGGCGCATCACCTGTTCCATCACCGCGAAACTGTATTCGCTGCGGGCCAGGCCGTGCAGGAAGACGATGCACTCGGCCCGGACGACGCCGGGCAGCATGAACAGGACAAGGGCAAGGACAAGACGCATGAGGCCTCAGATAAGCGGCGGGCGGGGCATGCGGAAGGGGTTACCTTGCGCGCAATGACAGCGCCACGCCGCCCAGCACCAGAAGCGCCGAGAGTACGAAGCGCAGAGTAAGCGGCTCGGCCAGGAAGAGCATGCCGCCGGCCATGGCGATGATCGGCACGGTCAGCTGGACCACGGCGGCGGTGGCGGCGCGCAGTTGCGGCAGCACGGTGTACCACAGCGCATAGCCCAGGCCCGAGGTCACCGCACCTGCGATCACCGCGAGGATCACGCCGCGCAGGTTGGTCGCATCCGGCCAGAACGCAAAGGCCAGGGCGCCGAGCGGCACCGACCAGAGGAACGACGCGCTCATGGTCTGCAACGGCGCGCCTCGCTTGCGTCCGATCAGCGAAAACAGCCCCCAGCCCAGCGCGGCGGCCAGCATCAGCGCCGCGCCCAGCGGATCGGGCCGTTCCGCGCCCGGCCCCATCAGCCAGGCCAGGCCGGCAAAGGCAATCGTCGCGCCGAGGATGCGCAGCGGCGGCAGCGGCTCGCGGGCCAGAACCGCGCCGGCGAACATGGTGATCTGCACCCCGCCAAACAGGATCAGCGCGCCGATCCCCGCCGGCAATGTCCGATAGGCAAAGGAGAAGCCGAGGATATAGAGCGTCAGCGTCGCCACCCCGGGCCAGACCGCTCGGGTCGGGCGCAGGGCGCGCGCCTCGCCGCGCAGCGACACCAGCAGGCCGAGCAATGCGGCGCCGGAGATCAGCCGGATCAGGGCAAAGCTCGAGGCACCGGCGCCGCCTTCGAGCGCCATGCGGTTGAGCACAGAATTGGCCGCAAAGGCCACCATCACCAGCGCCGTCAGCCCGACCAGGCGCAGGCCGGCGCTCCCGGCCGGCGGGGGGGCCGAGGCGGCGCTCATGCCGCTGCCTCCGGCACGATCTGCTGCACGATGCCGACCGAGATCAGGTAGAGCGAGGTCACCACCAACCCCCAATGCGCCCAGCTCTGGGGATCGAAGTTCACCCAGGCGGCCCAGCCGGCAAAGAAGGTCCAGGCCAGCGCCACGGGCAGCGACAGCAGGCGCCAGCGCTCGGTGCGGACCGGGTGGATGAACTTGAGCGGCAGGAACATCGCCACGGCACAGACCAGCACGATGGCCAGGATCACCGGCGGCGGCGGCGCGATGGCAAACATGACAATCACCACCATGTTGAAGCAGCCGGGGAAGCCGGCGAAGGAATTGTCTTTTGTCTTCATGCCGGTATCGGCGAAATACAGCGCGCTGGCAAAGGTCACCACAATGATCGCGAGCCAGCCGGGCCAGCCGGGTAGCAGGCCGGATTGAAACAGCGCAAAGGCCGGAATGAAGACATAGGTCAGGTAGTCGATGATCAGATCGAGCAGCACGCCGTCAAACCGCGGCGCATTGTGCTTGACGTCGTATTTCCGCGCCAGCGGCCCGTCGACGCCATCGACCGCAAAGGCCACCACCAGCCAGACGAACATCATCGGCCAGTCCGCGCGCGCCGCCTCGAGAAGCGCCAGCATGGCAAAGACGGCGCCGGTGGCGGTCAGCCAGTGGATCGAGAGAGCGCGGAGATTTGTCATCGGTCAGTCATCCCCGATATGGCGGTTGGATTCAATGGGGGCCGCTGGCACAGTGTTGAAAATCCGCGTGAACCCCACGGCAGGCCAACGCCCGGACCTGCGGCCGCCGGTACGAAAATGATGCGCGTTGCAACGGATGGGTATAGTCTGAGCTTATCTCGCCGGCGGCAATTTTATTTGCCTGAGGCAGAGCGGAAGCTACAGGGTCGGCAAGGCCCGAAAAGAAATGTCCAATGGGAGCCTATGGGAGGAATGATGATGACCGATACGCGTAACCTGGTGAAGCTGGCAATGGGCACGGCGCTGGCCGCCGCCTTCGGGGGCGGGGCGGCCTTCGCGCAGGAGGTGACGCTGCGGCTGCATTCCTTCCTGCCGGAGCAGGCCAATGTGCCGCAGAACATCCTCATCCCCTGGGCCGAGAAGGTCGAGGCCGAGAGCGATGGCCGGATCGACATTCAGCTGTTTCACGCCATGGCTCTGGGCGGCACCCCGCCGGAGCTGATGGACCAGCTTGTCGATGGCGTGGCCGATATCGTCTGGACCCTGCCGGGGTATACGCCGGGCCGGTTCCCGCGGGCCGAAGTATTTGAACTGCCCTTCACCATGACCACCGCCGAGGCCGCCAGCCGGGCCTATTGGTCGCTGGCCGAAGAGACGATGATGGAGGACGATTTCAAGGACATCAAACCGATCGCCCTGCATGTGCACGGGCCGGGGATCATCCATACCTCGGATCCGGTGGTAGAGGTTTCCGACCTCAACGGCGTCAAGCTGCGGGCGCCGACCCGGGTGACCAACCAGATGTTCGCCGCGCTGGGCGCGACGCCGGTTGGCATGCCGGTGCCGGCGGTGCCGGAGGCGCTGTCGAAAGGCGTGATCGACGGCACGGTAATCCCCTGGGAGGTGACCGGCGCGCTCAAGGTGCCGGAACTGGTGCAGAACCATACCGAGATGGGCGGCGACAAGGCGCTCTATACCGCGGCTTTCGTCTTTGCCATGAACAAGGACAAGTACGAGTCGCTGCCCGACGATCTCAAGGCGGTGATCGATGCCAATTCCGGGCTCGAGACCTCGGCGCAATTCGGCCGGCAGATGCAGGAGGACGACGCGCCCGAACGCGAGACCGCGCTCGACCTGGGCAACAATATCATCACCCTGAGCGACGCGCAGACCGCGGAATGGCAGGCCGCGGCCGCGGGCACGATCGATGCCTGGATCGCCGAGATGGAGGGCAAGGGCATTGACGGCGCGGCGCTGCGCGCCCGTGCGCTCGAGCTGATCGAAGACGCCTCGATGTGAGGCCCACGGCCCCCGGCGCAACGCCGCCGGGGGCCGTACCAAGACGCCGGGAGGGCCGGGCAAGATGCTGATATTCATGGACCGGCTGGCCCGGCTGATGGCGATCACCGGCGGGCTGGTGCTGACTGTCCTGGTCGGGTTGACCTGTGTCAGCGTGCTGGGCCGCGGGCTCAATACCCTGGGCCATTCCGGCGTTCTGGGCGAGGCCCTGGGCGCGGCGCTGATCAATAGCGGGGTCGGCCCGGTGGCCGGCGATTTCGAACTGGTCGAAGCCGGGGTGGCCTTTGCCATCTTTGCCTTCCTGCCGATCTGCCAGCTGCACGGCGGCCATGCGACGGTGGACATCTTTACCCAGGCCCTGCCGCTGCGCGCCAACCGCTGGCTGATCGCCTTCTGGGAGGTTGTGCTGAGCCTGACGATCTGGCTGATCACCCTGCGTCTGGCGGCCGGCATGATCGGCAAAT
Organism: Marinovum sp. PR37; assembly: GCF_028807375.1. NCBI lineage: Bacteria > Pseudomonadati > Pseudomonadota > Alphaproteobacteria > Rhodobacterales > Roseobacteraceae > Marinovum > Marinovum sp. PR37. The sequence continues at coordinate 52,001 of NZ_JARAML010000015.1, read as the reverse complement.
ACGGCAATGGCGAGACCACTTTTCTGCTGCAATTCCCGGTCTGGTGGGCCTATGCGGCCAGCCTCGTGGCGGCCGGCGTGGCCGCGGTGGTGGCAGGCTATTGCGCCTATGCGCGGCTGGCCTTTGCCCTGACCGGGCGGGCGCGGCTGCCGCAGGCCGAAGGAGCGGTGCATTGAGCTTGCTGACGCTGGGTTTCCTGTCTTTTCCCGTACTGCTGGTGATGATCTTTCTGCGCGCGCCGATCGGGCTGGCCATGCTGCTCTGTGGCATCGGCGGGCTCTGGCTCGCCACCGATGGCACCACGGTCTTCATGGCGCGGCTCAAGAGCGAGACCTACACCACCTTTTCCTCATATTCGCTGTCGATCATCCCGCTGTTCCTGCTGATGGGCCAGTTCGCCACGCTGTCGGGCATGTCGGCGGCGCTGTTTCGCGCCGCCGAGAGCTTTCTCGGCCATCGCAAGGGCGGGGTGGCGATGGCCGCCGTCGGCGCCTGCGCCGGATTTGGCGCGATCTGCGGTTCGTCGCTGGCCACGGCCGCCACCATGAGCCGCGTCGCTCTGCCGGAGCTCAAGCGTTACGGCTATTCCGGCGGCTTCTCGACCGCGACGCTGGCGGCGGGCGGCACCCTGGGCATCCTGATCCCGCCCTCGGTGATCCTGGTGATTTATGCCATCCTGACCGAGCAGAACATCGCCAAGCTGTTTCTTGCGGCCTTCGTGCCGGGGCTCTTGGCGGCGCTGGGTTATATCCTGACGATCTCGATCTTTGTCCGCGTGAACCCCGAGGCGGCGGGCGTGCGGGCGCCGGTGCCCTGGGCCACGCGGCTGCGGAATTTCCTCGACGTCTGGCCGGTGGTGCTGGTCTTTGGCCTGGTGGTGGGCGGCATCTATGTCGGCTGGTTCACCCCGACCGAGGGCGCCGCGGTCGGCGCCGCCGGCACCGGCATCATTGCGCTGATCGGCGGCAACATGTCCTGGACAGTGTTCAAGGAGGCGATCCTGGTCACCGCCTCGTCGACCGCGATGATCTTTTTCATCGTTCTGGGGGCGGGGATCTACAATGGTTTCCTGGCGCTGACCCAGGTGCCGCAGGAGCTGGCCGACTGGGTAGTGGGGCAGGGCTTCAGCCCCTGGACGGTGCTGGCGCTGGTGCTGGTCTTTTATCTGGTGTTCGGCTGCCTGATGGACAGCCTGTCGATGATCCTGCTGACCATCCCGATCTTTTTCCCGGTGATCTCGCTGATGGATTTCGGTTTTGTCGATCTCGCCGCGATGCAGGCCGAGGCGGCGCGCGAGGTGCTGGCGGCGGGGGTGCCCGAGGGGATGGCGGCCGAGATGCTGGCCGCGATCCGCGAGGCCTTGGCGACGGGCGCCGAGCTGAGCCGCGAGCAGATGCAGGCGCTGGGCATCCGGGTGACCGAAGGCATCGCCAACCGGATCGAGGCGGAACAGGTGGCGATCTGGTTCGGCATCCTGGTGCTGATCGTCGTCGAGGTCGGGCTGATCACGCCACCGGTGGGGATGAACCTCTTTATCATCAACACCATGGACCGGACGACACCGATGGCCGACACCTACCGCGCGGTGATCTGGTTCGTCACCTCCGACATCCTGCGGGTGATCCTTCTGGTGCTGTTTCCCGGGATCACATTGTTCCTGCTGGCGTGAGGCGGCGGGGCGCGGCTGTTGCCCGGGGATGGCGACGCGAACCGGCGATCATCTCCCGGTCTACCCGAATGTCCCGGCCTACCCGGCCTTGGGATGCGCTTTCTCGTAGACCTCGAGCAGCCGGGCGCTGTCGATGCCGGTGTACCCTTGAGTGGTGCTCAGCGAGGCATGGCCGAGGAGTTCCTGGATCGCCCGCAGGTCGCCGCCGGCGTTGAGCAGATGGGTGGCGAAGCTGTGGCGCATGGCATGCGGCGTGGCACTGGCGGGCAGGCCGAGCTGCATGCGCGCCTGCTGCATCGCCTTTTGCACCAGCCGCGGGTTGAGCCGCCCGCCGCGGGCGCCGAGAAACAGCGGCGCCTCCGGTTCGGGATCAAAGGGGCAGAGGGCGAGATAGGCGTCGACGGCGCGGGCGGCGGCGGGGATCACCGGCACGATCCGCTCTTTTTGACCCTTGCCCAGAACGCGCAGGCTGTCGCCCAGCGGCGCGGCGCCGCGGTTCAGCCCTAGCGCCTCGGAAATCCGCAACCCGCCGCCGTAAAGCAGGGTCACCACCGCCATGTCGCGGGCGGCGATCCAGCCGGTCTGGCTCTGCATCTCGATGGTGTCGATCATCGCGCGGGCGGCCTCTTCGGCCAGCGGGCGGGGCAGCTTGCGGGTATATTTCGGCGCCCGGGTGGAGAGCACGGCGGTGGGCTCGAAGCCCTCGCGTTCGGCCAGCCAGCGGTAGAAGCTCTTGACCGCCGAGAGCTTGCGCGCCAGCGTGCGCGGCCCCACCTCCGGTCCGCGAGTATGGGCCATCCAGGCGCGCATGTCGCGCAGGGTGATGCGCGAGAGCGGGCCCAGACCCTGGGTGCCACCGTGATATTCGGTCATGAAGGCCAGGAAGCCCAGCACATCGGCGCGATAGGCCCCGGTGGTGTTCTCGGCCCGGCCTTGCAGCGCGCGGGCCTGGGTCAGCCAGTCCTCCAGCGCGTCGCGCGCCGCAGGCGAGATGAAGGTCGCGGGCGTGCTCACGCCAGCCAGCGGCGCATCGAGCGCTCGAAGACACCGGCGAAGAAGGCCAGCAGATCGGTGCCCTGCTGCGGCGTGAAGAGATGTGGATCCTCGGCGCCGAAGGCCAACATGCCGGGCAGCCGGCCGGGGCCGAGATCGAGCACCAGACATGCCTCGGAGCGGATGTCGCCGGCCTTGCCGCCGTAGAGCGCCGGATCGCCGGCGGCGCGCTGGCGCAGGGTGACCGGGCGCAGCCCGCCCATGCGGCCCTCGGTCACATATTGCGAGACATAGCCGGGTTCGGCCACCCGCAGCACATCTCCGAGTTTCGAGATCGCCGGATCGTCCTCGGCCCGCTCGGCGCTTTCCAGCACCAGCCGCACCGCATCGACGCGCAGGATATCGGCCACTTCGCCGCCCAGGCCGCGCAGGAAGGCTTCGAAATCCACCGGGTCGAGCATGCGCAGGATGGCGCGGTGCACCTGGTTGGTGCCGGCGAGATTCTCATAGGCCGCGGCAATGACGCTGCGGTGAGTGTCCTCGAGCCGGTCGAGGCGACGTTCCAGCCGCTCCATGGCAATGCCGCGCAGATCGACGATATTGCTGCCCATGGCCTTTTCATTGGCAGCGATCAGCGCATGCATCACGTCCTTGTCGTCGAGGATCACGGTGGGGCGCGCAATGATGGTGGCGCGGAGGTCGTCGTCGATCTTGAGGCTGGAGGTCATGCGTGTCCCTTAAGCGAATCCCGTGGTCCTTGCCGGAGGCTAGCAGGGCCTGTCCGGGCTTTCCGCAGGTTTTTGAGGGGCTTTGCGCCTTTTCTTCAGGTTGTGCCTTTCTGCCAACGCCGGATTGCGGGGCCGGGGCGGGAGCGAGGGGCCAGCCCCTCGCGCTCCCCGCGGTATTTGCGGCAAGAGGAAAGGGGCGGCCGGGGCCGTCCGCTGCCGGTGTCTTGGCAAACCGGCAGCGGTGGCATACCTCTCGGCAGAGTTTCGAGCCGCGAGGGACAGGGCCGCATGTGCCGCAGCTATTTCGACGAAGGCGACCGGATCGGTGTGCTTCTGACCCAGGCGATGGGCGATCTGGCCGGGGTGCTGGATTACCTGGCGCCGGCGGGCGGCTGCCATCTCGGGGCCTTTGTCGAGGTGCCGCTGGGCCCGCGCAGGATGCTGGGCGTGGTCTGGGGCGCCGGGGCGGGGGATTTCGACCGCGCCAAGCTGCGGGCGGTGATCCGGGTGCTCGACGCGGCGCCGATGCGCGAGGGGATGCGTGCCTTTCTGACCCGCGCCGGCGCCTATACGCTGACGCCCCTGCCGGCGATGCTGCGGCTGGCCACCCGGGCGCCGGGGCTGGGCGCGCCACCGGGGGCGCGCAAGATCTATCGCCGGGGCGTGGGGCTGCCGGATCGCGACACCAAGGCGCGCCGCGCTGTGCTCGGGGTGCTGGAGGACTATGGCGGGTTGGCCTTTACCCTCAAGGAGCTGGCCGAGATGGCCGGGGTTTCGCCTTCGGTGGTCAAGGGGCTGGCCGCCCAGGGCGTGGTGCGTGAGGAGGAGGCGCCGCGCGACACGCCCTATCTACCGCTCGATCCCGCGCGTCCCGGCAAGACGCTGACCACCGACCAGATGACGGCGGTGGCACATCTGCACACCGCCGCCGGCCAGGGTTATTCCACGACGCTGCTGCGCGGGGTCACCGGATCGGGCAAGACCGAAGTCTACCTCGAGGCGGTGGCCGATTGCCTGCGCCGCGGACGGCAGGCGCTGGTGCTGCTGCCCGAGATCGCGCTGACCCAGGAATTCCTGACCCGGGTGGAGGCGCGGTTCGGCGCGAAACCGGCGGAATGGCATTCGGGCATTACCCAGACCGAGCGGCGGCGCTGCTGGAAGATGGTCGGCGAGGGCGGGGCGCAGATGGTCGTGGGCGCGCGGTCGGCGCTGTTCCTGCCGTTTCGCGACCTCGGGCTGATCGTCGTCGACGAGGAACATGACACCTCCTACAAGCAGGGCGACGGGGTGCTCTATAATGCGCGTGACATGGCGGTGCTGCGCGCTTCGCTGGAAGACGCGCAGGTGGTGCTGGCCTCGGCGACGCCGTCGCTGGAGAGCTGGGCCAATGCGCAGGCCGGCAAGTACACGCGGATCGAGCTGACGTCGCGTTTTGGCGCGGCGGTGCTGCCGGAGATGCGGGCGATCGACATGCGGGCCGAAAGCCTGCCATCGGATCGCTGGGTCTCGCCGACGCTCCAGGCGGCGGTGAATGCCCGGCTGGAACGCGGCGAGCAGTCGCTGCTGTTCATCAACCGGCGGGGCTATGCGCCGATCACGCTGTGCCGCGCCTGCGGCCATCAGATCGAATGCCCGCAGTGCGATGCGCGGATGGTCGAACACCGGTTTCTCAAGCGGTTGGTCTGCCATCAATGCGGCGAGAGCCGGCCGATGCCCGAAATCTGCCCCTCCTGCGAGGCGGAAGGCCGGCTGGCGGCGGTGGGGCCGGGGGTGGAGCGGCTGACCGAGGAGGCGGTGGCGCTGTTTCCGCAGGCCCGCGTGGCGACATTGTCGTCGGACATGTACGGCTCGGCCCGGGCGCTGAAGACGCAGATCGAGGAGATCGCCGGCGGCGGTGCCGATATCGTCATCGGCACCCAGCTGGTGGCCAAGGGGCACAATTTTCCGCTGCTGACGCTGGTCGGGGTGATCGACGCCGATCTTGGCCTGCATGGCTCCGACCTGCGGGCTGCCGAGCGTACCTTTCAACTGGTGCGCCAGGTCGCAGGCCGCGCCGGGCGGGCCGAGAAGCCCGGACTTGCGCTGATCCAGACCCACCAGCCCGAACATCCGGTGATCCGGGCGATCATTGCCGGCGACGAGGAGCGCTTCTGGCAGGCCGAGGCCGAGGAACGCCGCGCCGCCGGGGTGCCGCCTTATGGCCGGCTGGCGGGGATCATCATTTCAGCCGAAGAGGCGCAGCCGGCCTTCGACCTGGGCGCGGCGCTGGCGCGCAATGACGCGGCGCTGCGGCGGGTGGGGGCGCAGGTCTTTGGCCCGGCGCCGGCGCCGATCGCCCGGGTTCGCGGGCGGCACCGGGTGCGGCTTCTGGTCAAGGCCGACAAGGGCGTGGCCTTGCAGGGGGCGCTGGCCGAATGGATCGGCCAGTTCCCGGTGCGTGGCGGGCTGCGGCTGGCGGTGGATATCGACCCGCAAAGTTTCTTCTAGCGGCTCAGCGCGCGCGCCAGGGCGTGGTACGAGGCTTTGGGCGTGCGCGTCTGGGTGGCGTAATCGACGTGCACGAGGCCGAAGCGCTTGTCATAGCCGAAGGCCCATTCGTAATTGTCCAGCAGCGACCAGTAGAAGAAGCCGCGCAGATCGACACCCTCGGCAATGGCGGCGCGCGCGGCATCGAGATGGGAGTCGATGAAGCCTTGGCGTAGCGGGTCGTGTACCGCACCGTCCTGCACCGCATCATCGCCCGCCATGCCGTTCTCGGTGACATAGATCGGCAGCCCCCGGGCCGGTCCCTGTGCCAGCCGCAGCAGGAATTCGCGCAGGCCCTCGGGGCGGATTTCCCAGCCCATTGCCGTCTTGGGCAGCGGGCCATCGACCGTGCGGTATCGTGGCCAGGGCCGGGTGGGGTCTGCGGCATAAAGCGCGCGGGTGTAATAATTCACTCCCAGCCAGTCGAGCGGGGTGGCGATGGTGTCCATATCCGCCTGCCAGCCCGCCGGCATATGCGGGCCGAGGCCTTCGAGCGCCTCGGCCGGATAGCCCTGGCCGGCGATGGCCTCGATGAACCAGCGGTTGTAGACCGCATCGGCCCGGGCGGCGGCGGCCCGGTCTTCGGAGCTGTCGCTGGCGGGGCTGGCGGTTTCGAAGTTCAACACGATGCCGAGGTCTTTCGCTCCGCTGGCGCGCAGCGCCTGCATCGCGGTGCCATGGGCCAGCAATACATGGTGCATGGCATGGGCGGCGGCGCGGATGTCGCGCAGGCCGGGCGCATGGGCGCCGATGAAATGCGACAGCCAGGCGACGCACCAAGGCTCGTTGATGGTGGCGGTGGCGGCGACACGATCGCCGATGCGGTCGAAGACCACCGCGCAATAGTCGGCGAACCAGCCGGCAATGTCGCGATTGGTCCAGCCGCCGTTCATCGCCAGCGCCGACGGCAGATCCCAGTGATACAGCGTCAGGAACGGCGTCATCCCGCGCGCGAGCACGCCGTCGACCAGCCGGTCGTAGAAGTCGAGGCCCTCGGCGTTGGGGCGGCCGGTGCCCTCGGGCATGACCCGTGACCAGGAGGTCGAGAAGCGGTAGGCGTCGAAGCCGGCCGCCTGCATCAGATCGAGATCCTCCTGCCAGCGGTTGTAATGGTCGCAGGCCACCGCGCCGTCGTCGGCGCCGACCACATTGCCGGGGGTGGCGGCGAAGGTGTCCCAGTGGCTGGCACCGGCGCCGCCGAAGCCGGAGCCCTCGATCTGATAGGCGGCGGTGGCGGCGCCAAACAGGAAGTCGGTCGGGAAATCGCTGCGGGCGTTGCGAAGCGCGTCTGTCACGGGTCGGTCTCCTGTCAAAATAGGGTGGTGCCGGCGCAGAATGACAGCGCTAACGGCGCTGTCAACTTGGCGATCCGCCGGAGCGGGGTTTATCCGAACAGGTCGCTCTGTCCCGGCGCGCGGGGGGCGGGCAGGCCAAGGTGGGTCCAGGCCTTCTGGGCCAGCATCCTGCCGCGCGGGGTGCGCTGGATCAGGCCCTGTTGCAGCAGGTAGGGCTCGATCACCTCTTCCAGCGCATCGCGGCTTTCGCTGAGCGCGGCGGAAATCGTCTCGATCCCCACCGGGCCGCCGGAGTAGTTTTCGGCGATCAGCTTGAGATAGCGCCGGTCGGCGCCGTCGAGGCCGAGGTTGTCGACGCCCAGCCGGGTCAGCGCGCCATCCGCCAGCTCGCGGGTGATATGACCGTCGCCATCGACCACGGCGAAATCCACCACCCGCCGCAGTAGCCGCCCGGCGATGCGCGGCGTGCCACGGGCGCGGCGGGCGATCTCTCTGGCGCCTGCGTCGTCGGCGGGCACCCCGAGCTTGACGGCATTGCGGCTGACAATCTCGTGCAGCTCGTCGATGGTGTAGAAATTGAGCCGCGTCGGAATGCCGAAGCGGTCGCGCAGCGGCGTCGTCAGCAGGCCAAGGCGGGTGGTCGCGCCGACCAGGGTGAAAGGTTGCAGCTCGATCCGCACGGTGCGCGCGGCCGGGCCTTCGCCGATCACCAGGTCCAGTTCGAAATCCTCCAGCGCCGGATAAAGCACTTCTTCCACCACCGGGTTGAGCCGGTGGATCTCGTCGATGAACAGGACGTCGCGGGCCTCGAGGTTGGTCAGGATGGCCGCCAGATCGCCGGCCTTGGCCAGCACCGGTCCCGAGGTCATGCGGAAGTTGACGCCCAGCTCGCGCGCCATGATCTGCGCCAGCGTCGTCTTGCCCAGGCCCGGCGGGCCGTGAAACAGCGTGTGGTCCATCGCCTCGCCGCGTTGCCGGGCGGACTGAATGAAGACGCGCAGGTTGGCGCGGGCCTCGGCCTGACCGATGAAATCGCCGAGCTGCTGCGGGCGCAGCGCGCGGTCGACATCCTCGGGCCGCGCTTCGGGGCGCAGGGTGGGGTCCGGTTCGCTCATCTCTGCCGCTCCTCGCGCCTTTGCCTCATCCTTTCGGCGCCAAGAGCTTGAGCGCGGCGCGGATCAGGGCCGGGGTTTCGGCCGCGGGGTCGTCGCCGGCGGCCTGGGCCACCGCGCCCGCCGCCTCGCCGGGACCGTAGCCCAGGTTGCTCAATGCCGACAGCGCCTCGGCCTGGGCGTTGCTTGTCTTGGGTGCGGGTTTGGCTGCGGGCCGGGCCGGGGCCGGCTCGATCACCGCGTCTTCGACATCGCCCAGTTCGGCCGTCCGGGCGCCGCCCATGGCCATCACCGCCGGCGCCTTGTCCTTCAGCTCATGCACCACCCGCTGCGCGGTTTTGGGGCCGATCCCCTTGGCCGCCTTGATCGCCGTGACATCGCCAAGCGCGATCGCCCGGCCCACGCCCTCGGGGCCCAGTGCGCCCTGGATCGCCAGCGCCGCCTTGGCGCCGACGCCCTGCACCGTCAGCAGCAGCCGGTGCCATTCCTTCTCGACCAGCGACGGAAAGCCGTAGAGCTGCAACAGATCCTCGCGCACCACCAGATCGGTATAAAGCGCCACCGCTTCGCCGGGGCCGGGCAGGGTGGCCAGGGTGCGCTCGGAACAGAACACCACATAGCCCACGCCGCGCACGTCGAGCAGCACGTGATCCTCGCCGCGATAGTCGATCCGCCCCGAGAGCTTGCCGATCATGACGCCCGCGCCTCGCGCAGGCTGGGAGAACGGTAATAGAGCGCATGGGTGATGGCGATGGCCAGCGCGTCGGCCGCATCGGCCCCGGCCAGCACCACACCGGGCAATTGCATTTTGACCATATGGGCCACCTGTTTCTTGTCCGCATGGCCGACACCGACCACGCATTTCTTGACCGCGTTGGGGGCATATTCGCCCACCGCGAGCCCGGCCTGCGCCGGCACCAAAAGCGCGATGCCCCGAGCCTGGCCCAGCTTCAGCGTCGCCACCGCATCCTTGTTGACGAAGGTCTGTTCCACCGCCGCCGTGGTGGGGGCGAACCGCGCCAGCACCGCCGAGAGCTGTTCATGCAACGACACCAGCCGCAGTGCAAGATCCGTGCCCGAGGAATGGCAGATGCCGTTTGCCACATGCGTCAGCTTGTTGCCCGAGACGTCGATCACGCCCCAGCCCAGGTTGCGCAAACCCGGATCGATGCCCAGAACCCGCATGACTGCCCCGTTTGTTGCCTTTTTGTTTCGCTAGCACGAACCGGGAACAAACGCCAAGCGAAACCTGTCAAGCCGATTGCCCGGTCAGGACCGGGCCGGCGGCGATCCAGGGCCGTCGCAAAACGCGTCCCGCGAAGGTCTGAAAACGACATGAAAGCCCTTAGTTTATTGATTTATTTCAGACTCTTGGGGGCCAAAAGAGCCATGCAGAAAACGCATATGGGGAATGCGCCGGTGGCGCTTGCTCGGGGCGTGTTTGCACATTAATTGCGCGAAATGAAAACACGCGCCGCCATGGCGCTTTAGCCTAGGAGCAAAACAATGGCAGTTTCTGAACAGAGCCACGCCCATATCGCCATTGCCGGCGTTGCCGAACGGATCGGTCGCGTCATTATCGCCATGATCTCGGCCGTGCAAGAGTGGAACGACGCCCGCCAGACCCGCAAGATGCTGTCGCAGCTGAGCGAGAGCGAGCTGGACGACATCGGTCTGACCCGCGCTGACATCGACCGCGTCGCACGCGGCGATTATCACTGAAAGCGCGCAGATGAGTACGCCCCCGGGCCGCGACTTCGATGGAAGCCGCGGCCTTACTCGTTAATGGGGGGCGGGTAAGTCTGATGATGCGGCCCGCAGAAGTCTAGGCGTGGGTGCGGGCCGCGGGAATCCGGTCCGGGCCGCGGGGGGCGGCTGGACCGGAGCACTGGTTAACAAACAATCGGATGCGCGGGGCGCGGCACGCCAGGGCCGGCGCCCCTGCGATCACATAAGCAGCGGTGCAATGAAGCGGGCGACGGCCTGCGATACGGGCTCGATCTGCATCGCCCAGGCGGCGCCCTGCTCGAAAATCGTGCCCTCGGCCAGCAGCGCCAGCTTGTCTTCGTATTGAACCGGGCCCTGATGGGCGATCAGCAGGCCCTTGAAGCCGACAAAGCCCAGGCCGATGGTCAGCAGGCCGCGCAGCGGCACGCCGGTGAGCCCGCGGCGCGGACGTTGACGGATGACCCCTGTACGGTCAATGAAATTGACGTGACCGCGCGCCAGCTTGCGGTTCTTTCTGGCAATGCGATTCACACGTTTGTCGAAATGGAAAAGCGTTTCCGACATGGCAGCCTCTAACTATCTGGCCCCCACCAGACACGGGAACCTTAATGGGCTGCAAATGTGGCGGCACTGCGGCAACTGCCTCGAATTGACCGAAAAACCCCGCAAAATCAGCTAGATTTGCGGAGGGTCAGGGTCGTCCATTCAACAATATCTTCGCGTTGCACCAGATTGATACCATTCCGGGAATAAACCGCAATGACCTCATCCGCCTGTTCGGTGAGGATTCCGGATAGAATCGCATATCCCCCGGTATCGAGCGCCCTGGCCATATCGGGAGCCAGGGCGATCAGCGGCCCCATCAGGATATTGGCAAAGACCAGATCAAAGGGCGCGCGCGCGGCGATGTCGGGATGATCGAAGCCGGTGGCCTCGACACAGGCCACTCGTCCCTCGAGCCCGTTGGCGCGGACATTGGCCTCGGCCACGTCGACGGCCACCCGGTCGATATCCGAAGCCAGCACTTCTTGCGGCCAAATCCGCGCCGCCGCCATCGCCAGAACGGCGGTGCCACAGCCGATGTCGGCCACGCTCTGGCCTTCGAAGCCGTCATTGGCCAGCCGGTCGAGCGCCCGCAGACAGCCCAGCGTGGTGCCATGGTGGCCGGTGCCAAAGGCCATGGCGGCCTCGATCAGCAGCGGCTCGGCGTTTTCGGGCACCTTGTCGGCGTCATGGCTGCCATAGACAAAGAACCGACCGGCCTCGACCGGAGCAAGCTCGCGCCGGACCTTGGCCACCCAGTCGGTCTCGGGCAGTTCAGAGATGACGAAGTCCTTGGCCGCGAAGGCGGCCGAGAGCAGCGCAAGCGCTGCCGCATCGGGGGATTCGGTGAAATAGCCGCCGATTTCCCAGAGGCCCGAGCCATCCTCCATCTCGAAGACGCCGACGCCGGTGGGCTCCGGCTCCAGCCGTTCCATCGCCAGACCGAGCGCATGGGCCTGATCTTTTCCGGTCAGGGTGGTGAAGGCGGTGAATGTGGGCATGAGGAGCCTCCTGGCAAGCGTTTCCGGTCTCTAGCCCGAAGTCGCGGCCATGGCCAGTCACTCTCTGCCTGGCCCGGATGGCCCGCCGCGCCCCGGACGTGATCCGGGGCCTCTTGGCCCGGCTGGCGAAGCGCTCCCGGCCGGGCGGGGATCACTCGGCGGGGGCGGCGGCGATATAGCCGGAAAACACCGTCTCGTTGCCGGGCGCCGGGTGGCGCGGGATCAGCAGCGCCAACAAGAAGGAGGCCGTGGCGATCCCCGCCGCCCCGACAAAGACCGCGCCGGGCGAGATCAGCCAGAGATACCCCAGCCCTGCCGGCAGGAACACCGCCGCGATATGGTTGATGGTAAAGGCCACCGCCGCCGTGGGGGCGATGTCGCGCGGATCGGCGATCTTCTGGAAATAGGTCTTGAGCGCCAGCGCCAGGGCAAAGAACATGTGATCGATCACGTAAAGCGAGGCGGCCAGCAGCACGCCCCAGCCGAAATAGTAGATGCCGCCATAAGCCAGAAACACCGCGATCAGCCCGGCGTATTCAAAGAGCAGCGTCGCGCGTTCGCCGAACCGGCCGACGGCGCGGCCCATCACGGGAGCAAAGACCATGTTGGCCACGAGGTTGATCAGGAACAGCGCCGTGACTTCATGCACCTGAAAGCCGAAGCGTTCGACCATCATGAAACCGGCAAAGACCACGAAGATCTGCCGCCGCGCACCGGACAGGAATTGCAGCACGTAATAAAGCCAGTAGCGCCGCCGCAGGATCAGCTTCTTGATCTGCGGATCGGGGGCTTCGAACCGCGGATAGGCCAGCATCGCCAGCACGGCCAGCGCCGCGGTGATGCCGCCGGCGATCAGGTAGACATGTGGATAGGACAGTCCCAGCGCCTCCCAGGTCAGCACGATGGCGCCATAGGCCAGCAGGGTCGCCGCCGAGCCCGCCGCCAGCAGCAGGCCGAGAATGCGCGGCGCCTGATCTTTGGGCAGCCATTGCAACTGTAACGACTGGTTGACCGTTTCGTAGTAGTGAAAGCCGATCGATGACAGCATGGTCACTGTCAGGATACCCGCCATCGAGGGGAAATATGCGGTCACCGCCGTCGCCACCCCCAACAGCAGCAGCGCGACAAGCCCCAGCACCTGCTCATGCATCAGCATGATCAGCGCGATGACGCCCACCGCCAGAAAGCCGGGGATTTCGCGTACCGTGTGCAGCCAGCCGATGTCCGATCCGTCAAACCCGGCCACTTCGATGACGAAGTTGTTGAGCAGCGCCGACCAGGTGGCAAAGGCCACCGGCATCGCCGCCGCCATGAGAAACAGCAACGTCACCGGCCGCTGCCAGAGCGGCAGCTCGCGGGAGGTGGAAAGGGGCACACAACGGATCATGAGCCTTGCCATACGCCCGCCCGCGCGCGAAGGCGAGCGAAACCGGCGCGTAGGCGCCTCTGCATGGCCGCACAGAGCGCGGTTTATCCCGCCGTCGCAGGGTGCTAAGGACGGCGCCATGCTGACGTCCGACGATATCGCCCCGCTTTTCACCCGCGCCGACGGGAGCTATCTCTTTGCCCGCTGGGGCCGACCGATCGCGCCGATCGTCTTTGGCGTGACCGAGGCCACCCTGCCGGTGATCAAGGGCGCGATGGAGGCGGTGGTTGCCATGGCCGGCCACCAGATGGCCGAGACCGACCCGGAGCTGGGCAGCAACTGCATGTTTTTCTTCTTCCGTGACTGGGACGAGCTGACCGAGGTGCCCGACCTCGACAAGCTGGTGCCGGATCTGGCGCCGCTTGTGGCGCGGCTCAAAGCCGCCGGCGCCAACCAATACCGAGCCTTCCGTTTTGACGATCAGGGCGCGATCAAGGCGGCTTTTGTCTTTCTGCGGATGGACAAGGGGCTGGGCGCCCAGCCGGCCGAGGATCTGGCGCTGGGGCAGGTGGTGCAGGTGATGCTGCTCTGGTCGGAACAGGCCTTTGCCGAGGTCTCGCCCTTGGCCATTGCCGGGGGCAGGACCGTCTTGCGCCCCGAGATCGGCGCCGTGATCCGCGCAGGCTATGATCCCGTGATGCCGGCGGTGGCGCAGGATCCGAGCCATGCGCTCCGGCTGGCGGCGCGGGTGAGCATGGCGCAATAGCTTTGTGGGGGCAGGGCCGCGGCGCCCTCCCGAACGCCGCGACCCCGGATCATCTGTCGGGGGCAGGTCTCACTTCTTGTCGTGCCGACCCGGGGCGTAATCCTTGCCGTTGGTCCGGCCATCGCCATTGCGATCCTCGCCGACGCTGGCCGAATAGCCGGGCGAATAATCGCCGCCATTGGCCTTGCCGTTGCCATTGCGGTCGCTGATGTCGTCAGGGTTGTCCTTGGCCACCTGTCCCGGCGGGTTGCCGCCTTCGTGCAGGGCGGCCACGGGGCCAGCGGCAATAACCGCGCTCAGTGCAATCAGAAAAAGTCTCATGCTGTAATCTCCCATGTCAGACCGAAATCCTCGGTCGGCGGAAGCTACGTAAGGTCAACCTCAAAAGTTTCGCGCGTGACGGATTTTTCGCGGATCAGGGGGCGGCCGCGCCATCAGGCGGCTTGTTCCACCCGCGTCTCTGCATCGGCAATCGGCCAGTCGGCGATCAGCTCTCGCAGCAGGGGAAAGGCGCGGTGCATCTTCTCCATCTCATCGGCCTGTACGATGTTGTCGGAATACTGCGCCCGGCTGTCGTTGCTGTCGTGCACCGCCCGGATATAGCTCGGGCTGCGCGAATAGATCACCCGGACCGGGCGACGCTCGAGGATCTTCTTGTGGGCGATGCCAAAGGGCTGACGGCGCGATCCGGTGGGGGCGGTGACCGCCAGCCCGAGATTGGTGGCCGCATTGAGCCGGTGGCGCAGCGATATCTGGCCGTCCCGGAACACTGCCGAAATGCCGCGCGCATGCGAGAGAAAACAATATTCCTCGCCCGGCGCGCGCAGTTTCTTGGCGGCCATCGCCTCGGCGCGCAGCTTTTCGGTGAAATCGGCGCTGACCGCGTCATCGTCATCGAGCACGATCTGCGTGCTCCAGGGATCGCGGTTGAAGGTTGCCTTGCGGTAGCGGGTGAAACAGGTGCCGGCGCTGTCGGGGCCGCGAAAGATCACATGCGCACGGTCGCCCAGCATGTCGCCGCAGACCTGTTGCAGCCGGGATTTGTGCCGCTCTGGCAGCGCCTCGGCCGAAAGCACGATCAGGCCGAAATCGCCATCGCTCTGATCGGCCAGCGAGCGCAGAGCGATCTTTTCGAGGAAATAATGCCGCCCGTCGAGCCTCGCGTCATCGAACAGCTTGGCGGCGTCGTTCGACGCCTCGGATTGCCAGCCGGAGCGTCCGAAATAGGAATAGCGCATTTCGTAGATCATGTGCATCGGCGGCCTCGCGGATCATTCGAGACAAAGTCTAGCGAGAGGTGGGCGGCCAACCAAGCGGCTTCGGGGCACTTGCGCCGGGGCTGTTGCCAAATTGAATCCGCCCGGCTTGCACCGCGCGCGGCGGAATGGTTTGACGGGGGCGGGCAACAGGGGATTTACGATGCGCCACCGTTTCGACTGCCGGGTCTATTACGAAGACACCGATATGGCGGGGATCGTCTACCACGCCAATTTCCTCAAGTTCATCGAACGCGGGCGCAGCGAATGGGTGGCCTCGCTGGGAATCGACCAGCGGCAGATGAAGACGCGTGACGGGCAGGTCTTTGTCGTCAGGCGGATCGAAGGCGACTATCTGAGCCCGGCATATTATGGTGATGACCTGACGGTCCTGACCACGGCGGACAAGATCGGCGGCGCCCGCATGGTGCTGCGCCAGCAAGTCTGCCGGGATGAGACGCCGCTGTTCGAGGCGCTGGTGACCGTGGTGGTTCTGGGGCCGGGTGGGCAGGTGCTGCGGCTGCCGCCGGAGCTGCGGCGCGCGCTGTCCTAGCCGCTGGCGCAGCCGCGAATGTCGACGGCGTGACGTTTGCCCAGAACGGTAAAGCGCAGGCCGGAGCGGTCGAGCGCAAAGGGCGCGCCCTCGACATGCTGCATTTCGGTCGATGCGGTCAGGATGTTGCCGGCGCGGCGGGTCTCGGCCTCGGCGACCCAGATCGACGGGTTGGCGGTCTCGACCACCACGAACTCCTGGCCGCCGGCGCTGGGCATGGCGATGCGCGCGGTCAGGGCGACGCCGCCCTCGACCGGCGAGATGCGGCAGGAGACCTGGCCGACCTGCGCCTCGCGCGCCGTCAGCGGCCGGTCGACCAGCGCCGCGACAAGCCGCGGATCGCGCCTGTCGCCGGGGGTCAGCGTGGCGGAGAACCGCAATTCCGCAGGCACGCAGACATCCTTGCAGACGCCAAGCTCCATCCGGCCGGTCAGGCGCATTTCGCCGCCGGCGCTCTCCGGGCGGATCATCAGCGGGATCACCACGTCGCCGGGATAGCCGATCGATGTCATGCCGTTCTGGTCCATCGCCTCGGGCGTCGGCCAGAGCGTGCGCAGGCTGGCGATATTGCGGCTGCCGGCCCAGTCGAAACGCGGCGGGATGCCGGCGTCGCCGGGGCTGCGCCAATAGGTCTTCCACCCCGGCGCGAGATCGAGCAGCAGCCCGACCACATGGCTGCCGTCGGCCTGTTGCCAGCCGGGGATCAGCGCGGCGCGCGCCACCTCTGTCGTCTGGGCAGCGGCGGGCCCGGCAAGTCCGAACGCAAGCGCAAGTGAAGTCAGCAGGTGTCGCATCATAGGTTATGAGATGCGGGAAAGCCGGCTGAAATCCAACTCACTTTGTGGCGAGCCTTGCGTCATCTGGCGCCACGGCCCATCTTGACTGCAAGGCAGCAAGGGGAGCGCAGAGGCGATGAACGAGCCGATGACCAACGACGGCGATACCGGCCTGACAGGACAAGTGCTGATCGCGATGCCGGGGATGCTTGACCCGCGCTTCGCCCATTCCGTCGTCTATCTCTGTGCCCATTCGCCGGAAGGCGCGATGGGGCTGATCTTCAACAAGCCGGTGGCCGATCTCGGGCTGGGCGAGTTGCTGGAACAGCTCGAGGTGCCGGTGACCGACGACTTCCGCCAGAGCCGGCTGCATTTCGGCGGACCGGTGGAGCAGGGCCGGGGCTTCGTGCTGCACACGCCGGATTACGAATCGCCGGTGGCAACCCTGCATGTGGACGAGATGGTCTCGATGACCGCGACGATGGACATCCTCGAAGAGATCGGCGCCGGCCGCGGCCCGAGGCGGCGTCTGGTGGCGCTGGGGTATGCCGGATGGGGGCCGGGGCAGCTCGAGATGGAGCTCGGACAAAACGGCTGGCTGACCTGCGAACCCGATCCGGCGCTGCTTTTTGACCGGCCGGACCCGGAAAAATGGGAGGCCGCGCTGGGCGTGCTGGGGATCGATGCCCTGGCGCTGTCCGCGACTGCCGGGCACGCCTGAACGGCGCGCGCGTCGCGAGGGCAGGCCGCTTTGTCGCGTCCCGGGTTTGCTTCGGGATCGCGCCCGGCGTTGCGGCCCCGGACTTGGCCCGGAGGCCCCGGATCGGGTCCGGGGCGGTGGTGGGAGCAGGGATGGCCTTGAAAGGCACGCGTCCCGGGCTCGCCCCGGGACCTCGCGGCTGAAGGCCCCCCGGGCTGAAAATCAGCCGGCAGCCACCCGTTGCCAGACCCAGGCGCCGTCGTCGCGGATCTCGCGCGTGGCCTGACCGGTGTGCCAGAGGTGCAGGCAATGCGCCATCGCCTCGACCATCGCCAAGCCGTATTCGCCGGCGCCGATCCGGCGCTTGAACAGCGGCGCGAAGCAGTCGGTGGCGGTGCGCGGCGTTGCGAGATGGGCGGCAAGCCGCCTGAGCGCGCCATGATGGTTGTCGATCAACTGGTGCAGGCGCAGCGGCAGCCCGGTGAAGGGCAGCTTGTGCCCGCCAAGCACCAGGTGCTCCTCGCGCGCGAGCGGCAGGAAGCGTTCGCAGCTCTCCAGCCAGTCGGCCACCGGATCGGCCTCGGGCTCGGTGGCATAGACGCCGATGTTCGACGAGATCGACGGCAGGATCTGATCGCCGGCGATCACCAGGTTGTCGTCGCGACTCCAGAAGGTGGCATGCGCCGGGGCATGGCCATTGCCGAAATGCACGGCCCAGCGGCGGCCGCCCATGGTGACCTCGTCACCCTGGGCGATCCGATGAAACCCCAGCGGCAGCGGCGCCACCACATCGGCGAAATTGAACGGCCGCTCGGCGCTGCGTTTCGCCAGGATCTCGGGGTCCATGCCGCAGGCGCGCCAGAAGGCCAGGGTTTCCTCGGTGGGCCCGTGCTGTTCGTCCAGCGTCAGCATCCGCGTCATCAGCCAGGCGGTGCGGGTGGCCCAGACCTCGGCGCCATGGGTGGATTTGAGCCAGCCCACCATGCCGGTGTGATCGGGGTGGTGGTGGGTCATCACCACGCGGCGCACGGGCTTGCCGGCGAGCGGCCCGGCAAGCAGCCGGTCCCAGAGCGCGCGGCTGCGTTTCGACGAAACGCCGCTGTCGATCACCGTCCAGCCGTCGCCATCATCGAGCGCATAGACGTTGACATGGTCCAGCGCCATGGGCAGCGGCAGGCGCATCCAGAGCACACCCGGCGCCACCTCCGTCGCCGCGCCCTCGGCGGGTGGCTCGGGCCAGGGATAGCGGATGCCGGAGGTGTCGCCGTCCCGCATCAGGAGGCCAGGTCTTCGGGGCTCAGCGCATAGAGGGCCGCCGCGCCGGCGCGCGATTGTTCGAGCAGGCTGGCGTGTTCCGGCAGCAGCCGTTCGATGTAGAACCGCGCCAGCCGGCCGCGGGCGCTGTCGGCCTCGGCGGCCTTGAGGTGGAAATGTCCGCCCAGCACCCGGGCAAAGCCCATCAGGAAAGGCACCGCGCCGGCGAAGCGTTCGTTCAGGTCACTTGTACCGATCAGAGCCTCGACGGTTTCGCGCAGCGTTTCCGAGGCCTGCCAGACCGGCTCGGCCAGATCGGGCAGGGTGGCGCGCAGCCCCTCGGCATGGGCCTCGACCTCATCCAGCAGCGCATTCATCGCCTCGCCGCCGTCCATCATCTTGCGGCCCACCAGATCCATCGCCTGAATGCCGTTGGTGCCCTCGTAGATCGCGGTGACGCGGACATCGCGATAGAATTGCGCCGCGCCGGTCTCTTCGATGAAGCCCATGCCGCCGTGCACCTGCACCCCGGTTTCGGCGACGCGCATGCCGGTCTGGGTGCCAAAGGCCTTGGCGATCGGGGTCAGCAGCGCGGCCCGCGCCGTCCAGGCCGGATCGCCGGTGGCCTGGCCCATGTCGATCGCCTGGGCGCATGCCACGGCAATGGCACGGGCGACAAAGGTGTCGGCGCGCATTTCGGCCAGCATCCGGCGCACGTCGGCGTGATCGACGATGGTGCCGGTGCCGCCCGCGACCGGGGTGCGGCCCTGCTTGCGGTCGAGCGCATAGGCCAGCGCGGTCTGGGTCGCCGCCTCGGCCTGGCCCAGCCCCTGCACACCGACGCCGAGGCGGGCGTTGTTCATCATGGTGAACATGGCGCGCATGCCGTCATGCGCCTCGCCCACCAGCCAGCCGGTGGCGCCGTCGTACTCCATCACCGCCGTGGGCGAGCCATGCAGGCCCATCTTGTGCTCGAGCGAGACCACCCGCAGGCTGTTGGGTTTGCCGGGAGCGCCGTTGTCATCGGGGATGAACTTGGGCACCAGGAAAAGCGAGATGCCCTTGGTGCCCGGCTTGCCATCGGGCAGGCGAGCGAGGACCAGGTGACAGACGTTCTCGGCAAAGTCATTGTCGCCCCAGGAGATGAAGATCTTCTGGCCGGAGACCGCATAGGTGCCGTCGCCGTTGGGCTCGGCCTTCGACCGCAGCGCGCCCACGTCCGACCCGGCCTGCGGCTCGGTCAGGTTCATCGTGCCGGTCCATTCGCCCGAGATCAGCTTGGGGATATAGAGGTCTTTCAGCGCGTCCGAGGCGTGGTTTTCCAGCGCCTCGATCTGGCCCTGGCTCATCAACGGCGCCAGTTGCAGCGACAGGCAGGCGCCCGACATCATGTCGTTGACCGCCGTGGTCAGCATCATCGGCAGGCCCATGCCGCCATGTTCGGGGCTGGCCGACATGCCGATCCAGCCACCTTCGCCGATCGCCTTGTGCCCCTCGGCAAAGCCGGGCGAGGTGCGCACCACGCCGTTTTCAAGCACCGCCGGGTGCAGATCGCCGTTGCGCTGGTACTGCGAAAGCTTGTCCTCGCAAAGCCGGGCGGCCTCGGCCAATACGGCCTGGGCCATGTCTTCGGAGGCTTCGGCGAAGGTTTCGGTTGCGGCAACCGGGGCCAGTGGCACGACATGGCGGAAAATGACGTCGTAATCACTGAGCGGGGCGGAATAGGCCATGGGAATACTCCCTTGCAAAGGCTTTGCTTTCTGTTGCGCTACAGCTATACGGCTGCGCAGCTTTGCGGCAACTGAAACGCGGCGTCACGGACATGACCCAGATTGAGACAGACCGGCTCGATCCCGCCTCTGGCGGAGTGGCGCGCGCCGTGGCGGTGCTGCGCGCCGGCGGCCGCGTGGCGTTCCCGACCGAGACGGTCTACGGCCTCGGTGCCGATGCCCGCGACGGTGCGGCGGTGGCGGGGATCTATGCCGCCAAGGGCCGGCCCAGCTTCAACCCGCTGATTGCCCATGTGGCGGATATCGCCACCGCGCGGCGGTACGTGCATTGGAGCGACCTGGCCGACCGGGTGGCGCAGGCCTTCTGGCCGGGGCCGCTGACGCTTGTTCTGCCGCTGCGCGAGGATGCCGGAATATCGCCGCTGGTGACGGCGGGGCTGTCGACTCTGGCGGTGCGGGTGCCGGCGCATCCGCTGGCACAAGAGCTGTTGCGGGCCTTTGACGGGCCGCTGGCGGCGCCCTCGGCCAACCCCTCGGGCCGGATCAGCCCGACCTTGCCGGACCATGTGCTGGCGGGGCTCGATGGCGAGATCGAGGCGGTGCTGATGGGCGGCGCCAGCGAGGTCGGTGTGGAATCGACGATCCTCTGGCTGGCGCCGGCGCCGGTGCTGCTGCGCCCCGGCGGGCTGCCGGCCGAGGCGCTCGAGGCGATGCTGGGCGCGCCGCTCGAGACCGGCGGCTCGGCCGAGGCGCCTTCTGCGCCCGGTCAGCTGCTGTCGCATTACGCGCCCGAGGCGGGCCTGCGGATGGATGCCACCGAGGCGCGCGCGGGCGAGGTGCTGCTGGGCTTCGGGCCGGTGTCGGGCGCGATGTCCCTGTCCGAGAGTGGCGATCTGCACGAGGCGGCGGCGCGGCTCTTCGGGGCGCTGCATGCGCTGGACGGTCAGGCGTCGGTGATCGCGGTGGCGCCGATCCCGGAGGTGGGGTTGGGCCGGGCGATCAACGACCGGCTGCGGCGGGCGGCGGCGCCGCGCTGAGCCGCCGTATGGGCGTTCCGGCGCGGCGCTCACCTCACATATTCGGATAATTCGGCCCGTCGCCGCCCTGCGGTGTCACCCATTTGATGTTCTGCGACGGGTCCTTGATGTCGCAAGTCTTGCAATGCACGCAGTTCTGGAAGTTGATCACGAACTCCGACCGCCCATCCTTTTCCACCACTTCATAGACCCCGGCCGGGCAATAGCGCTGCGCCGGTTCGGCGTATTTCGGCAGGTTCTCGTCGATCGGCACCGAGGGGTCGAGCAGCCGCAGGTGACAGGGCTGGCTCTCTTCGTGGTTGGTGAAGGAGAAGGCGACATTGGTGAGCCGGTCAAAGCTCAGCTTGCCGTCGGGCTTGGGATAGTCGATCGGCTTGTGGTGATAGACCGTCTGGGTGGCCTCGGCATCCGATTTCCCATGCTTCAACGTGCCGAAGAGCGAGCCGCCAAACAGCGAATTGGTCCACATGTCGAGCCCGCCAAGCGCCAGTGAAGCAGTGAGGCCCCATTTCGACCACATCGGCTTGACGTTGCGCACTTTCTTCAGGTCCTTGCCGATTGCGCCTTCGCGCACTTCGGTCTCATAGGCGCTCAGCTCGTCGCCGGCGCGCTCGGCCTTGATCGCATCATAAGCCGCCTCGGCCGCCGCCTTGCCCGACAGCATGGCATTGTGGTTGCCCTTGATGCGGGGCACGTTGACCATGCCCACCGAACAGCCCAGCAGCGCCACGCCCGGCGCCACCATCTTGGGCATCGACTGATAGCCGCCCTCGGTGATCGCCCGCGCACCATAGGCGACGCGCTTGCCGCCTTTCAGCAGCTCGGCCACCATCGGGTGATGCTTGAACCGCTGGAATTCCATATAGGGGAAGAGATGCGGGTTCTTGTAGTTCAGGTGAACCACGAAACCCACGTAAACCTGATTGTTGTCAAGGTGATAGATGAAGGATCCGCCACCGGCATTGCCGCCCAGCGGCCAGCCCATCGTGTGGGTGACCGAGCCTTCGCGGTGTTTGGCGGGATCGATCTCCCAGATCTCCTTCATGCCGAGGCCGAATTTCTGCGGCTCTTTCCCGGCCGAGAGGTCGTATTTCGCGATCACTTCCTTCGACAGATGCCCGCGCACGCCTTCGCCGAGGAAGACGTATTTGCCGTGCAGCTCCATGCCCGGCTCGTAGCCCGGACCCTCGCTGCCATCGGGGTTGCGGCCGAACTCGCCGGCGATCACGCCCTTCACTTCGCCGTTCTCGCCGTAGACCAGTTCGGAACAGGCCATGCCGGGGAAGATCTCGACGCCCAGGGCTTCGGCCTGTTCCGCCATCCAGCGACAGACATTGCCCATGCTGACGATGTAGTTGCCATGGTTGTTCATCAGCTTCGGCATCGGCCAGTTGGGGATGCGGACCTTGCCCGCTTCGCCCAGCATGTAGAAATTGTCATCCCGGACCGGCACATTGATCGGCGCGCCCTTGTCCTTCCAGTCGGGGATTAGCGCGTCGAGGCCGCAAGGATCGAGCACCGCGCCCGACAGGATATGCGCCCCCACCTCGGAGCCCTTTTCCAGCACCACCACCTCGAGATCGGCATCGAGCTGCTTGAGCCGGATCGCCGCGGACAGGCCGGCCGGCCCGGCGCCCACGATCACCACATCATATTCCATCGCTTCGCGCGCCACGTCGCTCATCTCCGTCCCCTTGGCTTGTGCTGCACCTGCATCATAATCCGCAGAGTCCTGCCCGGAAAATACCCCTTGGTCAACGTCCGGCGCTGCGTCAAAACCGGTCATTTGCCGGACAATTCGGAAAATTCCGGGATGTTAGCGCTCAAGCTGTGCGGCGCTGCCGAATCGCGCGGCGCTTTGCCCATGCAGGGAAATCCCCCTTGCATCCGGTCCGATGCTCGGGGCAATGTCGCTGAAACGAGCTGAGATGAATTCGCCGCCGCCTCGACAGGGGCAGGCGGCCCTTTCTGGTAAGGCCTATGGAAAAGATACCTATGACGCGCGCCGGCCACGCCGCGCTCGAATCCGAATTGAAAACGCTCAAATCCGTCGAGCGTCCCGCCGTCATCCAGGCGATTGCCGAGGCGCGCGAGCTGGGCGACCTCAAGGAGAACGCCGAGTATCATTCGGCGCGGGAAAAACAGGGGTTCATCGAAGGCCGGATCAAGGAGCTCGAGGGTGTGCTCAGCCTGACCGAGGTGATCGATCCGACCAAGCTGTCGGGGCCGGTCAAATTCGGCGCCACCGTCACCGTCGTCGACGAGGACACCGACGAGGAAAAGACCTGGCAGATCGTCGGCGAACATGAAGCCAATGTCGAAAAGGGCCTGCTGAACATGAAATCGCCGATCGCCCGTGCCCTGATCGGCAAGGAAGAGGGTGACAGCGTCGAAGTCCGCACGCCGGGCGGGACGAAGGATTACGAAATCCTGAAAGTCGCCTATATCTGACGGCGCGCTCCCTGCGCGCTGAGCGCCCCCTCATGAAGAGCCCGGCCATGCCCGACGCGACATCCGACACCCCTCCGCCCGACACGGGCGCCCGGCTTGCGCCGGCGGCGCCGACGCCACTGGGCATCTACGACCGCAGCCGCGGCCCGCAGGTCACCGGCATCGAGGTGACCGCCGTGGCGCTGTCGCTGGTCTGGCTGCTGGGGGCGGCGATCTTCTTTGTCGTGCTGGAGCCGTCGAACGGCACCGATGACAGTCTGTGGTTCCTGATGACCATGCTGGCGGTGTTCATGCCGGTGGGGATGATCTGGGTCGCCGCCACCGCTGCGCGCGCCTCGCGGGTGATGCGCGACGAGGCGACGCGGCTTCAGACCGCCATCGACGCGTTGCGCCATGCCTATGTCAGCCAGAGCCAGGGCGGCGCCTCGGCGACCTCGGTGGGCCGCAAGCTCGACGAGATCGCGGCGGCGCAGCGCAAGGCCGAGGCGACGCTGGCGATGTTCTCGTCGACCCGCGAGATCGGCAGCCACCGCCCGGCCCAGCCCGCCGCCCGCGCAGCCGCTGCACGTCCGCAGGGCCAGGCCGACGATCAGCCGGCGCTGGCACTGGGCACCCCGGCCGAGGCGCTGACGCCCGAGCTGTCGAATGACGATTTCATCCGCGCGCTGAACTTCCCGGAAACGGCCGAGGACCGCGACGGTTTCTCCGCCCTGCGCCGGGCGCTGAAGCATCGGCCCACCGCGCAGCTGGTGCAGGCGGCGCAGGATGTCCTGACCCTGTTGAGCCAGGACGGCATCTACATGGACGACCTGCGCCCCGACATGGCCAAGCCCGACGTCTGGCGCCGTTTTGCCGAGGGCGCCCGCGGCCGCGCCATCGCCGGGCTGGGCGGCGTGCGCGACCGGTCGTCGCTGGCACTGTCAGCGGGGCGGATGAAGCAGGATCCGATCTTCCGCGACGCGGCGCATCATTTCCTGCGGGTCTATGACCGGGCGTTCCAGAGCTTTTCCGAACGCGCCTCGGATGCCGAGGTGGCGGCGTTTTCCAACACCCGGACCTCGCGCGCCTTCATGTTGCTGGGCCGGGTCGCGGGGACGTTCGACTGACGGCTGATCCGGCTTGGGGCTGGTTGATGCGGAGGCCCCGGATCGGGGTCCGGGGCGGGGGTCCTGAAATCCTCGCGTCCCGGGCCTGACCCGGGACCTCCTGGCCCCGCCACCGAGCGCGCCGGATCACATCTTGAAATTTCCGAATGGCAGAAGCTTCCCCGACGCGGCGCATCATTTCCTGCGGGTCTATGACCGGGCGTTCCAGAGCTTTTCCGAACGCGCCTCGGATGCCGAGGTGGCGGCGTTTTCCAACACCCGCACCTCGCGCGCCTTCATGTTGCTGGGCCGGGTCGCGGGGACGTTCGACTGACGGCTGATCCGGCTTGGGGCTGGTTGACGCGGAGGCCCCGGATCGGGGTCCGGGGCGGGGGTACTGAAATCCTCGCGTCCCGGGCCTGACCCGGGAGCTCCTGGCCCCGCCACCGAGCGCGCCAGATCACATCCCGAAACTTCCGAATGGCAGGAACCGCACCGGATCGCCGACGGCGATCTCGGCCGCGCCATCGGGCAGTTCCACCAGCCCTTCGGCCCAACTCAGCCCGCTGATCCGGCCCGAGCCTTCGGAGGTAAAGACCTCCGCTCGCCCCTCCCGCATCCGGGCGCGCAGGTATTCCCGCCGCCCCGGTTTCTTGCGCTTGGCGAACCCCGCCGGCACCTCGAAGCCCTGCGGCGCCTGCCAGTCGCCGCCGGCCAGCAGCGCGACCGCCGGGCGGGCAAAGATCAGCGCGCAGACCAGCGCCGCCACCGGGTTGCCCGGCAGGCCGAAGACCGGCACGCCGTGCCAGGTGCCAAGCGCCAGCGGCCGGCCAGGCTTGACCGCGATCCGCCAGAGCTGCATCGCCCCCGCTTCGCGCAGCAGCGCCGACATGTGGTCTTCGTCCCCCGCCGAGGCGCCGCCAGAGGTCAGCAGCACATCTGCCCGCCCGGCCGCGTCGTCGAGCCGGGCGCGCAGCGCGGCGCGGTCATCGGGGGCAATCCCCAGGTCGACCGCCTCGACGCCCCAGCGCCGCGCCAGCGCCAGAAGCATCGGGCGGTTGGCGTCAAAAATCTGCCCGCCGCCCGCGGCGGCGCCGGGCGGCCGGATCTCGTCGCCGGTGGACAGCACGCCCAGCCGCAGCCGCCGCCGAAGCGGCAATGTCCCGTGGCCGACGGCCGCCAGCAGCGCCAGGTCGGCCGGGGTCAGCGGGCGCCCGGCACGCAACACGGTCGCGCCTTCGGCCACATCCTCGCCGGCGCGGCGGGCATTGGCGCCGCGTTTGAGCGGCCCGTTGAGGGCAATCTGCCGGCCGTCGGTCGTCACATCCTCTTGCAGCGCCACGCTGTCCACGCCCTCGGGAAGCGCCGCGCCGGTCAGGATGCGAAGGGCATGGCCCGGCGGCACGGCGCCGGCAAAGGGCACCCCCGCCGCCGCCCGGCCTTCGACCAGCGGCAGCCGGGCCACGCCCGCGGGCAGCGGGCCGGCAAAGCCATAGCCGTCGACCGCCGAATTGGCCTGCGGCGGGTTTGCGCGGCGAGCGGTGAGATCTTGTGCGAGGATGCGGCCCTCGGCCGCCTCCAGCGGCTGCTGTTCGATGCCCACCACCGGGCGCAGGTTGGCACGCAGATGCGCCAGGGCGTCCTCCACCGGCACCCAGTCGACCCCGGCCGGCAGGGCAAAGCAATCGTTGCTGAGCGGCGGCGGGGCGAGGGGCGCTGCGTCCGCCGCAGGCGCCTCCTGCGCCACCAGCCCCACCTCGCGCAAGATGAAATCGGCAATGGCGGCGGTGTCGTCGAGGTGAAACACCGGCCGGTCGAGCGCTGGGGCGGCATCCGAGGCGACGGCGCGGATCGTCGGGTCGCCGGGCGCGATCAGCGGCTGGCCGGTGGCGGCGCGCTGGGCTTCGATCTTGGGGTGACGGTCGCGCTTGTAGCCCTCGACCAGCACCAGATCGCAGGGCGCGAGCTGCGTCAGCAGCGCCTCGAGCGGCGGCTCGCCGGCGCCGCGCAGCTCGGTCATCAGCGCCACGCGGTTGCGCGAGGCCAGCAGAACCTGCGCCGCGCCGGCCTCGCGGTGACGGTGCGAATCCTTGCCCCGCTGATCGACGTCAAAGCTGTGATGGGCATGTTTCACCGTCGATACGGTAAAGCCGCGCCCGGTGATCTCGGACACCAGCCGCTCCATCAGCCCGGTCTTGCCCGAGTTTTTCCAGCCGGTCACGCCATAGAGTCTCATGACAGCAGTGCCTCCGCGTGCGCCAGATCCTCGGGCGTGTTGACGTTGAAAAAGGCCTGGCTGTCGGGGAAAAGCGCCTCTCGGCCACCGTGTCGGTCGGTCCAGAGCACAACCTTTTTCAGCCCCTCGTGCAATGCCGCGCGCAGGTCGTCGCGCAGGGCGACCGGCCAGAGGCCGAAGGTCGGGTGACGGATCAGGCCGGATTTCGACATGGATTTGGTCTCTTCCGCGTCGCGCGGAGTGGCGGCGAGCACCAGCGGGTGGGCCTGGCCCCGGGCCTGCGCGCCGAGCCGCGCCACCAGGTCGGCGGGCAGAAAGGGCGTGTCGGCGGCGGCGGTGACGATCTGGTCGAAACCGCGCGTCGCCGCGTGGTCCAACCCGGCCAGAACCCCGGCCAGCGGGCCGGCAAAGCCCGGGATCGTGTCGGCAACCACGGGCAGGCCAAGGCCCGCGAAGCGCGCCGGGTCGCCATTGGCGTTGAGCACGATCTCGCTCACCTGCGGCTGCAACCGGGCGATCACATGGGCGAGTATCGTGGTGCCGCCAAGCGGCAACAGCCCCTTGTCGCCGCCGCCCATGCGCCTGGCCTGGCCGCCGGCAAGGATCACGCCCAGCGGCGCGCTCATCGGTGCGCCCCTCCGCTTTGCAGGTCTCGAAGAGCTTCGGCCGTCATTGCCCGGCCCCCTTGCGCCGGTGCTTGCCGGGTTCCTCCGGCACGCTGTCGGGGTCGACGTCCCAGGTGATGCGTTCTTCGCCCGACAGGCAGACAAAGCGCTTGCCGCGCATCCGCCCGATCAGCGTCAGGCCCACCTGCCGGGCAATTTCGACCCCCCAGGCGGTAAAGCCGGAGCGCGAGGCCAGCACCGGGATGCCCATATGCGCCGTCTTGATCACCATTTCCGAGGTCAGCCGGCCGGTCGTATAGAGGATCTTGTCGCTGCCGGTGACGCGCTCCTGCATCATCCATCCGGCGATCTTGTCGACCGCGTTGTGCCGTCCGACGTCCTCCATGTAGACCAGCGGGCGGTCCCGGTGACAGAGCACCGTGCCATGGATCGCCCCGGCCTCGAGATAGAGCGACGGCGTGCGGTTGATCCGCGCCGACAGCGCATAGAGCCAGCTCGCGCGCAGCTCGGCCTCGGGCAGGGTAAGGTCTTCGAGCCCCTCCATCATGTCGCCAAAGACCGTGCCGACGGCACAGCCGCTGGTGCGGGTCTTCTTCTTGAGCTTGTCCTCGTGGCTGGTCTGGCGCGCGGTGCGCACCACCACCACCTCGAGATCGGCGTCATAATCGACCCCGGTCACCACGTCTTCGGGGCCGAGCATCGCCTGATTGCGCAGAAAGCCCAGCGCCAGATATTCGGGATAATCGCCGATCGTCATCGCGGTGACGATTTCCTGCGAATTGAGATAGATCGTCAGCGGCCGCTCCTCGACCACCGAGATTTCCTGCGCCTGACCGGCATGATCGACACCGCGCACCACCCGCGTCAGACGCGGGGCCGAGGGATCGGGGGCGATCAGAAAGGGGGCGGCATCTGGTGCGGTCGGCAATTGCGTCTCCCGGCGTCTCTTAGTAGGGCTTGCGCGAACCTAGGATGAAGCCATGCAACCCTCCACCCCCAAACGCGATTTCTGGCGCGGGATGCGCGACGGCGCGCCCTTTATTCTCGTCATCATCCCCTTTGGCGGGCTGTTCGGCGTGGTCGCCACCGAGGCCGGGCTCAACGTCTTCGAGGCGCTGACCTTTTCCATTGTGGTGATCGCCGGCGCGGCGCAGTTCACCGCGCTGCAACTGATGGTCGAGGATGTGCCGCTGTTGATCGTGCTGATCTCGGCCCTGGCGGTCAACCTGCGGATGGCGATGTATTCTGCCGCGCTGACGCCGCACCTGGGCGCGGCGCCGGTCTGGCAGCGCGCGCTCTGCGCCTATTTCACCATCGATCAGAGCTTTGCCACCAGCCAACTCACCTTCGAACGCGAGCCGGACCTGCCGGTCGCCAGCAAGGTGGCCTATTTCCTCGGCACCGCCTTGGCGGTGTCGCCGCTGTGGTGGGTAGCCACGGTTGTGGGGGCGTTGCTGGGCAAGAGCGTGCCCGAATGGATGGCGCTCGACTTCGCCATTCCGATCACCTTCCTGGCGCTGCTTACGCCGATGCTGCGCACCTTGCCGCATGTGATCGCGGCGCTGGTGTCGATCGTGGTGGCGCTGGTCTTTGCCTTCCTGCCTTACAACCTTGGCCTTCTGGTCGCGGGTGTCGCCGCGATGATGGCCGGGGCCGAGGCCGAGCGACGGCTGACCCGGAGAGCGGCGGCATGATCACCGCGGTCGAGATCTGGGTGGCGATCATCGTCATCGGGCTGGGCAGCTTCCTGCTGCGGTTCAGCTTTACCGGCCTTGTCGGCGGGCGCAATCTGCCGACCTGGGTGCTGCGGCACCTGCGATATACGGCGGTGGCGCTTCTGCCGGGGCTGGTGGCACCGCTTGTTGTCTGGCCGGCGGCCACGGGTGGCACCCCGGATGCCCCGCGTATGGTCGCCGCCGCGGCCACGATCCTCGTCGGGCTGGCCACACGCAACGTGCTGGCGGCGATCGGGGCCGGGGCGGCCGGGCTCTATCTCACGCCCTATCTGGTGGGGTAGGGCGCGGGCCGGGCCCGCGCGGCGCGCTAGTCAATCTTAACGCGTGGCGTCATTGGCTCCGCCGGGCGCGCTGTTCGGCGTCGAATTCCGCAATCGCCTCGGATTTGTCATCCGAATCGTTTTCCCTCAGGGTGCGCGTCGTCACGCCGGGCAGCTTGGCGAACTGATCGCTGAGACTGTTGGGAAAGAATGTCGGCCGGATGCTTTCGAACCCCGGCAGTTGCCGCAGCAGCCGGCTGGTGGCCTGGCTGCAAAAGGCCTGTGACACCGCGCCATTGTCGAGCGCCAGTTGCAGCGCCTTTTCGGCGGTGGCGGCATCGACCTCGATCCGCTGGATCACCACGTGAAAGGTTTCACGAGCATGAGCGCGAGCATAGAAATCGGCGATTCGCGGGGTGACGCCGAACAGCACGTCGCCCCGTTCGGCAATATCCGGATGCTGGACTGATCCGGCGGGATCAAAAATCACCCGCTGCGACCCGTTGATCATCAGGCTGGTGTGCGCGCCGGCCCCGGTCTTGTTGCTGACCATCGTATAGAGCGTCAGCGCCGGCGGCCCGTCATGACGATAGGCGGCGCGTTGCACCACCTCGAGATCATCGTACCGGGTGCGATCCGGCGCGGCGCCGCAGCCGCCCAGAACGGCGAGACCCAGACAGGCCGCAATCAGCGTTTTCATAAGTCAGGCCTCGGCCGCAGCGTCAGGTGTTGAAGATCGCGAGGAACAGCAGGATCAGGATCGTGGCCACCACCACCCGGATCGTGGCCGTGACGAACCCGTTGAAGGTTTCTTCCTGAACGGTGATGTCCATCTCGCCGTGCTTGTGATCAGCCATCTGTCGTAGTCCTCTGAACTGGTTTGCCCGAGGATGTAGCGGATTCCCGCAGGGGTGTCACGCCTCCATCGGCGCGCGATTATGTCGCTTCCGGCGACTCTTCGCGGGTGGCATCCTCGAGCCTCTGCGCCAGCCGGAAACCGATCCGCCGGGGCTTCTCGGCCTCGACCAGCTTGGGCAGGGCCCGCAGCAAGACATTGAGTTGGCTGATATGCTGGACAAGCTGGGTGCGGATGCCCTGCGGGTCGGTGCCGTAGAATGTGATGATGTCAGGATCGAAGAATCCCATGCCCTCAATCCGCAATACACCGGCCTGCGACCCGGTGAACCCCATCGCCACCTCATGCGCATTGTCGAGATCGGCCTCGAAGTCGCGGATATAGAGAACCAGCCGCTCATAGGCCCATTCCGCCGGGCTTTTCCGGGCCACCGGCTTGTCGGTGACACAGCCGTCCGGCGTGGCCCCGCCCTTGCGGCTGTCATCGGCATAAACCTCGATGCGACGGGGCAGGGCGGCGGCCTCATAGGCCTCGGCGGTGGTGGAAATTTCGGTCTCGTCCATGGGGCCTCTGGCGTTAAAGCGGGAGTTCGGTGGTGTCCTTGATGTCTTCCATAACAAAGCTGGCAGAGATATCCGAGACCGGCACCATCGCGATCAACTTCTTGTAAAACGCGTCATAGGCCGGCACGTCGGCGACCCGCACCCGCAGCACGTAATCGAGTTCGCCGGTCATCCGGTGAGCGCCGGTTATTTCCGGCAGCAGCCGGACGGCGCGGCCGAATTTCTCCATCCAGTCGGCGTCATGAGCATTGGTGCGCACCATGACAAAGGCCTGAAGCGGACAGCCGGCGCGCGCCGGATCCAGCAGCGCCACCCGCTTGCGGATCACGCCGCGCGCTTCGAGATTGCGCATCCGCCGCCAGCAGGCATTGCGCGACAGCCCGGCGGCGGCAGCCAGATCATCCATGCTCTGGGTGGCGTCGCGCTGCAATGCGGTGAGGATTTTGAGATCGAATGGGTCAAGGTCGGCCATGGCTGGGATCATGTCCCAATGCCGGGCCGATGTGCAATGAATTTCGGGATCTCCTCTCACGCCCGCAGGGCTAGCCTTGGGCAAACGCACCTTACGGAGAGACCCATGTCTGCACAGAACGGCCCGATGGCCTTTTTCACCGCCCATCCCGCCTCGGTCAACGAGAGCTATTTCCAGCACATGCGCTTTGCCCTGGGCTTTGCCGGGCTGCTGGTGCTGGCGGCGGGGGCCGCGCTGGTGCATGCGGTGTTTCCGGCGCTGTGCGAGACAACGGCCAGCCGGCTGGTGCGCCGGATGCATGACCGGCTGACACGCCGGCACTGAGCCGATTTTCCCGGCGACGGCCCCGATTTTCGTCTCACGATGACGTGAAATCGCCGATAAGGGGATATCTAGAACCGCTGCATTGCCTGTTTACTGCCTGCAAACTAGGGTGTCTGACAAGCCAATGAGGAGCAGCGGGTGACAGCGAACAGATTTGGATGGATCGTGGCATGGGGCCTGGCGCTTGCCACTGCGGCGCCGGTTTCGGCGGCAACCCTGTCGGGGGCCTATCTGGCCGCGCGTCAGGCCGGGTATCAGACGGATTTCCGGGCGGCGGCCGATTATTACGAAAAGGCCCTGTTCCTCGACCGCGAAAATCCCAGCCTGATCGAGGCGGCCGGCGCCGCCCGCCTGTCGCTGGGCGAGGTCGATCGTGCGATTGATCACGCGCGCAAGCTCGAAGAGATGGGCATTCGCTCGCAACTGGCGCAGATGGCGCTGACGGCGGGCCATGCCCGCGACGGCCGCTACGGCGATATCCTCGGCATGATCGACGACAGCCGCGGCATCGGCCCGCTGGTCGACGGGCTGCTGGTGGCCTGGGCCAAGCTGGGGCAGGGCGACATGAGCGCCGCCCTGGTGGCCTTTGACGAGGTTGCCAACGAAAAGGGGCTGGGCAGCTTTGCCGCCTATCACAAGGCGCTGGCGCTGGCCTCGGTCGGCGATTTCGAGCGCGCCGAGGAAATCATGTCGGACGAGACCAGCGGCGGCGCCCTGCTGACCCGTCGCGGCATCGTTGCGCGGGCCCAGGTGCTGAGCCAGCTCGGCCGCAACGCCGAGGCCGCCGAGCTGATGGACGCAAGCTTCAACGCGCGCCTCGACCCGGGGCTGAGCGCGCTGCGCGAATCGCTCGAAGGCTCCGCGCCGGTGGGCTTTGATATTGTCAGCTCGCCGCGCGAAGGCATGGCCGAGGTCTTTTACACCATTGCCGGCGCGCTCGAGGGCGAAGCGGGCGACGATTACACCCTGCTTTATACCCAGATCGCCGAATATCTGCGCCCCGATCACATCGACGCCATCCTGCTGACCGCGCAGCTGATGGAGGATCTGGGCCGCTACGAGCTGGCCGTCGCCACCTATGAACGGGTGCCCGAGGACGATCCGGCCTATCACGCCGCGGTTCTGGGCAAATGCGATGCGCTGCGCGCCTCGGGCAAGGTCAAGGACGCGATCACCGAACTCGAGGCCCTGGCGGTAACCCATGGCGACCTGCCGGTGGTGCATGTCTCGCTTGGCGATCTCTATCGCGGCGAGGCCGATTACGACGCCGCCACCTCGGCCTATGACAAGGCGGTGGCGCTCTATGGCGAGCCGACCAAGGCGCAATGGTTCGTGTTTTTCGCCCGCGGCATCGCACAGGAGCGGCGCGGCGAATGGGCCAGCGCAGAGGCCGATTTCCGCCGCGCGCTCGATCTCAGCCCGGATCAGCCGCAGGTGCTGAACTATCTTGGCTATTCGCTGGTGGAAAAGCGCCAGAAGCTCGATGAGGCGCTGGCGATGATCGAACGCGCCGTCGACATGCGGCCGAACTCCGGGCATATCGTCGACAGTCTCGGCTGGGTGCTCTATCGCCTGGGCCGCTATGACGAGGCGGTGGGCCACATGGAACGTGCCGCCGAGCTGATGCCGGTGGATCCGGTGGTCAACGATCACCTGGGCGACGTCTATTGGGCGGTGGACCGCAAGCTCGAGGCGCGGTTCCAGTGGCACCGGGCGCTGAGCTTTGTCGATCCCGATGACCCCGATGCCGAGGCCGATCCCGAGCGCATCCGCCGCAAGCTGGAGCTTGGCCTCGACGCCGTGCTGGCCGAGGAAGGCGCGCCGCCGCTCGAGGTGGTGGAGAATGGCGCCAACTGAGGCCTTCGCCCCGGCGAAGATCAACCTGACGCTGCATGTCACCGGCCAGCGTGCCGACGGCTATCACCTGCTTGATTCGCTGGTGGTCTTTGCCGGGGTCGGCGACGTCCTGCGCGTGGCGCCGGCCGACGAGATGTCCTTGCGCGTCACCGGGCCGATGGCGGCGGGCGTGCCCGAGGACGCGCGCAACCTTTGCTGGAAGGCGGCCGAGGCCTTTGGCGCGCCGGTCCACATCGAGCTGGAAAAGCATCTTCCGGCGGCGGCGGGCATTGGCGGCGGCTCTTCCGACGCGGCGGCGGTGTTGCGGGCGATGGAGACGATTTACGGCCGGCCCTTCAGTGGCGATGCCCTGCGCCTCGGAGCCGATGTTCCGGTCTGTCTGCTGGCCCATGCGGCGCGGATGTCGGGGATTGGCGAACAGGTGCTGCCGCTGTCGCAGCCGCCGATGGATGCGGTGCTGGTCAATCCGGGCGTCGCGGTTTCGACGCCGGCGGTCTTCAGGGCGCTGAGATCACGGGACAATCCGCCGATGACGGATTGGCCGCTGGATGGCCGGAGCGACAGCACATTGGCTTGGCTGCGCACCATGCGCAACGATCTCGAGCCGCCGGCGATCGGGGTGCAGCCGGTGATCGGCCGCGTCCTGACGGCGCTGGACGAGGAAGGCGCCGACCTGGCGCGGATGTCGGGGTCTGGCGCGACCTGTTTCGGGCTTTTCCCCGACGGCGGCGCGGCCGCCGCCGCGGCGCGCCTGCGCGCGGCGCATCCCGGCTGGTGGGTGGCCGCCACGACCCTGACCTGAGCGCCCGCGCCCCGGACCCGATCCGGGGCCTCCCGGTGGGCCAGGGGGTCCCGGATCAGGTCCGGGACGGGGTGGGGCAGGTTCGGGACCGGTCAGTTCACCCGCGCGACAACATAGGTGGCGAGATCGTCAAGCATGGCGCGGATCGGGTGGTCGGGCAGGCGGGTAAGGGCGTCACGCGCCCTGTCGGCCCAGTCCAGCGCGTCCTGCCGCGCGGCCTCGAGGCTGCCGTGCCGCTCCAGCAGCGCCAGCGCCTGCGCGAGATCGCCGTCTTCCTGCCGCCCTTTTTCGATGGTGCGTTTCCAGAAGGCGCGTTCCTCGGCATCGGCCTGGGCCACCGCCTTGATCACCGGCAGGGTGAGCTTGCGTTCGCGGAAATCGTCGCCGACGTTCTTGCCGGTCGCCTCCGAGCCCCAGTAATCCAGCAGGTCGTCGACCATCTGAAAGGCGACCCCCAGCGCATCGCCAAAATCGAACAGCGCCTTGATCTCTTCTTCCGGGCGGCCGGCGATGACCCCGCCCACTTCGGTCGCGGCCGAGAACAGCGCGGCGGTCTTGCCACGGATCACTTGCAGATAGACCGCTTCGTCGGTGGCCAGGTTCTGTGCGGCCGAGAGCTGCAAGACCTCGCCTTCGGCAATCGTCGCGGCGGCGTTCGACAGGATGTCGAGCACCCGGAGATCGCCCGGTTCCACCATCAGTTGAAACGCGCGGGCAAAGAGGTAGTCGCCCACCAGAACGCTCGACTTGTTGTCCCACAGCAGGTTGGCGGTGGGCCGGCCCCGGCGTTGGGCGCTTTCGTCGACCACGTCGTCATGCAGCAGCGTCGCGGTGTGGATGAATTCGACCGTCGCCGCCAGCTTGACGTGATCGGCGCCCTCATAGCCGCACATCCGCGCACAGGCCAGCGTCAGCATCGGCCGCAGCCGCTTGCCGCCGGCATCGACCAGATGCGCCGTCACCTCGGGAATGCGCGGCGCATGTTTCGACGCCATGCGGCCCCGGATCACCTCGCCCACGGCCTCGAGATCCGCGGCGAGGAGCTCGGCCAGCCGTTCGTGAGGTTTTGCCACCGCGTTGTCCAAGCTCATCACACTCCCGTCACAAGGCTCGACATGTCTGCCACCTTGCCCTTACATCGCCAACATGGAAGAGCTGTTGCGCACCAACGACATCACCGTCATCGCCTATGCCACTGCCCTGTTGCAGGACGAGGGTATAGAATGGTTTGAATTGGACGTAAATATGAGCGTGCTCGAAGGATCGATCGGCATTTTGCCGCGCCGGCTGATGGTGCGCCGGGACGAGCTGGCGCGGGCGCGGGTGCTGATGCATGACCATGACATCCGTCTCGACTGAGACAACCGACAATGCCTTTCTCGGTGGTCGAGTGCAGCTGTTGCAGCCGCGCCGCGGCTATCGCGCCGGCGTGGACCCGGTGCTGCTGGCGGCGGCCGTCGCGGCGCGGCCGGGTGAGGCGGTGCTCGAACTGGGCTGCGGCGTCGGAACGGCGCTTCTCTGCCTTGGGGCGCGGGTGCCGGGACTGACGCTCTGCGGGGTGGAAGTGCAGCCCGACTATGCCGAACTGGCGCGGCGCAACGCCGCCCGCAACCGGCTGTCCGCCGAGGTGGTCTGCGCCGATCTGGCCGATCTGCCGCCCGGGGTAAAGGCCCGCACCTTCGATCAAGTCCTTGCCAACCCGCCATATTTCCAGCGTACCACCAGCCACGCCAGCCCCGATGCCGGGCGTGAGACGGGCCGTGGCGAGGGGCTGGCGCTGGGGCACTGGATTGCCGTCGCGGCCCGGCGGCTCAGGACCGGCGGCTTTGCCACTTTCATCCAGCGCGCCGAGCGGCTGCCCGAGATGCTGGCAGGCTGCGAGGGGCGGCTCGGCGGGCTCGAGGTGCTGCCCCTGATCCCGCGTGCCGGCCGGGCCGCGCGGCTGGTTCTGCTGCGGGGCCGAAAGGGCGGCGGCGCGGCCTTTCGACTGCACGCTCCGGTTGTGCTGCACCATGGCGAAGCGCATCTGGCCGATGGCGACGATTACGCGCCTCGGATCGCGGATGTGCTGCGAAACGGGGCGGCCTTGCCTTTTGCAGCGGCAGGAAAACAAGGGTGAGCGGGGCTCCGCGGTCTTTTGCAGTCGCAGCGTGACAGAACTGTAAAAGTGTGCTGCACTGGGGATCCACACGAACCTTAGGAGGATCCTCATGAGCTTGAGTTCGCACCTGCACGAATTGAAGAAGAAGCATCAGGTACTGTCGGACAGGGTGGAGGAAGCCCAGCGGGCCCCAGGCACCGACGACCTGACAATCGCGAACCTCAAAAAGCAGAAATTGCGGCTGAAGGAAGAAATCTCCCGGATTTCGGAGGAAGTGGCCTAACGCGTCACCGTCGGCACCATGTGCGCTGCCGGTGCAAGAAATTCTGGCCGTGGCAAAGGGATGTAGCCCGGCCGGCTGGCCATCAGATGGGGGCGGGTGTCCGCCCCTTTTTGGTGCCGGGCCGCCGTGCGGCGGTGGCAGAACAGAAAATGGCCGGTCGCTGGGACCGGCCATTTCGCGTATCAGAAGCAAGTGCCCGGATCAGACGAAGAACTGGCCGCCGTTGGCCGAGATCGTCGAACCGTTGATGAAACCGGCGTCGTCGGAGGCCAGGAAGGCCACGCAGCGGGCGATTTCCTCGGGTTCGCCGAGGCGGCCGGCGGGGATCTGGCCGATGATCGATTCGCGGACCTTTTCCGGCACCGCCATGACCATTTCGGTGGCGATGTAGCCGGGACAGATGGCATTGGCGGTGATGCCGGCGCGCGCACCTTCCTGCGCCAGCGACTTGACGATGCCGAGATCGCCGGCCTTGGTGGCGGCATAGTTGACCTGGGCGAACTGACCTTTCTGACCGTTGATCGAAGAGATCACGATGACGCGGCCGAACTTGCGCTCGCGCATGCCGGGCCAGATCGGGTGAACGGTGTTGAACACGCCGGTCAGATTGGTGTCGATCACCTCGTTCCATTGTTGCGGCGTCATCTTGTGGAACGGCGCGTCGCGGGTGATGCCGGCGTTTGCGACCACGATGTCGATCGGGCCGACCTCGGATTCGACCTTTTCGATCCCGGCCTTGGATTCGTCGTAGTCGCCGACGTTCCACTTGTAGGTCTTGATGCCAGTTTCCTCGGTGAACTTGGCCGCGGCCTCGTCGTTACCGGCATAGGTGGCGACCACCGTGCAACCCTGCGCCTTGAGCGCCTTGGAAATCGCCGCGCCGATACCGCGCGAACCGCCGGTGACGAGTGCAATTCTTGCCATGATCTTCCTCCAATTCAATCTGCGTTTGTAATGGTGTTACCGCGCCACCGTTCATCGCGCAACAATATTGCGCAACTTTCGTCTGTTGCGGTTTTTCCTGAGGGGTGGGAGAGGCCGGGGCGCCCCTGCGCCCCGGCCGAAGGGTTACGGGCGTTCGACGCAGAGCGCCACGCCCATGCCGCCGCCGATGCAGAGCGTGGCGAGGCCTTTCTTGGCACCGCGACGCTGCATTTCGAACAGCAGGGTGTTGAGCACGCGGGCGCCCGAAGCGCCGATCGGGTGGCCTATGGCGATGGCGCCGCCGTTGACGTTCACGATGGAGGGATCCCAGCCCATGTCCTTGTTCACGGCGCAGGCCTGGGCGGCAAAGGCTTCGTTGGCTTCGACCAGGTCGAGATCATCGACCGACCAGCCGGCCTTTTCCAGCGCCTTGCGCGAGGCATAGATCGGGCCGACGCCCATGATCGACGGGTCGAGCCCGGCGGTGGCATAAGAGGCGATGCGCGCCAGCGGCTCGATGCCGCGCTTTTCGGCTTCGTCGGCCGACATCAGCAGGGCGCCGGCGGCACCGTCGTTGAGACCCGAGGCATTGGCCGCGGTGACCGAGCCGTCCTTGGTGAAGGCGGGGCGCAGCTTCTGCATCGCGTCGATGGTCGCGCCGTGGCGGATGTATTCGTCATCCTTCACCTCGATGTCACCCTTGCGGGTCTTGACGGTGAAGGGCACGATCTCGTCGGCGAATTTGCCGGCCTTCTGCGCGGCTTCGGCCTTGTTTTGCGAACTGACGGCGAATTCATCCTGCTGGTCGCGGCTGATCTGCCATTTCTCGGCCACGTTCTCGGCGGTCTGGCCCATGTGATAGCCGTTGAAGGCATCCCAGAGACCGTCGCGGATCATGGTGTCGATGTACTTCATGTCGCCCATTTTCTGGCCATTGCGCAGGTTGGCGCAATGCGGCGACATCGACATGTTTTCCTGGCCACCGGCGGCGACGATCGAGGCATCGCCAAGCTGGATGTGCTGGGCGGCAAGTGCCACGGCGCGCAGGCCCGAGCCACAGACCTGGTTGATGCCCCAGGCGGCGGATTCCTGCGGGAAGCCGGCGTTGATATGCGCCTGACGCGCCGGGTTCTGGCCCTGGCCCGCGGTCAGAACCTGGCCGAGGATGGTCTCGCTCACGTCGGAGCCTTCAATGCCCGCACGTTCGACAAGCGCCCGGAGCACGGAGGCGCCGAGATCATGGGCGGGGGTGTTGGCAAACGAGCCCAGGAAAGACCCGACAGGGGTCCGGGCGGCCGAGGCGATAACGACATTGGTCATGGTTTCTTCCTTCACCGTTTGTGGCGCAGGGAGGATAGCAGGACCTCATCGTGCGGCCCGTATCCTCCCGCCGCTCGAGACGATGCCATAACGTAAGCCCGACCATGCCACAACAGTTCCCGTACCGCTTGACGTGCATGTCGCAGCCGCGATTTACAACTGCCGGAATGGTCGGCAAGGGTGCTGAAATCTCAGGCGCTGGCCCGGGCCTTGCGGCCGTCAAGCCAGCCCGGAGACACCGTGGGCGCGCCGAAGAAATAGCCTTGCAGACAGTCGACGCCCATCGCCGTAAGTGCCGACACATCTTCGGCATTTTCCACATTCTCGGCCACGGTGAACATGTCGAACTGTTGTGCGATCGCCAGTATCGCCTGGGTCAGAACCTGGTTGTCGGGATCGGCATGGATGTTGCGGATGAACTGGCCGTCGATCTTGAGGATATCGAACTGGAACTGCTTAAAATGTCGCAGGGCGGTAAAGCCGGCGCCAAAATCGTCGAGCGCAAAGGCGATCCCGCGTTTTTGCAGGTCAGACATGAAGCCGATGACGATTTCGGGCACCAGCATGGCCGAATTTTCGGTGATCTCGAGAATCAGCCGTTCGCCCACCGTCGGATCGGCCTTGAGCCCGCGGTCCAGCGTGCTCATCCAGGGCCGATAGCCGATCGAGCGCGCCGACATGTTGATCGCAAGCCGCAGGGACGGCGTGCGCGCCAGCGTCAGCAGGCCCTTTTCCAGCGCCAGGCAGTCGATCCGCCGGCCTGTTTCGCTCTCTTCTATCGGCTGGATGAAATCGACGGCGGGAATCACCCGGCCGGTTTCGTCGAGCACCCGGATCAGCCCCTCGTAAAACGCCATGCGGTCGGGGCGGCGCGCCTGCACCACGGGCTGAAAGGCCAGCATCACCTGCTTGTGCCTGACCGCCTCATCGACCATGCGCAGGGTGTCACGGTCGCGCAGCATCAGCGCCTCGGCCAGCGCGTTGCCGTTTTGGCGGCGCCCGCGCATGTCAGTCCGTCGCTTGTTCATCCAAGACCCTCCGTTGCGGTCCCGGCCAATCTGCGTCACAAGGTTTAATCTGGGGTTTACAGGGTCGAAATAGCGAGGAGGGCAGATGGCGGATGCAGGTGGCAGGCGCTGTGGCTGGGCCGGGCCGGAGCCGATCTACCTTGCCTATCATGACACCGAATGGGGCGTGCCGGAATACGATGCCCGCGCGCTCTGGGAAAAGCTGATCCTCGACGGTTTTCAGGCCGGGCTGAGCTGGATCACGATTCTCAAGAAGCGCGCGGCCTTTCGCGCGGCCTTTGCCGGGTTCGACCCGCAGGTGATCGCCGGCTGGGGCGAGGCCGAGGTGGCGCGGTTGCTGGCCGATCCCGGCATCGTGCGTCATCGCGGTAAGATCGAGGCCACAATCTCCAATGCCCGGGCCTATTGCGAGCTGGGGCAGGGGTTCGACGATTTCCTCTGGCGGTACGTCGATGGCGTGCCGCTACAGAACCGCTGGGCCAGCGATGCCGAGGTGCCGGGCTTCACACCGCTGTCCGAGCGGGTGTCGAAGGACTTGAAGAAGGCCGGCTTTCGGTTTTGCGGCCCGACGATCACCTATGCCTTCATGCAGGCCTGCGGCCTGGTCAACGACCATCTGGTCTGCTGTCCGCGGCATGCCGCCTGCGCGGCGCTGGCCGAAGGCGCCGATCCGTCAGGCGAGAGGCGCGCGCCCTGTTGACTCTGCCGCGCGCTGCTGTATACGCGCGGCTTCATTGGTGTTGGTGGCCCCCGCAAGGGGATGCCTGTCGAAGCCCCGGCAACGGGGTCTTAGAGGACAACGCCCTTTATATCGCCGCAGCAGGGCCGGGGCGGGACCGATTTGGAACGGTTTCGGATCAGGTTGCGGAGCCAAGGTAAAGGAGATCAGCCGTGACCAAACGCACGTCTGCCAAGTACAAGATCGACCGCCGCATGGGCGAAAACATCTGGGGCCGTCCGAAGTCCCCGGTCAACCGCCGCGAATACGGCCCCGGCCAGCACGGTCAGCGCCGCAAGGGCAAACTGTCCGACTTCGGCCTCCAGCTGCGCGCCAAGCAGAAGCTGAAAGGCTACTACGGCGACCTGACCGAAAAGCAATTCCGCCGGATCTTCCGCGAAGCCGAGCGCCTGAAAGGCGACACCGGTGAGCACCTGATCGGCCTGCTCGAGCGCCGTCTCGACGCCGTGGTCTACCGCGCCAAATTCGTGCCGACCATGTTCGCCGCCCGTCAGTTCGTGAACCACGGCCACGTCACCGTGAACGGCCGCCGCGTCAACATCCCCTCCTACCGCGTGAAAGAGGGTGACGTGATCGAAGTCCGCGAGAAATCCAAGCAGATGGCCGCGATTCTCGAAGCCACCCAGCTGGCCGAGCGTGACGTGCCCGATTACATCGACACCGATCACTCCAAGCTGACCGCCACCTTCGTGCGCGCGCCCGGTCTTTCCGACGTGCCGTACCCGGTTGTGATGGAACCGAATCTCGTCATCGAATATTACGCACAGAACTAAATCGTTCTGGCACTGATGTTCCGAAAGGCCGCGCTGCTTGCGCGGCCTTTTTTTGTTCCGGCCCCGAGGAGACAGGCATGACTCAGGACTATCCCATCTATGGCCGCATCGACGGCCCGATCGTGATGATCGGTTTCGGCTCGATCGGCAAAGGCACCTGGCCGCTGATCGAACGGCATTTCGAATATGATGCGGATCGCTTTGTGGTGGTGGAGCCCGACAAGAGCCACCACAACTTCCTGCGCCAGCACAAGCTGAACTTCATCGACGTGGCGCTCACCGCCGAGAATTATCGCGAGGTGCTGGGCGGGTTGTTCCCCGACGGCAAGGGGTTCTGCGTCAACCTCAGCGTCGATACCTCCTCGCTCGATATCATGAAATTCTGCCGCGAGCTGGGGGTGCTCTACATCGACACCGTGGTCGAACCCTGGGCCGGCTACTACTTCGACACCGAGGACAATGCCGCGCGCACCAACTATGCCCTGCGGCAGAAGGTGCGCGACGAGAAGGCAGCCAATCCCGGCGGCACCACCGCCGTCTCCTGCTGCGGCGCCAACCCGGGCATGGTGAGCTGGTTCGTCAAGGAGGCGCTGCTGACGCTGGCCCGCGACACCGGCCGCGAGGCCGAGGCGCCCGCCGACCGCGAAGGCTGGGCGAAGCTGATGCAATCTCTGGGCGTCAAGGGCGTGCATATCGCCGAGCGCGACACCCAGGCGCGGCGCACGCCGCGGCCGCGGGGCGTTTTCGTCAACACCTGGTCGGTCGAGGGGTTCATCGCCGAAGGGTTCCAGCCGGCGGAGCTCGGCTGGGGCACGCATGAGACCTGGTTCCCCGAAAATGCCCATCGCCAGGAAACCGGCTGCAAATCCGCGATCTGGCTGGAGCGTCCGGGCGCCATCACCCGCGTTCATACCTGGTGTCCCACGCCCGGCCCGCAGTTCGGCTTTCTGGTGACCCACAACGAGGCCGTTTCGATCAGCGATTACTACACCGTGGGCGCGGGGCATGATCCCGAGTTCCGCCCGACCTGTCATTACGCCTATCACCCCGCCGATGACGCCGTGCTGTCGCTGCATGAGATGTTCGGTTCGGGCCAACAGCAGCAGAAACACCACATCCTCACCGAGGACGAGATCGTCGAGGGCATCGACGAGCTGGGCGTGCTGCTCTTCGGGCACGAGAAAAACGCGCTGTGGTATGGCTCGCGCCTGTCGAACGAAGAGACCCGCGACCTGGCGCCCTATCAGAACGCCACCGGCTTGCAGGTGACCTCTGCGGTGCTCGCCGGCATGGTCTGGGCGCTGGAGAACCCGCAGGCCGGCATCGTCGAGACCGACGAGATGGACCATGCGCGCTGTCTCGAGGTGCAACGGCCCTACCTCGGACCGGTCGAGGCGCATTATACCGACTGGACCCCGCTCAAAGACCGCTGGGAGCACTTCCCCGAGGACATCGACGAAAGCGATCCCTGGCTGTTCCGCAACGTGCTGGCGAGCTGAGGCGGGGGGAGCGTTCCGTGCCGCCCGCCGGCCGAGCGGCCCCGGCGCGGGGGCCGGGGCGGGTTGCCTCCGATGGCCGGCGACTGTTGAGCGCA
This sequence comes from Marinovum sp. PR37, assembly GCF_028807375.1. NCBI lineage: Bacteria > Pseudomonadati > Pseudomonadota > Alphaproteobacteria > Rhodobacterales > Roseobacteraceae > Marinovum > Marinovum sp. PR37. The sequence goes on along the minus strand of NZ_JARAML010000015.1, from coordinate 8,938 downwards.
ACCGCCCCCAAAGGCGATCTCCCGCGGCCGGGCCGCATGCCCCCGTCCCGGCCGCCGCGCCGGGACCTCGTGGCCGGCTCCCCCGCGCATCGCGCCCGGAGAGCCGCCGGTGGTGCCGTGCCGTCGCCGCTCCGCGGCACTGCGCACCTTCCCTTGTCTGCCCGGGCGCTCTAAGAGGTTGCCCTGAAAGGAGCCCCTCATGACGCTGATCACCCCGCAACCCGGGATCATGGAGATTGCCCTCTACCAGGGCGGCAAGTCGAAGATTGCCGGGCGTGACGACGTGCTCAAACTGTCGTCGAACGAAAACCCGCTGGGCGTGCCGCCCGGCGCGCAGGCGGCCATCGTGGCAGCGGCGGGGCAGGTGCATCTCTATCCCTCGACCGATCACGCCGCCCTGCGCGGCGCCATTGGCGCGGTGCACGGGCTCGACCCCGAGCGGATCATCTGTGGCGTCGGCTCGGACGAGGTGCTGCAATTCGTCACCCAGGCCTATGCCGGACCGGGTGACGAGATCATCCACACCGAACATGGCTTCTCAATGTATCCGGTTCTCACCCATATGACCGGCGCGACGCCAGTGCGTGTGCCCGAGGCCGGGCGGCGGGTGGATGTCGATGCCATTCTTGACGCGGTGACCGTGCGCACCCGGGTGGTGCTTCTCACCAATCCCGGCAACCCCACCGGGACGCTGCTCGCCGACGAAGAGCTGTTGCGGCTGGCCGATGGTCTGCCGGAGCGCGTCATCCTGGTGATCGACGCGGCTTATGCCGAATACGCCGAGAGTTACGACGGCGGCGCGGCGCTGGCGACCGAACGGCCCAACGTTCTGATGACGCGGACCTTTTCCAAGATTTACGGCCTTGGCGGCCTGCGTGTCGGCTGGGGCTATGGCCCGCAGGAGATGATCGACGTTCTGCGCCGGCTGCGCCAGCCGTTCAACCTGTCGGAATTGCAGATGGCGGCGGCCGAGGCGGCGGTGCGCGATGCGGACTGGCTGCACGACTGTGTGGCGCTCAACCGCGATCAGCGGGCGCGGCTGACCGGCGCGCTGCGGCAGTTGGGCCTGGCCTGCGACGACAGCGAGACCAATTTCGTGCTGGCGCGTTTTGCCGACGCGGCCGAGGCGGAGACGGCCGATCGGGCCTTGCAGGCCGCCGGCATCCTGGTGCGCGCGGTGGGCGGCTACGGCTTCCCCGAGGGTCTGCGCATCACCGTCGGCGACGCCGATCAGACCGGCCGGGTGATCGCCGCGCTCTCGCGCTGGCGGGAGGGCGGCTGATGGCGCAGATCTACGGCAAGGTTGCCCTGATCGGGCTCGGGCTGATCGCCTCGTCGATGGCTCATGCCATGCGGCGCGGCGGTGTCGCCGCGGAAATCAGCGGCTACGCCCGCTCGCAGGCGACGCGCGACACGGCACGCCGCATCCAGCTTTGCGATACGGTCTGCGACAGCGCCGAGGCGGCTGTCGAGGGCGCCGATCTGATCGTGCTCGCGGTGCCGGTGGGCGCGATGGGTGTGGTGGCCGAGGCCATCGCCCCGCATCTGAAACCCGGCGCCACGGTGATCGACGTCGGTTCGGTCAAGGCCGCCGTGGTCGAGGCGGTCGGTCCGCATGTGCCCGACGGCGTGCATTTCGTGCCGACCCACCCGATGGCCGGCACCGAGCATTCCGGGCCGGAGGCGGGCTTTGCCTCGCTGTTCGACAACCGCTGGACGCTGATCGTGCCGCCCGACGGCGCCGACAGGGCTGCGGTAGAGCGGGTCGAGGCCTATTGGCAGGCACTGGGCGCCAATTGCGAGCGGATGGAAGTGACGCATCACGATCTGGTCTGCGCCGTGGTCAGCCATATTCCGCACCTGATCGCCTATACGATGGTGGGCGTGGCCGATGATCTCTCCCGCGTGTCCGACCAGGAGGTGATCAAGTTCTCGGCCGCCGGGTTTCGTGATTTCACCCGCATCGCCGCCTCCGATCCGACGATGTGGCGCGATGTCTTCCTCACCAACAAGGAGGCGACGCTGGAAATGCTCGGTCGCTTCACCGAAGAGCTGTTTGCCCTGCAACGGGCGATCCGCACCGGGGACGGCGAGGAATTGTTCGATTATTTCACCCGGACGCGGGCGATCAGGCGTGGTATCATCGAGGCCGGGCAGGACACCGATGCCCCGGATTTCGGACGGGCGAAGAAACACGACAGGTAGGGTAACGAGGGGCGGTTGATGCGGGGGCAGGCGACGCGGGTTGTGACAAGGCGGGTACTGCCCGCGCTGCTGACCGGCCTTCTGGCCACCTCTGTCTCCGCCAGTTCCATGGCGCCCGAGACCAGCCTGCGGCCGATGGCGCGGTCGGTCGGGGTCTTTCTCGCGTCCATGTCCCGGGCGCAATTGCTGCCACCGCTGCCATTGCGCCCGCTGCGTTCGCCCCGGCCCACGGTGCGCCCCGAGGGGTTCGTGACCAAGATCATGGCACAGCGCGAAAAGCCGCGCGGCCAACTCTGCGGGCTGGTGGGGGTCGAAGGCGAAGAGATCGGCCCCGTGGCCGGCCGGATCGCCGGCTGCGGCACCGACCGGGCGGTCCGGGTCTCGGCGGTCTCGGGCGTGCAGCTCAGCCAGCGCGCGGTGCTGACCTGCGGCACCGCGCGGGCCTTGCAGTCCTGGGTCGACACCGGGCTGCGGCCGGCGGTGGGCAAGATGGGCGGCGGCATCGCCGGTCTGCGCGTTGCGGCGCATTATTCCTGCCGCACCCGCAACAACCGGCCCGGCGCCAAGATCAGCGAACACGGCAAGGGCAAGGCGATCGACATTTCCGAGATTGTCCTGGTCAACGGTGACACGCTCAACGTGCTGCGCGACTGGCGGCGGGGCCGCAAGGGGCGCGCGTTGCAGCGGGCGCATGGCGCGGCCTGCGGCATTTTCGGCACCACCCTGGGGCCGGGGTCAGACGGCTATCACGAGGATCATCTGCACTACGACACCGCGCGCCATCGCGGCGGCGCCTACTGTCGCTGAGCCTGCCAGGCGGCCCGCAGCCTGTCGCGCTGGTCCGGGGTGCGCTGGGCCACGGCGAGGTCGCCGATCATGTCGGACAGGGCCCGGCGCTCGGCGTCCCGGCTCCGCGCCCATTGGCTCAGAAGTTGCGCCAGCGCCGCGGTGCGCATGAACTCCGCGTCCGGCATCGGGATGCCCGAGCTGACCTTGCGGGATTTTTCGCGCCGCCCCGGGGGCGGGCGCAGGTCGAGCGCCCGAGAAAAGACGACCTGGGCGAGATCGGCGATTTCCTCCGCCTGTGCCGGCTCTGCCGCCTGGCGGTCCGAGACGAGGGCGAAGGCGAGACAGCGCATGACATTGGCCGAGCTGCGGTAGAACCCGGCGGGCAGGGGCCGGGCAAGCTGGCTGCGGCAGAGCGCCACCGCCTCGGTGGCGAGATCGGCCAGCAGCGCGGCATCGCCCAACATCAGCGCCGCGTTCAGCGCCACATAGGCCCGGGAAAAGCCGACGTGGCAGCGATCCTGCCGGATGTCCTCGCTGGTGGAAAACGCCGCGATCTCGTCACCGAGCGCCAGCAGCGGCGCCAGCCCTTCCGAAAGACGTGTGTCGTCGCCCAGCTCCAGCGCCTTGTGGGTCCGGGCAATGCGGGCATTGGCGCGGTGATGCGGCGCGAGGTCGGGCAGCGCGGCAATCGCGTCGAAAAGCGTGATCTGGTCGTCGAGTGCCGAAGGCCGGGCCCGGGCGGAGTAGAGCACCGAGGCCGCGGCCCTGTTCTTGCGCGCTGCCGGCAGCGCCGCGAGCGAAGCGATGGCCTGTTCGACCGGGAGCGCGGCGAAATCCGGCAGCGCGCCCGAGGTTTTCGAGAGACCGAACAGGCCCACCGCAATCAGACCTTGAGGTTCGGAATGATCTGCTTCTTGCGGCTGACCACGCCGGGCAGGACCAGCGTGTCGCCGGCGGCGTCGGCGTCAAAGCTCTTGGCGGCGACGTTTTTCACCAGCTCGTTGGGCACCAGCAGGGTCGATTCCTCGTTCAGGATGTCGACCACGAAGAGCAGCACCTGATCGACGCCATCCTCTTTCGCCACCTCCTGCATCGAGGTCATCAGGCTGTCCTTGCGGTCGAGGACAGTCCTGGGCGCGGTGGTTTCCAGCACCGAGACGCGGAATTTTGTGTCGCCGACGCCATATTCCTTGGAATCCATCCGCAGCAGCTCGGCGTCGGAAAACGCCGAGACGTCGGATTTCGCGGCGAACATCTTTTCCGCCAGATCGCAGATCTCGACACCCAGATCCTTGGCCAGCGCTTCGGCGATGGCGCGGTCTTCCTGGGTGGTGGTGGGCGAGCGGAATTCCAGCGTGTCGGAAATGATGCAGGACAGCATCGCGCCCTTGATCGCCTTCGGGGCCTGCGCCAGATCGTCGCCGATCATCTTGTACATGATCGTCGCGGTGCAGGCGAGCGGCTCGATGCGGATGTCGATCGGGCCCTTGGTTTCCAGCCCGCCGACCAGCTTGTGGTGGTCGATGATGGCCTGGATGTCGGCGTCGTTGATTCCCTCGGGCAGCTCGGCCGGGTTGTTGGTGTCGACGATTACGACCGGCGCATCGGCGGCGACGCCGGAAATGATCTCGGGCTTGTCGAGGCCCCAATGCGCGAGCACGAAGGCGGCTTCGGTATTGGGCTCGCCCAGCAGCTTGGGCGCGGCGGGGGTGCCCTTGATCTCGGAGAGATACCAGGCCCAGACGATGGGCGCGCCGGTGGAATCGGTGTCGGGGGATTTATGGCCGAAAACCTGGATGGTCATGAATGTCGTCCTCGGGGAGATGGGATGTTTCGCGCCTTATAGGCGGCAGGTTCCGCGATGTCACGGGGGCGGGTAAGGGTGCGACGATGGGTGGGGTTTCGCGCCCGGCTCCGCTTTAGCGCAGGATCGGCGGCTTGTCGGGGTCGCTGCCGGGGGCGGGGCGATCCTCCGGTGTCGGCGGCTGCGGCAGGTCGAAGCGCAGCCCGTGGCGCGCCAGCGTCGCCGCCATCGGATCGCTGGTGGCAAAGAAGGCCACGTCAAGCGCCGCCGCCTCCAGCCCGGAAAAGGTCAAGGCCTCGTTGATCGCCCGCGCCAGCGCCGGCTCGGCCCCCGGTGTCGCGCCGACAAAGCCCAGCAGGTGGCCGCGCGCGCCGCCGGTATAGGTAACGCCCGCCAGATAGGCAAAACGCGCCAGCCCGCCGGCGCTGGCCAGCTTGGCATCGAGCGCGGTCAGCAGCGCCTCAGGCAGGCCGCGCGGCGCGGTGATCTCTTCGGGCCGCGCCTCGGCCTCGGCGGGGCCGTCCGACAGGGTCTCGGCCAGCCAGTCGACCGCTTCGGGCGGGATCAGGATCTGCGACGGCGCCACCTCGGGGTTGACCGCCAGTCCGATGCCCTGACCGGCCAGCATGCCGGCAATCGCCCGTCCCGAGAGCGCGACATAAGGCGAGATCCGGCCGGTGAACCGCGCCAGCCGCTCTTCGCGGTCGAAGACCAGCACGAAGCGCGCATCGGCCACGTCAAACAGCTCGGGCTCGACGTTCTCGCCCTCGGGCGCGCCGGCGAGCAGCAGAAAGACCTCGCCATCGGCCAGCCGCTCGTAAAACCGCAGGCGCGCGGCGTCATCTTCGGGCGCCGCCTCCATCGCGGCATGGGCCAGGTCGAGCGGCGTGGGGTCTGTCATCTCGGCATCTCCTTGCCTCGTGTCCGGGGAAACGGCGGCAGATCGGCCGCGGGCCCCGGGGTTGCTTTCGCTCTCGGGTAGTTCGCCCGGGCCGACGAGGCAAGCGAAAGGCGTGGACAACATCGGCTCAGCCCGCCAGAACCTCGCGCACGCGGCGTTGCAGCTCCGGCACCAGATCGGCCTCGAACCAGGGGTTCCTCTTCAGCCAGCCGGTGTTGCGCCAGGAGGGATGGGGCAGGGGGATGACTCCCTCGGGCGCCGCGCGCCAGTCCTGCACCACCTCGGTGACCGGGCGGCGCGTGCCCAGATGCCATTTCTGGGCATGGCCGCCGATCACGAGCTTGAGCCGCAGGTTGGGCATCGATGCCATCGCCCGACTGTGCCAGGTTTCGGAACAGAGCCGTGGCGGCGGCAGATCGCTGCCGTTGGCGTCATAGCCGGGAAAGCAGAAGCTGTTGGGCAGGATGGCGATGCGGCTGCGGTCGTAGAAGGTGTCCTTGTCCACTCCCAGCCAGTGCCGCAGCCGGTCGCCCGACCGGTCCCAGAATGGCACCCCGGCCTCATGCACCCGCAGCCCCGGCGCCTGGCTCGCGATCAGCAGCCGTGCCGCCGGATCGAACCAGACCACCGGCCGCGGGGTATGCCGGGTGCGGGTCGCGGCAAATCGCGCGGCGCAGAGCCGGCAGGCAGAGATCGCGGTGTGCAGGTCGCTCATGCTGCTTAGATAGGCCCGGGCCAGTTGGACACAAGCCGGCACCGACAAAGCCGCGCCGGAGCAGGCCGTAGCGGCGCGGCGTGTCTCGCGCCGGCGCCCCGCAGGCTCGACTTTCGCCGGCAGACCTGCTTTCTGCGGGGACGTCTGCCGCCGCGCGTCGCGCAACAGCGTGCCTTGGGCCGGCGGCGCAGCGCAGAGCCGGGAGAAAGAGCCAATGACCAGCACCACGGGCGGCACGCCCCGCGAGGGATTTATCCGGATCGCGACCCGCAGATCGGTTGTCACCCGCGCGCTTCGCGTGGCGATTGTGGTCGGGATCGTTCTGGGGCTGCTCAACCACGGCGACGCGATCCTTGCGGGAACGGTGAACGCCGGGCAATTCGCCAAGATCTGCCTGACCTTCCTGGTGCCCTTTTCGGTCTCGACCTATTCCTCGGTACTGGCCATCCGCGAGCGCGATGCCGGCTGACCGGAATTCAAGGGGCGCCAAGGCTGACCGCGCGACGCTGCGGTTGGACGGAATTGGCCCTTAAGGCGCTGATCTTGAAGAGGTCTTGGGTCTAAATGGTGCCCGGGGGCGCAACCATACCCATTGAATCTAAAGGGATTTCGGACTTTCTACCGCCAAAGTCTACCGAACCGGCGGTATCTGTCGAAATGGGAATCCACCCACTTCAGGCGGGAACCGGCGCGAATCGAGGCACCGGAAAATGGGCCAGGATCAATCTCCGACGCTGCGACCGATCACGACAGCCGCGCGACATGTCGCAACTGTCGCCAAGGCCAGCCGGGGACGCCGCGACCGACGCGACAGCACCCTTTAGGGCTGTCGCCTGTCGCGCCCCGAAGCCCACACTGGAACAGGAAGATGGGTTCTGTTTGCAGATCGCTTCCCGGCCATCATCGTGTAGGTTCAATCTGCCCAACTTCGCTGTGTGAAATTTGAAATCGCTCACGTTTCGCGGGTCGGTGTCCCCGCCTAGCGCACCCCCACCCCCGGAAGGACCCAAAGCCAAGATAGGACTGGGGCGATGATCGGACAATGCGCAGTTCAATCAGATCACTGCACGCTGTCACCGCGATTGGGTGCGTGCGTTTCAAATGGCTCCATTGCCGCCTCGGATTCCGCCTCGACCTCTGCCTGATCAGAAAGCGTCTTGGCGATACCGCGCAGGATGCCCGCAATCTCTGCGTCTGCCGCATCTTGGCGTTCTGTTTCACTTTCCTGAGTTTCTTGCATGGCTTCTAGCTGCGTCGCCATCGCATCAAACGAATTTCGCATTTCAACCAAGGCTTCTGTGTTTGCCCGAACGGCGGCGTCCCCATCTGAAAGTCGCGCTTCAAGCTGCAACGCGATGGTCAGGAAGAACGTCAGGATGCTGATGATGACCTGAATCGTGGCGACCCTTCGATGAAAGGCAGCCTCTGCTTTGGCGTCAACCGCCGTGCTCTTGTGTTCTTCAAGCAGCGCCTCCTGTGCCGCAAGGCTGCGGGCGAGCATTGCTTCCAGGCTACCCGCAAGATCAAAGCTAAGAGCCGCAACAGAGGTGAGGTCACGCACCCGTGCAAACGCAGACGCTTGATCCGCAAGCGCCGCCGTTACCGACCTGAATTCGTCATGGAAGGTCGGGGTAAGTCCCAACATGTGCGCCGCGTCCGCCGCCTCAATCGCGGACCCCATACGACCGATGCCAAGTGCCTCAATCCCAGAGCCAAAGCGGGGGATGTTTACGGCCTTGGTGAGATCGAAAAGACTGGAAGCCTCTAGCGCCCGCCGCATATCCTCGAACATGTCCATGTGCTGATTGATCAAGCTGGACTGTTCGCGCATGTCCTGAAAAAGCTGAGATGCTGCACCAGCAGCGGGGCCAGTGGTTGCGTCCAGAAAGCCTCCGGGCAGGCCCCCAAGAGCAAGGTTCCGCGCCTGCGCGAATGCATCGTGTTCGATTTTGAGTTGGTCTGCGAGTGCAGTAATGCCCGAAAAAGCGGACACATCCGGCAACGCCAAAGCCCGCATCGCCTCCTGTTGGGCTTTCATCTGTTCAGTGAAAACACTCACACCGGTCAGGGCGTCTAGCTGATCCTTCAGCGTGGTCACTGCACTGGCAGCCCGCGCGGCCTCTGCAAGCGCGCTAACGCCACCGAGACCCCGCAAAGCCTCTTGCAAGGCGCGTCCACCCACGGGCAGTCGTGCTGTCCTGTCAACGATTCTGCGCGCAGGCTCGGACTTTTCATCGTCGCCAGTGTTCACTTTACCAAGCTGCGAAATGTCGACACCCTTGGGCTTTTCCTCATCGCCTGACACTACCTACACCTCGCTCGATCAGTAAGTTTTCCTACTTTATGTAGTATCAGGCATTGCATTTTCTAGATGCAGCGAGTGTCGCGCTTCAATCCGGCACTTTGTTGCAGCGTTCCAGCCTGCGCCACTCTCCGCAAGGGTTTATCCTAGTCGGTTTGGCGCGTTGGCCAGGTGCGGATTGACCTGCCACGGGATTTTTCCTCCACCGTTGATTAGAGTCCG